>NZ_CVTH01000087.1:422248-422468 GCF_900005955.1 Pseudomonas sp. 8 R 14 | reverse complement strand
ACGCTCCAAAGCCTGCGTTCGGCCAGCGTGTTTGACGGGGCGATCCCAGATCAAAAACAAAGCGAGGCGGCCTTAAAGCCGACCTGATCTTTGAAGCGTACGCGGTGTGGCTTCTACTTCCTTAATCGCTGACGAAGTCAGCAATCTTTTGATCTGCTCTGGCTCTGGCTCTGGCTCTGGCTCTGGCTCTGGCTCTGGCTCTGGCTCTGGCTCTGGCTCT
>NZ_CVTH01000087.1:0-422188 GCF_900005955.1 Pseudomonas sp. 8 R 14 | reverse complement strand
CGAGCCTAGGCGAGGTGCCGAGTGTTGGGGCAAGAGCCCTTTTGGTTACTTTTGGGGCTCTTTTCCAAAAGTGACCCGCTGTAAGAGCGGAACCATAAGCAGCCGTGACCGCAGCAACGGATATGTACTCGGTCAAAGCCAACGACATGGTCGGCCCGAAGGCCGCCACGGAAGCAACCACCCTCACCACTCGGCACCTCTCCCAGGCTCGGTGTGCCCGTCACCCGGTGAGTGCAGCGACGCTTTGGCGCCGTCCGGGCCATACCAGGCGTACCCGTAGTAGCGGTTGGTGAGGTTTTTCAGTTGCAGGTCAACCCTGACGACCGAGCGCAGTGTTGGTAGCGCAACAGCGGTTCAATAAAGTGTTCGATTGTCCTGGTCGTGAAGGGTGACCGGTACAGCGCCAACCCTCGAATTTGAGGGCTTCCAGGCTTGGCATGAATTGTGTTGTGACCCGATTGGCGCTGACCCGACAACGGGAGGGAAACCTCACCTTTCATAAGAAACCACACCCATGCACAACGTCTTGCATCGCACAGTCATCGCCAGCCTGCTGGCACTCGGCGCCTTGGGCGGGCCGGTTGCCCAGGCCGCCAACGATCAACAGTTCATCCCGCTGGCCACCTACCGGGTCGGCGCCTACGCTTCCAGCGGCATTCCGTGGTGGGCGGGGGAGATTGATTACTTCCGCTACATCAACGAAGTCGAAGGCGGCGTGAACGGCGTCAAGCTGGTCTGGCAGGAGTGCGAGACCGAGTGGAAGACCGACCGCATCATCGAATGCTATGAGCGCTACAAAGCCGGTCTCGACGGCGCACCCACCGGGTTCTTCTTCACCCACAGCACACCGGCCTCCTATGCGCTGATGGACCGTGCCGCCATTGACCACATCCCGCTGATCGATGGCGCCGGCGGGCGTACCGAATCCACCGATGGCCGCGTGTTTCCCTACGCGTTCCCGTTGTTGCTTAACTACTACGGCCAGGCGTCGGTGGGCATCAACTACATCGCCCAGCGCGAAGGCGGCCTGGACAAGCTCAAGGGCAAGAAGATCGTCACCGTCTATCACGACTCCGCCTACGGCCGCGAAACCCAGGCAGCCATGCAATTGCTGGCGCAAAAATACGGGTTCGAGAACATCCAGATCCCCGTGGCCGACCCCGGCAACGAGCAGTCGACCCAGTGGCGCCAGGTGCGGCAGATCAATCCGGACTGGGTGTTCCTGCGCACCTGGGGCGTGTCCACCCCCGTCGGCATCAAGACCGCCGTGCGCTTTGGCATCCCCGTGGACCGCCTGATCGGTGATGTCTGGGCCGGCTCCGAAGCCGACGTGATACCCGCCGGCACCGCCGCTAAAGGCTACCAGGCGTTGGCGCCGTTCCCCGGTGGCGACAGTTTCGACATTCATAAAAAGCTCAGGCAGTTCATCCTCGATCCCGGCAAGAGCAACCTCAAGGACCCCAGCTACTTCGGCAAGGTCTACTACAACATCGGCCTGATCAACGCCGCGATTGCCGTCGAAGCGCTGCGCACCGGCCAGGCCAAATTCGGCAACCGCGCGCTGAACGGCGAGGAAACCCGCTGGGCGTTCGAGCACCTGGACATCGACGCCGCGCGCCTCAAGGCCATGGGCTTCGAAGGTCTGCTGGCACCGTTGAAGCTGTCCTGCGCCGACCACGAAGGTGGCGGCTCCGCCCGGGTGCAGCAGTGGGATGGGCAAAAATGGGTGCTGGTGACCGACTGGCTGCAGGCCGATCGCGCCACCTTGCGTCCGTTGATCGAAGCCAAGTCCGCCGCGTATGCCCAGGAGAAGGGCATCGTGGCGCGTGATTGCTCGGCACAGTAAACCTCAGGCGGCGCTTGCCGTAAGTTGCCGGCCAGGGATGGCGGCAATCAGTTCGCGGGTGTAGTCGCTGGCCGGCTGGTTGAAGATCTGCGCGACCGAGCCTTGCTCAACCACGCGGCCATTGCGCAGCACCAGCACCTCATGGGCGAAGTTGGCCACCACTGACAAGTCGTGGGACACCAGCACATAGGCAATGCCCATCTCCCGTTGCAGCTCTTCCAGCAGGTCGAGGATGCGCGCCTGCACCGACACGTCGAGGGCGCTGACCGGTTCATCCAGCAACAGCAGGTCGGGTTTCAACGCCAAGGCCCTGGCGATGGCGACCCGTTGGCACTGCCCACCCGACAGTTCACGGGGCAGACGATCCAGAAAGCTCACCGGCAGGTGCACGCGGCTGATCAACGCCCGCGCCGCCTGCTCCAGGGCGGCGCCCTTGAGCAAGCCAAACGACACCAGCGGCTCCACAATGCTGTCGAATACCGTGAAGCGCGGGTCCAGCGCCGCGAAGGGGTTTTGTTGCACCAGTTGCAGGCGTTGGCGCAACGGGCGGAAGTCGCGCCAGCTCAGGTCGGTGACGTCTTGCTGCTCGAACCGCACCCGGCCCTGGGTCGGCTTTTCCAGGCCCAGGGCGATACGCAGCGCGGTGCTCTTGCCCGAGCCGGACTCGCCGACGATGGCCAGGGTCTGGCCGGGGTAGACCTCCAGGCTCAGATCCTCCAGGGCCACGAAGGTCGAGGGCTCGCCCTTGACCTTGGGCAGGGCAAACGTCTTGCCGACGTTGTGCAGGCTCAGGATCGGCTCACGTCCCAGGTCGAGGTTGAGCAACGGTTCACGCCGCCTGGCGAAGGCGGGTGCGGCGGCGATCAGCGCGCGGGTGTAGTCGTGGCTGGGGTGCGCGAGGATCTGCCGTGGCGGACCTTGCTCTACCACTTCACCCTGTTGCATCACCAGGATGCGGTCGGCACGGTCGAGCGCCACGCCCAGGTCATGGGTGATGATCAGCAGGGAAATGCCGCGTTCACTGACCAGGCGCTGCAAGTGGTCGAGGATCTTGCGCTGCACGGTCACGTCGAGGGCGCTGGTGGGCTCGTCGGCGATGATCAGGCGCGGGTTGCCGGCCAGGGCGATGGCGATCAGCACGCGCTGGCGCATGCCGCCGGAGAGTTCATGGGGATACTGGCGTGCGCGAAGTACCGGCTTGTCGATGCCCACCTGTTGCAGCAGCTCGACAATGTCGGCGTCGACAGCGGGGTAGCGTTTGCCCTTGGCGAGTACCAGCGCCTCGGCGATTTGCTGGCCGATGCGCAATGTGGGGTTGAGGCTGACCATCGGGTCCTGGGGCACCAGGCCGATGGTGCGCCCACGCAGCTTGCGTTTCTGCCGTTCGCTGGCGTGGGTCAGGTTGTGGCCATCCACCCACAGTTCACCGGCGCCGATCTGCGCATTCTCGGGCAGCAGGCCTAGGATGGCGTTAGCCAGGGTGGATTTGCCCGAGCCGGACTCGCCGACAATCGCCACGGTCTCGCCCTGGGTGAGTGAAAACGACAGGCTGCGCACCGCCGGATTGAGCTGGCCGCCGGAACGGTAGTCGACACTCAGTTGGCGCACATCGATTAAAAGCGGCTGGGTGCTCATCGCTGGATCTCCTCGAACGTGCGGGCGATATGGTTGAGGCTGAACACCACGGCCACCAGGAACAGGCCAGGCAACAAGGACACCCACGGAGCAGTGATCAGGAAGTGGCGGCCGTTGGCTATCAAGGTGCCCCATTCCGCCGCCGGTGGGGCGGCGCCGAAACCGAGAAAACTCAAGCCTGCGGTGGCGAGGATCGCGGCGCCGAAATCCAGGGTCGCCAGCACGGCTACCGGGCCCCAGGCGTTGGGCAGGATGTGCCGCAACAACGTGCGGCCCCAACTGGCACCGCCCAGGCGAGCGGCTTCGACATAGGGCAGGGTTTTCACCCGCAGCACTTCGGCACGGGTGGTGCGGGCAAAGCCGGGAATGATGCCAATGCCCACGGCAATCGCCACGGGTACCGTACCGAAGCCAATGGCCGTGACAATCGCCAGGGCCAGCAACAGGCCGGGCAGGGCCAGCAGCACATCGACAAAGCGCATGATCAGGGCATCGATACGGCCACCGGCAAACCCGGACAAAATGCCCAGCCCCAACCCGCCCACCAGGGCGATGCCGACCGCCAGGGAGGCGGCCAGCACTGACAGGCTGGCGCCGTAGACCACGCGGGTGAACAGGTCGCGGCCCAGCTCATCGGTGCCGAACCAGTGGGTCAGGTTGGGGGCGCTGAGTTTGGCGGCGGGCGCGGTGGCGTAAGGGTCGAAGCTGCTCAGCAACTGCGGCGTCACGGCGGCGACCAGCGAGAACAGCACCACCAGCACCGCCAGGCTGAACCCTGGGCGGCGCAGCAATGGCAGGAGTGTCGCCGTTGCGCGTTGTAAGGGGCTGCGGCGGCGCCAGAGTGGTTCGCTGCGGATCAGTTTCCGGGTAAGCGTGGTCATGGTCTAGGACACCTTGGGCGTGTGGGAGATGCGCGGGTCGAGCCAGGGGTAAAGCAGGTCCACCAGCAGGTTCACCAGGACAAATGCCGCCGCCGAGACCGCGACGATGGCCAGCACCACCGGAATGTCCTGGCGCAGCACCGCTTCCTGGGCCAGGCGGCCGATGCCGGAGCGAGCGAAGATGGTTTCCACCAGCACCGCGCCGGACACGGTGTTACCCACCTGCAGGCCGATCAGGGTGAGGATCGGCAGCGCGGCGTTCCTGAACCCGTGGCGCGCCTGCACCTGGCCCCGGCTCAAGCCCTTGGCGTACGCAGTGAGGATATAGGCCTCTTTCCACACGCCCTGGAAGCTGCGTTGCAGCACTTGGGCGTACACCGCTGCGCTGGGAATCGCCAGGGTGATCGCCGGCAGCACCAGGCTTTCAACCCCGCGGCTGCCAGTGGCGGGAAACCAACCCAGGCCAAACGCAAACACCTGGATCAACAGCAACCCCATCCAGAACACCGGCACCGAAAAGCCCAGGGACGGCAAGCGCGCCAATGCCTTTTTCAGCGGTTGCCAGCGGATATACGCGGTGAGGTAAGCCAGGCCGATACCGCCGAGCAGCGAGAGCACAATCGCCAGGCCGGCCAGGGAAAGGGTCTGGGGAAGGCGTTCGGCGAGCAATTCGGCCACCGGGCGATTGAGTGACAGCGACTGCCCGAAGTCCCCGCGCAATGCCCCCAGCAGCAGGTCGATATATTGCTCGAACAGGCCTTTGTCCAAGCCGTAGTAGGCGCGCGCCTTGGCCAGGTCTTCCACCGACAGGGCGTCGGCTTCCATGCCGGACGCGCTGAGCATGATCGACAAGGTATCGCCCGGCAGCAGATAAAGGATGAAGTAGGTGATGCTATAGGCCCCCCATAGCACCAGCAGCGCCTGGCCGACCCGGCCGATCAGGTAGCGGCTCATGGCGTGCCGACCTCGATATCGCCCAGCAGCGCGAAGCCTTCGGCGGTCCAGCGGAAGTTTTTCACCTTGGGCGACGTCGCGGCCTGCCACACGCGCTCATACACCGGGAACGCCGAGCCCTCGTCGATCAGCAGGTCCTGCAGGTCGCCGTAGGCTGCCGCCCTTTGAGCGCTTTGGGTGGCGGTGATGCCGGCGTCAAACAGGCCCTTGGCGCGCTCAAGCACCTGCGGCTCAAAGATGTTCGTCGCTACGGTTGAGCTGTTGGCAGTACGTGGATCAAGGATGGTTTGCAGGATGATCGGATCGGCGCGGGTCATGTAGCTGATCGTCAGGTCGTAGTTGCCGGCGGAGTTGTTGGCGACCCATTCGGCACGCGTTACCACGCTGAGTTTTACCTCAATGCCGACTTTGCGCAGTTGGTCCTGCAGCAGCACATCGCCGGCGGTCTCGGCCTGCATGACGTTGTAGTTCAGGCTCAGGCGCTTACCGTCCTTCTGCCGATAGCCGTCTGCGCCTTTGGCCCAGCCGGCAGCGTCCAACAGGCGCTCGGCGCCCACCGGGTCATAGGCGAGCTTGGCGCCCTGGCTCTTGAAGTAAGGCGTGGTCACATCAAAGATGCCGTCTACCACCGCGAACTCGTCGTTGTAGACGGTACTCGCGTAGCTCTTGCGGTCGATGGCTTTCTGCACGGCGAGACGCACCTGTTTATCGGCCAATACGCGACCGCCACGGGTGTTGGGCAACAGGTTCAGGGAGGGCCCCGGCAGCGAGCGGCTCTGGATGGTGGCGCCGTTGGATTGGAACAGTTTCAGGTCGACTTCCGAGAACGGGTTGCGGGGCCACAGGATGTCGGCCTTGCCTTGCAGGAACAGGCCGTTACGCACGCTTTCCTCGGGGATATAGGTGACGTCCACCGCATCCAGGTGCGCTTCGCCCTGGTTTTTCATATTGGCCGACGCCCAGGCGTAACCCTTGCGCTTGGTCAGGTGCGCGCCGACTTCCGGGGTGTAGCTGGCCAATACGAACGGGCCGGTGCCGATGATCTTGCCGAGTGAGCGTTCCTTGACGCTCAGCGCGTAGGAGGCCGGCGCGAGGATGGCCAGGTTGGTCGTGGAGGTCGCCTGCAGGAAGCCCGCATTGGGTTTGGCGAGCACCAGCTTGACGGTCAAGTCATCGACCACTTCGGCGTGATCAAAGCCTGCCAGGTACGTCGCGCCGAAGGTGGCCGGCAGCTCGGTCGCCAGTGCCTTGTTGCTGTCAAACGCGGTTTTCACGGCCTTGGCATCGAAGCGTTCGCCGTTGCTGAAGGTGACGTTGTCGCGCAGGTGGAAGGTGTAGGTCAACGCGTCGTCACTGACTTCCCAGCTTTTCGCCAGCCAGGGAATGATCCTGCCGGTCTGCGGGTCCTGGTCGGTGAGGGATTCGGCGATATTGCGCAGCAGCACCCGGTGTTCGAGCCAGTAGACCTGGAACGGATCAATGCTGACCAGGATGGTGTTGTCGCCAAAGAAGGCGATGTTCAGGGTCTTGCCGGCCTGGCTGTCACTGCCCGCAGGTGAGCAGGCGGCCAGGCTCAACATCAGGACGCAAGGGGCCAATAGACGGCTCATCAAGTTGGAGGTGTTCAATGGGATGCCCTCGTATGGCGATTGGCTTAGAAGTCGTAGGCCAGCTTGGTGTACCAGTAGCCACCGCCGGGGTAGAACGGCGGGTTACCGTAGGGCGCCAGGCCCAGGTTGCTGTAGACGGCGTGCCGGTCGGGGCGCACGTCGAAGATGTTGGTGCCGCCGATGCTGACGGTGATCTGGTCGACGAAGGTGTAGCTGACGTCCAGGTCGGTGATCCATTTCGCACCGAAGCTGCGGTCGCCGGAGGGGTTTACCGCCAGGGTCTTGACCGCACCGTAGCGGCTGGTTTGCAGGTTCACTGCGAGGTCCTCGACCTTCCAGTTGGCGCCCAGGATCCATTTGGTCTTGGGCGAGGCTTGCGTGAGATCGCCTTCGCGGTCGCGGCCCACCAGGGTGACGCCGGAGTTGGCCAGCGCACTCGGGGTGTCCCGTGTGCCTTCGATAGTGGTCTTGTTCCAGTTGAAGCCCAGGCTCCAGCGCACATCGCCCCAGGCATCCAGCGGCGTGGTGTGGTCGGCGACCACGTCCAGGCCACGGGTGCGGGTATCGAAGGCGTTGGTGTAGTAGTTGACCCAGGTCCCCGAGGGCACGCCTTGGGCGGTGAGGATGCCGTTGATCACGCCGTTGCCCTGATCGTAGATATTGCTGGTCAGGGCGATGCGGTCGTCGATGTCGATCAGGTAAGCGTCGGCGGTGATGCTGGTGCGCGGTGCCGGCTGCCAGGTCAAGCCCAGCCCGAGGTTGCGTGACTTTTCCGGCTTGAGGTCATCGCCACCCAAGGCCTTGGCCAGGTTGCTGCCCGACGGGGTCAGGCGGGTCACGGCGGGCACCACGTTGCCGTTCACGTCGACGGCCACCCGGTTGTCGGCCACGGTGTAGCCGATCTGGGTCAGGGATGGCGCCCGGAAGCCGGTGCCGACGGTGCCGCGCACGGCGACGCTGTCGGTCAACTCGTAGCGCGAATTCACTTTGAGGCCGAAGGTGTTGCCCGAGTCGTCATCGTAATGTTCGATGCGCCCGGCGACGTCGAGAAACCAGCGTTCGGTCAGGTCGAAGCCCAGGTCCAGGTAGCCGGCGTAGTTGTTGCGGATCAGGCTGACTTCATCCTCCGGGCGAATCGTCACCGCCGCCTGTGCGCCCGATGCCGCCGGGTAGGTGCCGGTGATATAGGCTTCGGGGTCACCGGCGAAGGTGCTGAAATGTTCCCAGCGATGCTCCAGGCCGGCCGACACTTGCACCGGCGAGGTCAGGTTGAACAGGCTGTCGTAGCGGCGGGTGACGTCCAGGTTGTTCACCCACTGCTCGAAGCGAAAGGTCGCCAGGTTGTCGAACCTGGTCGGCGAGGCGGTGCCCAGGGACGGGTTGATATTCAGGTCGCTGGAATGGTGGACGTTGTTGCGTCCGTAGGTGGTGCTCAGGTCCCAGTTCCACTCGGCCGCCTGGCCCTTGCCGCCGAACAGCAGTTGGTAGTCGCGGTCCTTGATGTTGTTCAGCGGGTAGTAGCCGTCGGGGAACACCTCGGGCACGGCGGCCCGGCCGGTCGGCAGGCGGAAGTAGTTGGCGGCCTCGGCATCGCGCTCGCCGTAGGTTGAGAACGAGTAGAGCGTCAGGTCTTCCAGGGGCAGTTCGGTGTTGTAGGCGAGGTTGAAGGCCTTCAGGTCGGGGTCGCCGTTCTTGATTGCCACGCGGTCCCAGGCCGCTTCCCTGGCCGGGTCGTTGAAGGCGCGTACGCTGCTGTCGGCCTTGTCGTTCCACGCGGCCTCGCCGCGTTTGCGGGCGTCGGCGGAGAGGTGGAAAAAGCCGCCGTCGCCCAGCTTGAAACCCTGGTCGCCGGCCACCTTGATCGTCTCACCCTGGCCGGAAAACAACTGGCCGTAGCTGGTTTCCAGATGCCCGCCGCTGTTGCCGGTCTTGAGGATGATATTGATCACCCCGGCCACGGCATCGGAACCGTACTGGGCCGCCGCGCTGTCTTTAAGCACCTCGATGTGGTCCACCGAACTGACCGGGATCAGGTCGATGTCCACCGCATTGGCGCCGCTGTTGTCGATCGACCCGCGCTGGCCGGTGGCGCCGTTGTGCCGGCGTTTGCCGTTGACCAACACCAGGGTATAGGCCGGGCCGAGGCTGCGGTTGCTCAGCGGACGCGTCACCGAGTTGTAGCCGGCGATATTGGTGCCGAAGTTGAACGACGGCAGCAGCTTGGCAATCGCCTCGGACAACTCGGCGCGCCCGGTCTTGAGCAACTGTTCGCTGTTGATCACGTCAATCGGTGCCGGGCTGTCGGCCACGGTGCGTTGCTGGCCACGCAAACCGGTGGAGATCACGGTCACCGTATCGAGCTTGGCCTCGTCGGCGGCGGCTTCGGCGAAGGAGGGCGCGCCGGCCAGCAGCAGGGAACTGGTCAGCAGTGACAGGTGGAATCTTCTGCGGGGTAGGGGGGCGGCGATGTCTGGCATGTCGGGAAGGGTCCATGTAAGCCTGCTGAAGGCTCCTGGTGATCGGGGGTACGTCCTCCGCCAGGCATGGGGTCGGTGTGTGGAATGAAGATATCCCTATAAAAAACCGTGGGGAAAGTCTTTTTTGGAATAAGCTAATTATTAGATATTGTTATCTTGTAAATTTATAAGATCATCTATTTTTATTATGTGCAGGGCCTTGGCGTGGGTTGAGTGTTCGACATCCAAAACATCGACGTGGGGTGGCATGCCTGAGGTCGGCGTGAGGATTCCCTGCGGCTGAACGTAAATCTTCAGTCTGGCTGGCGCCGGCCGTAAATGAGACTACGATAGTCTCCATCAAGTGCCGGGCAACGCTATCCATAGGGTGTTGTTTTTGTGGGCACCCGTTGGGCATACATTCAATTGACTGGTTCGGTTACCGGCTTCGCCAGATACCCAGGCTTTTATGGGCCGAACCAGCAACAACTTTTGAAGTATTTACGGTGGGGTCTTCATCGTAAGCGTGGACGTATGCAGGAGCGGTAATGGCAGTCAAGGAAGTGCTGCAAACCCTTAAAGGCGTATTTGCCTGCCTGTCGGGTGCGGTTGTGGTCCTGGATCGATCTGCACGGGTCGTGTTGGGCAACCCTGCGTTTTCAACGTTGCAGTGTCAGAACGGCGTCTCTCCTGAGGCAAACACCGAGTTTCTCTCCTTGCTGCGCCCGCAGGACAGCCAGCTTTTTTATGCGGCGCTGGAAAAGGCCGATGGGCAATCCCGGGTGTGTTTCGAGGCGACCGCGAGGCAGTCCGGCCGGTTGAACCTGTCGATGACACCGTGGCGCGACGACTATTTTATTGTTGAAATCCTTCCCCTGCCTGGGCCCCCAACCGCGCATTCCCACAGCGAGCGCTTCTCCGAGATCCCCCTTGAAGCCATTTTCGATTCCTCCGGCACTGGCTTGGCCCTCGTGTCACTGGACGGTCGTTGGCTGAGGGCCAATAGCGTCATTTGCAGGCTGCTTGGCTACAGCGAGGCACAGCTGCAAAACACCACGTTCATGGCCTTGACCCACCCCGAAGACCGCGAAGTGGGCAAGCAGCTGATAGAAGAGTTGAAGGGCGGTGCACGGCAGGGCGCTACCTTGCATAAACGCTACATCCACCACGACGGCCAGGTTGTCTGGGTGCGTCTGACCGTGGGGCTGGTGCGGGACGACCAGGGGCAGCCGATCTGTTTTGTCTCCCAACTGGAAGACATCACCGAGAACTGGCAGCTTCGCGAAACCTTGCTGGGCAGCGAGCTGAAATTCCTCACCCTGGCGGAGAATTCCCCCAACATCATTGTTCGCTACGATCGCAACCTGTTGCGTACGTACGTCAACCCGACGTTCCTGCTCTTGACCGGCATGTCTTATGACGAGGCCATAGGCGCCAGCCCCAGGGAGCAGCCCGGCGATTACCTCGACTATCTGCGTCATGTGGCATCCACAGGCGAGACCGCTCAATTCCTCAACAGTTGGCCGGCCGGCCCCGGTGGTGAAGCGGTGAGTTGTGTCGTCAGCCTGATGGCTGAACGCAGCCCATCCGGTGAGGTGGCAGGCGTGCTCGCACTGGCCCACGACATCACTGAGTTGCGCAAACAGCAAGTGCTTGAGGACGCACGTCTGCGCATCTTCGAAACAATGGCCACGGGCGCCTCACTGGACGAAACCCTGGGGTTGCTGGTGAGCTATCTTCAACTGGCCTTGCCTCACTGTTCCTGTGGCGTAGTGCTTGCTGAACCGCAAAGCCTCGATTCGTCGGTATCCAAGCCTTCTTCCGCCTGCTGGTACGAGCCCATCCTCGACAATCAGGGGCAGACCCTTGGGGCTTTCGCGTTGTCGCGCTCGCCCGGCTCTGCGCTGGATGAGAGCGACCTGCAGCGCGTGCGCCAGACCTGCCACATTGCCGCGATTGCCATTGAACGCTGGCGCTCCGAATCCTTGCTCAGGGAGCGCGAGCGCCGCTACCGGGATATTTTCGACCATACCCTGGACATGTTGTGCCTGCTGGAAGCAGCGCCACGGGGTGAGCTGCGTTGTGTCGAGGTCAATCCGGCCTTGTTGCAGGTACTTGGGAAACCCCATGGCGAGGTTATTGGCGAGGCGCTGGCGTCGATATTTGGCCGGCTCAACGCGGAAAAAATCCAGGCCCTTCATGACCAATGCAGGGCCGCCGAACGGGTGGTGGAGTCAGAGGAGGGCATGGTGCTGCGCAACGAAGTGCGCAACCTGCACTTTACCCTGGTGCCGGTCGCCGACTCGGGCAGCTTGGGCCCGCGGGTCTTGGTGATCGGTCGTGATGTGACCCATTTGACCCGGGCCCGACAGAAAGAACTGGAACGCCAGCACGACATCAACGCCCTGGTGGAAAACAGCCCGGACGCCGTCGCGCGCTTGAGTGTTCTCGGGGAGGTGCTTTACGTCAATGCGCAGTTGCGAAAATGGGTGGGCGGGGCCTGGCCGGAACTGATGGGCATGCCCATGGATGAAGTGGTGCCCCTGAACGCCCAGTCCCAGCTTTTTCGAGAATTGGTGGCCCAGGTGATTCGCCAGAATAAAGCCACGGAACAGGAGTTCTTATTGTCGGGTTTGAAAACCGCGCCCAAGGTGGTGTTGATCCACTTTGTTCCCGAGGTCGACGGCCAGCGCGTCGTCAGCGTGCTGGCCGTCGGGCGCGATATTTCCAAGCTGCGCGCGGCGGAGCGGCGCCTGGCCAATTCCAACGCACAATTACGCGACCTGTCGACCCGCCGGGAAACGGCGCGGGAAGAGGAGCGCAAACTGATTGCCAGGGAGATCCATGACGAACTGGGCCAGCACCTGACGGCGCTGCGCATGGGCATCTCGTTGCTGAGGTTTCAGTTCGGCGCCGATACGCCTGAGCTCACCCCTCAGGTCGAGCGCTTGATGGGGCTGACCGACAAGACCATCCAGGTCGTGCGCAATGTGTCCACGAGCCTGCGCCCCTCCGCGCTGAACCTGGGGCTGGTGTCCGGTCTTGAATGGCTGACAGCCGAATTCGTCACCCTGACCCAGGTTCCCTGTGCGTTGAACCTGCCGCTGATTCCCCTGACCCTTCCGGATACCCACGTGACCGCAGCGTTTCGCATCGTGCAGGAATCGCTGACCAATATCGCGCGTTATGCCCAAGCGACGCAGGTCAGCGTCACCCTGAGCCCGCAGGAGACGCACTGGGTGCTCGAGGTCCAGGATAACGGCAAGGGCTTTGACCCCGATGCCGTCGGCCGCCAGACCCTGGGCTTGGCCGGCATGCGTGAGCGCGGCCTGATGCTGGGCGGCAAAGTGATCATTTTCAGTCATCCTGGGCAGGGCACTACG
This sequence comes from Pseudomonas sp. 8 R 14, assembly GCF_900005955.1. Lineage (NCBI taxonomy): Bacteria > Pseudomonadati > Pseudomonadota > Gammaproteobacteria > Pseudomonadales > Pseudomonadaceae > Pseudomonas > Pseudomonas sp. 8 R 14. Next base: position 409,423 of record NZ_CVTH01000087.1, on the reverse strand, counting down.
GTCCAGGCGTTCATTCCGATGCACAAGGATAGGTATTGATGATTCGCATGCTGATCGCCGATGACCACACCATCATGCGCGAAGGGCTCAAGCAACTATTCTCGCTGGTCGCCGACGTGCAGGTGGTGGCCGAAGCCGAGAGTGGCACGCAACTGATCGAACTGTTGCGCCAAGTCGAGATCGACCTGTTGCTGCTCGACATGAATATGCCGGGTATCAGCGGCGAGATTCTGATTGCGCGCCTGCATACCCAATACCCGAAACTGCCGATTCTGGTGTTGAGCATGCATAACGAAATCCATATCGCGCAACGGGCATTACGCGCCGGTGCACTTGGCTACCTGACCAAGGACCGCGATCCCGAAACCCTGTTGGTCGCGATGCGTCGAGTGGTCAGTGGCCAACGCTACCTGGACCCCGGGCTGGCGGAACAGATCGCGCTGCAAAGCAGTGGCTTGAAGCAGCAGACCTTTGTCGAGAGTTTGTCCGATCGCGAGTTCCAGATCCTGCGCCTGCTGGCGCACGGTATGAGCGTCAACCAGATCGCCGAGCAGTTGGTCATCAGTAACAAGACGGTCAGCACCCACAAGACCCGGCTGATGGAAAAAATGGGGTTTTCCTCCACCGCAGACATTGTGCGCTTCGCCATGACCCTGGGTATTTCGTGAAGCGTGTACGGGGGTAGGGATTTTCCTAGGCGGTTTTCCAGTATCCCTACCCCAGAATAGGGATGCTCCGATGGTTGCAGTGCCATTATCGGGCCAGTATCTCTTTCAAGCAGTCGAATGGCCGGTCAGGTCGTGACGACATGCCTTGACAGGGAGACAAACCGTGAGCGCACCGACACCACCCCCTTCCGCTGCTTTGACCCTGTTTCCGGTTGCGTTCGCGGGTCTGCTGGGCGGGCTTGCGATTGCCTGGAGCGAGCGCTTCAGCATGGTGTCGCTGGCCGCTGGTGGCGCCTTGTTTACGTTGTGTATCGGCATGGGCCTGTGGGCAAACAGCAGGTGCCGGGCGCAGTGGCGTGGCCTGCAACAGCAGCTCGATCAACCGGCATCCATTGCTCCGACGCTGGCCGTCGATAACGGCCTGGCACAGGTGTGCGTCAGCGTGCTGCCGATCTGGTCGCGGCAGATAGAAGCGGCGCGTTCGATCAGTGAAACCTCGATTCTCAGCCTCAGCGAGCGTTTTGGCGCGCTGTCATCCAACATCAGCCACAGCGTCTCCAGCAATGGCGGCCAGGACGCTTCGCAACAATTGGTCGACTTGCTGGAGGTCGGCCAGCGTGACCTCAATTCCATCGTCGTGGCCCTGCGCGCCGCGCTCACCAATAAGGAGAATGAGCTCAAGGAAGTCATGCAGCTCTCGGGCTTCACCGAGCAGCTTCAGCAGATGGCCAAGTTTGTCGGCGACATCGCCAGTCAAACCAACCTGCTTGCCCTCAACGCGGCTATCGAAGCTGCGCGAGCCGGGGAGGCGGGGCGAGGGTTTGCGGTGGTCGCCGATGAAGTGCGCAAGTTGTCGAGCATGTCCGGCGAGACCGGGCGCAAGATCAGCGAAACCGTGATCACCGTCAACGCCGCCATCGCCCGTACGGTGCAGATGTCCCGCCACCACGCCGAACAAGACACCCTGACCCTCGCCGATTCGGAGCGCGTGGTGTCGGAGGTTATCGAACATTTTCGCGCAACCGCCCAGACCATTGTGCGCAACAGCCATGACCTGCAGCAGCAGAGCGCCAACGTCGCCGACGAGATTGCCCAGGTGCTGGTTGCCCTGCAGTTCCAGGACCGCGTCAGCCAGATGTTGACCTTGATTACCCGCGACCTCGACAAGTTGCAGCAGCAGTTGGACGAACGTCATGAGTCGAGCCTCAGCGGACAGTCCCTGGCGCCAATGAGCAGTGACCGTTGGCTGCAGGAGCTGTCAACGGCCTACACCATGCCGGAGCAGCACGCCATTCATGGCGGTAAAGCGCCTGCCCAGGCCGCTGCCAACGAAATCACGTTTTTCTAGAGGAGTTTTTCCGATGAGCAAAACCATTCTGATCGTCGACGACTCGGCCTCCATCCGCCAGGTGGTGAGCATCACCCTCAAAGGCGCCGGTTACGACGTGATCGAAGGCTGTGATGGCAAAGACGCCCTGAGCAAACTGGACGGCCGCAAAATCCACCTGATTGTCAGCGACGTGAACATGCCCAACATGGATGGCCTCAGTTTCGTCAAGGCCGCCAAGCTGTTGCCGGCCTACAAGTTTACGCCGGTCATCATGCTGACCACCGAAGCCAGCGATGCGATGAAGCAGCAAGGCCAGGCTTCCGGTGCCAAGGCCTGGATGGTCAAGCCCTTCCAGCCTGCGCAAATGCTGACTGCCGTCTCCAAGTTGATCCTGCCATAGCGATGACCAGCGACCGCTGGCCAGGAGGTTTGCATGAAAAGCTCCGTCCCGATGCTACGTCGAATCCAGGTCATGGAGGGCCCCTTGACGATCTACACGGCTGCCGAGCAAAAGGACGTGCTGTTGTCGTTGTTTCCCCTGGCCCATGAAGTCGAGTTGGACCTGTCCAGTGTCGATGAACTCGACAGTGCCGGTTTGCAGCTGTTGATCCTCATCAAGCGCGAGTCTCTCAAGGAGGGCACCCAGCTGTTGCTGAGCAACCCCAGTTCGACGGTGAGCGAAGCCTTTCGCCTCAGCGGCCTTGACGACTACTTCACCAATGCGAGTTTCACCCAGTCGGTCGGAGCGTAAGCGTATGAACATGGATGACGTGCTGCAGACGTTCATTGCCGAAAGTCGCGAGCTTCTGTTGCAAATGGAAGATGCGCTGCTGCAGATCGAGAAGTCGCCCCAGGACCTGGACACCATCAACGGCCTGTTCCGCGTGGCCCACACCATCAAGGGGTCGGCCGGCCTGTTTGGCTTGATGCCGATCGTTGAGTTCACCCATGTCGCCGAAAGCGTGCTGGACCGGGTGCGCAGCCTGGAAGTGCGCGTCGACGAGGCGTTGAGTGCGTTGTTCCTCGACGCCCGTGACCATATCGGCCAATTGATCGACCTGCTGGCCGAGGACGGCAACCTGGATCGCCTGGACGAACCGGTGCGGGCTCAGGGTCAATCTATCATTGAGCGGCTGTCGCTGTATCTGGACGCGGCGGTCTCGACCCCGGCGCCTACCCTTCAAGCGCCGGCGCCGGCGGATGAGCCAGGCGCCAGTCCCGGCCATTGGCATTTGTCGCTGCGCTTTGGCCCGGATGTGTTGCGCAATGGCATGGACCCCTTGGCGTTCCTGCGTTATCTGAGCACGCTGGGGCGTTTGCTGCACACCGTTACCTTGTTCGATGGGTTGCCGCCCATGACCGCCATGGACCCGGAAACCAACTACCTCGGGTTTGAACTCGCACTGGCCAGCGACGCGTCCCTGGAGGTCATCGACGGCGCCTTTGATTTTGTCCGCGAGGACGCGCTGGTTCGCATCCTTGCGCCGAATGCCACGGTGCAGGCGTGTCGGACCCATCTCGACGAGTTGCCGGAAGACAACGCCGCGCTGATCGAGCTGCTGGTGCGTTGCGGCACACTGACCGAGGCCCAGGCCTTGCTCGTGACCCAGGACGCCGAGCAGGCACCGGTCGAAACGCGCAGCGAGCCTGATGTCCAGGATTCGACAACGCCGCCGGTCAAGGCCGGCAAAAGCGCGGCGAGTAACGAAGGCAACCTGATTCGGGTCGATGCCGCCAAGCTGGACCAACTGATCAACCTGGTCGGCGAGCTGATCATTGCCGGTGCCGGCGCCAACCTGGTGGCGGTACGCAGTGGGATTGGCGAGATGATCGAAGCCACCAGCCTGTTATCGCGGCTGGTCGAGGAAGTACGCGACTCGGCGCTGACCCTGCGCATGGTGCAGATCGGCGCAACCTTCACGCGGTTCCAGCGGGTGGTGCGGGACGTCTCAAAAGAGTTGGGCAAGGACATCGTGCTGCACATCGGCGGCGGTGAGACCGAGCTGGACAAGACCGTCGTCGAACGCATTGGCGACCCGCTGACCCATTTGGTGCGCAATGCCATGGACCACGGCATCGAGCCTGCGTCGACGCGCCTCCAGCGGGGCAAGCCGGCCCAGGGCACGGTACGCCTGAATGCCTATCACGAATCCGGCAGCATCGTGATCGAGGTGTCCGACGACGGCGGTGGCCTGGCCAAGGACAAGATCCTGGCCAAGGCCCGTGAGCGTGGTTTGGTGGGAGAGGGCCAGCAGCCGTCGGACAAAGACATTCTGAATTTGATCTTCGAGCCGGGATTCTCCACGGCCGACCAGGTCAGCAACCTGTCCGGGCGTGGCGTAGGCATGGACGTCGTGAAGCGCAATATCACGGCGTTGCGCGGCAGCGTCAGTCTCGAGAGCGAAGTCGGGCAGGGCACCACGGTGCGCATCCGCCTGCCGCTGACGCTGGCGATCATTGACGGTTTCCTGATCGGGGTGGGCAAGGCTTCTTACGTGATTCCGCTGAACATGGTGGAGGAGTGTATCGAGCTGGCCCCTCAGCGGGGCACCGAAACCGGCTACCTGGACCTGCGGGGCGAGGTGCTGCCAATCCTGCGGCTACGCGACATGTTTGATGTGCAAGAGCCTGGAGGCAACCGGGAAAACGTGGTCGTCGTGCAATACGCAGGCTTGCGTGCCGGCCTGGTGGTCGATCGCCTGCAGGGGGAGTTCCAAACCGTGATCAAGCCACTGGGCAAAGTGTTTGGTGATGCCCATGGGCTGGGCGGGTTCACCATCCTCGGAAGTGGAGCCGTTGCGCTGATCCTGGATATCCCGAATTTGCTAGGACAGGTTGCCAAGGAAACCCCACATCGTTCGATCCCAAGCCCTTTATCGACTCATTGAAGCGTCATCAGGAGTGCCTCGCCATGACTGTTATTAGAAATATCATGTTGCTGGTTTTCACAGCCATGCTGGGTGTCTGCGTGTTGGGTGGCACCAGCCTGTACCTGGCCGGTGAAATCAATACGAGCGCCAGCTATGCCAACGTCAACACGGTGCCCAGCCTGCTGGAGATCGACCGCGCCGCCGCGGCCTTCACCGACCTGCACGCCTTGCAATGGCAACGCTTGAACGAGACCGATAAAAACAGCGTGCCGGCTTACGCGGCCAGCGTGGCGCAGGATTTCAGTGCCGTAGGCAAAGCCCTGGATCGCTATCAGGCCGAGTTGACCTCCGACGAGCACGATACGGCGTTGTTGAAACAACTGCGCGGCCACTTGGCTGAGTTTGCGGCGTTGCAGACCCACTTCGACAAGCTCATCGATGACGGTGACCAGGCCTCGGCCCGTGCATTGATCGAGACGAGCCAGCCCCTGCAGACCGCCGTGCTCGCGGCGATCGGCGAGCTGCGTGAATACAACCTGGAACTGGGGCGCAAGGGCCAGGTGCTTGCCACCACCACCGAGAAGAACGCACGCACCCTCATCCTGCTGGTGAGCGGCCTGACCCTGGTGGCTACGCTGCTGATCGGTGTCTTGCTGGGGCGCAATCTGATGCGCCGGCTCGGGGCGGAACCTACCGTGGTGCAAGCCTATGCGGCACGTCTATCGGCTGGCGAGTTGAATGCCAAGGCAACGCTCAAGGCGGGAGACACCACCAGCCTGATGGCGAGCATGCAGCAGTTGGGCGCGAACCTGCATGAATTGATCGTGGAGATGGACCGTATGTCCAGTGAACACGACAAGGGCGAGATCGATGCACAGATCGATGCCGGCCGTTTTCATGGCAGTTACCGCTCCATGGCCCAGGGCATCAACGATATGGTCAACGGCCACATCGCGGTGAAGAAAAAAGCCATGGCCTGCATACGCGCCTTCGGTAACGGTGATCTGTCTGCGCCCCTGGAACAATTCCCCGGCAAAAAAGCCTTTATCAACGACAACATTGAGCTGTTGCGCACCAACATCCTGGCGCTGATCAATCAAATGCAGCACATGTCCAGCGAGCATGAAAAAGGTGACATTGACGTGATGATTGACGTCCAGGGCTTCTCGGGTTCGTACCGGGATATCGGCCAGGGCATCAATGACATGGTCAACGGCCATATCAACGTGAAGAAAAAGGCCATGGCCTGTATTCGCGCGTTCGGCGAAGGGGATTTGTCCGCGCCTCTGGAGCGTTTCCCCGGCAAGAAAGCCTTCATCAATGAAAACGTCGAGCAACTGCGCGCCAATATCCTGGCCCTTGTGGAAGATACCAGCGAGATCAGCGACAGTGCGCTGATCGGCAAGCTGGACACCCGCCCTGACGCCGCCCGGCACCAGGGCGATTTCCGCCGCATCATCCTCGGTATCAACGGTTCTCTGGACGCGATCATCGTACCGATCACCGAGGCCATGGAGGTGCTGTCGGCGATGGCCGCCGGCGACCTGACCCGCAGCATTACCGGCGACTACCAGGGCAAGTTCCTGGAGCTGAAGCACTCGGTCAATGGCACCGTGGAAAAACTCTCGGAAATCATCGGCGAAGTGCGCGGCTCGGCGGACTCGCTGTCGAGCGCTTCGGAAGAGATCTCCGCCACCGCCCAAAGCATGGCCCAGTCGGCTTCCGAGCAGGCGGCATCGGTCGAACAGACCTCGGCGTCGATGGAGCAAATGTCAGCGTCCATTTCCCAGAACACCGAAAATGCCAAGGTCACCGACGGCATGGCGGGCAAAGCCAACAAGGAAGCGTCGGAAGGCGGTCGAGCCGTGAAGGACACCGTGGCGGCGATGAAAACCATCGCCGAAAAAATCGGCATCGTCGATTCCATTGCCTACCAGACCAACTTGCTGGCGCTCAACGCGGCGATCGAAGCGGCACGGGCCGGCGAGCACGGCAAAGGCTTTGCGGTGGTCGCGGCCGAAGTGCGCAAACTGGCGGAACGCAGCCAGATTGCCGCACAGGAAATCAGTGAAGTGGCCAAGAACAGCGTGGCCCTGGCCGAACGGGCGGGCAACCTGCTGGACGAGATTGTGCCGTCGATTGCCAAGACCTCCGACCTGGTGCAGGAAATTGCGGCTGCCTCGGAAGAACAATCCATCGGTTCCGAACAAATCAACAGCGCGATGTCGCAGATGAGCCAACTGACCCAGCAAAACGCGTCGGCCTCCGAGGAACTGGCGGCGACGGCCGAGGAAATGAGTGGCCAGGCCGAGCAGTTGCAGGAACTCATGGGGTTTTTCACCGTGCAAAGCAAACGTGCCGGGCGCAATGTCTCGATGCCCCAGATCAGCCGAGCCATGTCCACCCAGGACCTGGACAGTCGCTCCTCGGACGGCGGTTTCGTCCGCTTCGGGAGTTGACCCATGGGCACCTCAGCGGTCATGCAGGGCGCTGTCGAACCTGTGTCGCCAGTGGATGAACCCTTGCAGTACCTGACCTTCCTGGCGGCCGAGGAGATGTACGCGGTCAATACCCTGAGCGTTCGTGAAATCATCGAATACAACCAGGTGACCAGCGTACCGATGATGCCGGAATTCCTGCGGGGGGTTATCAACCTGCGCGGCTCGGTAGTGCCGGTCGTGGACCTCAAGGCGCGTTTCGGCAAGGGCACGACGGTACTGGGCAGTCGCACCTGCATCGTCATCCTTGAGGCGGCGAAGGAGGGCGAATCCCAGGTCTTGGGGGTGGTGGTGGACTCGGTCAGCGAAGTGATCGAGATACTCGAGATCGATATCAAGCCCGCTCCGGCGTTCGGCAATCACATTCGCACCGACTTCATCGGGGGGATGACCAAGGTGCGAGGCGAGTTCGTCACGCTCCTGCAGATCGAGCATGTGCTGTGTGTCGATGAGATAGCAGGCCTGATCTCTGTATAGGTATCTCAACGCTGAACCCCCCCCGGCGGATAGGGCTGTTGTGGTGAGCGGGCTTGTCCCGCGCCGGGGTGCGAAGCGCCCCTGATGAAGACGAAAACGTATTTGAACCGAGGTGAATCATGGCCCCACCCATCGACAGTCCAGGCAATGCCAGCGTCTCGAGCCCGAGCCAGTACCTTACCTTTGTGCTGGGGGAGGAGATGTTCGCCGTGGGCACGCTCAACGTTCGGGAAATCATCGAATACGGGCCGATCACCAGCGTGCCGTTGCTGCCTCCCAGCATACGCGGGGTGATTAACCTGCGCGGCGCGGCGGTGCCCGTGCTCGACCTGGGGGTGCGCTTCCGTGGCGAACGCACGGTGCAGACTCCAAGGACCTGCTTTGTGATCCTTGAGGTACAGGCCAATGCCCAGCGCAAGCCGGTGGGCATCATTGTCGATGCGGTCAGCGAGGTCCTGGAGATCGCCGACCAGGACATCGAACCCTCGTTGAATTTCGGCACCGATGTCAGGGCCGACTTTTTACTGGGCATCGGCAAACTGGAGAGCGGTTTCGTGCTGTTGCTGGACATCGGTCGCGTGTTGTCCCTGGAACAGGTCGATGCGCTGGCCAACCTTGAGTCTTCGCTACCTTCGATCGCCTGAACAGGCTGGGGGAATGTCCTGATGAACGTGATCCTCTCTGACGCCGAGTTCGTGCAGTTCCGTGACCTCATTTATCAAATCGCCGGCATCAGCCTGTCCGACGCCAAGAAACAGTTGGTGAGCGCTCGCCTGGCCAAGCGGCTGCAAGTGTTCAAGCTCAATACCTACGGTGCGTACTACAAGGTGTTGATGAAGGACAGCGTGGAGTTGCAGGTCGCGGTGGACATGCTGACCACCAACGAAACCTACTTTTTTCGTGAGCCCAAGCATTTTGACTTCCTGCGCGATGTCGCGTTGCCCGAGCTGCGCGGCAGCGGGCCGTTGCGCATATGGAGTGGCGCCTGCTCGACCGGCGAAGAACCCTACACCCTGGCAATGGTGTTGGCAGACAACCTCGCCGGCCGGCCCTGGGAGATTGTCGCGTCGGACATCAGCAGCCGGGTATTGGAAAAAGCCCGCCTTGGGCGTTATCCCCTCGACGGCATACGCGGCATCCCCGAGGCGCTGTTGAACAAGTATTGCCTCAAGGGCGTGGGCGCCAACCACGGTTGTTTCATGGTCGACCCGGCACTGGCGGCGAAGATCGATTTCCAGTCGATCAATCTGAATAACCCGCTGCCGAAACTGGGGATGTTCGATGTGATCTTCCTGCGCAACGTGATGATCTATTTTGACAACGACACCAAAGTGCAGGTGGTCAAGCGCCTGGTCAGCCACCTCAAGCCGGGCGGGTACTTTCTGGTCAGCCATTCGGAGAGCCTCAACGGCATCACCGATCAGCTGCGACTGGTCAAGCCTTCCATCTACCGGAGGCCGCATGCCTGACAGTCGACCGCCCAACGAGGTGTTCCTGAATCCCGGCGATTGGTTTTTCGGCTCGGGTGCGATTCGCCTGCGTACGGTGCTGGGATCGTGTGTTGCATTAGTGTTCTGGCATCCCCGGCGCTTGCTGGGGGGCATGTGTCACTACCTGGTGCCACAGCGCGCCGTGACCAAACAGGGCGTCCTGGATGGTCGCTACGGCAACGAAGCCTTTGAACTGTTGCTCGCTCGAATACAGTCGATCAAGGCCCTGCCGACGGAGTTCAGGATCAGCGTATTCGGCGGTGGGAACATGTTTCCCGGGCTTGTGCGCTCGGACAATGATTACGTCGGCCAGCGCAATGTCGAACAGGCCATGCGCCTGCTCGACCTGCATCAGTTGCGGTGTCAACACTTCCATGTGGAAGGTGTGGGTTATCGGACGATTGTGTTCGATCTGGCCAACGGCGAAATCGAACTCAACTACCTGGCCTTGAAGTGAACCCCCAGCAGCCCTCATGGAGAGCGTGCGACATGAGCCTTATCAAAGTGCTGATCATTGATGATTCCGCCGTGGTGCGTCAGGTGCTGACGGCGACCCTGGGGCAAGACCCCGCTATCGAGGTTATCGGCGCGGCGGCAGACCCGGTGTTCGCCATGGACAAAATGAACAAGCAATGGCCGGATGTGATTGTGTTGGACGTGGAGATGCCACGGATGGATGGCATCACGTTCCTCAAGAAGTTGATGGCCGAACATCCCACGCCCGTGGTCATCTGCTCCACGCTGACCGAAAAGGGTGCGGCCACCACCATGCAGGCGCTGGCGGCCGGCGCGGTCAGCATTGTGACCAAGCCACAACTCAACCTGCGCCAGTTTCTGACCGAGAGTGCCGATGAATTGGCGGGGGCCGTCAAGGCCGCCGCGCGGGCCAATATGAAACGCATGGTGCCTTCCAGCGAGCGCGCTCCCGCCAGGCTGACGGCTGACGTCATATTGCCGGCGGGCGCCCAGGCAATGGCGCGCACCACCGAGAACATTGTCGCCATTGGTACGTCCACGGGCGGCACCCAAGCCCTGGAATTGGTATTGACCGCCTTGCCCAGGGTCTGCCCGGGCATCGTCATCGTGCAGCACATGCCCGAACACTTCACCGCCGCGTTTGCCGAGCGCCTCAATCGATTGTGCGAGATCGAGGTCAGGGAGGCGAAGAACGGTGACCGGGTTATCCCCGGTTGTGCGCTGATTGCCCCTGGTGGTCGGCACATGGTGCTCAAGCGCAGCGGTGCCCAATACCAGGTGGAAATTGTCGACGGACCACCGGTCAGCCGGCATCGACCTTCCGTTGATGTACTGTTTCGTTCGGTGGCCCGCAGTGCCGGGAGTAACGCGCTGGGGATCATCATGACGGGGATGGGCGACGACGGCGCCCGGGGCCTGAAGGAAATGCACGACAACGGCGCCCGCACCCTGGGCCAGGACGAAGAGTCCTGCGTGGTGTATGGCATGCCCAAGGAGGCGTTCAAACTGGGGGCCGTGGAGCGTGAGTTGCCCCTTGAGCAGATATCGGCGGCGATTCTGCACTCCATGCATCAGCGCCGCTGACGGTTCGGGGTTCTGTGCTGATTGATGAGGCGTTCCGGCAATCCGTTCCGGGCCCGGCTGGCGTTTCAGTATGGGGCATGGTGGGCTCAGGGCAGGGAATCAATAGCCTGTAACACCGCACAGGCAATGGTCTTCGTAATGGTTCGACGTTGAGCGTTATCGAGCATCGGGCTTAACCAGGTGGGTAGACTGTTCAGCATGGGCAAAATGGCCGTGAGCGCACCCTCGCGCAACGGCCCGCCCGGTGGATGGCCTGCCTGGCCGATCAGATCCATTATTTCCGACTCATAGGCACGCCGCAGTTGCTGGACGCTTGCCTGCATCGAGTCGCCCAGGCAATTGGCGTCCATGACCGCCAGCTTGAAGTGTCCGGTCATGTGTTCATGCAATTGAAGGTGACAGTCGATCAGTTGGGCCAGGCGTTGATCGGGTGCCAATCCGCGATTCTTGATGCCGTGCACCTGGGACAACAGGGTTTGATACAGCTCCATCAGCAGTTCGTAAAGCAGCGCCTCTTTGCTTTCCACATGGTGATAGATCGCCCCCGGGCTTATACCGACATGCGCGGCGAGTTCACGCATGCTGACCTGGTTGAAACTGCGCTCCTTGAATAACTCCGAGGCTTTGCGCTGGAAGTCTGATCGGTTCAGCACACGCCGTGCCTCGGATTGCGCACACGCCTGGCGCTCCGGCACACCGGCCACGCGTTCATGTCCCGGGCGCCTGCTGCCGGGCAATTTCCTGATTGCGCAGGATAAAGCGCTGCAACTTGCCGCTGGGGGTCTTGGGGAGTTGCTCGACGAACTCCACTTCCCGGGGATAGGCATGGGCAGCCAGGCGCTGCCGTACATGCAGGCGCAGTACTTCGGCCAGCTCGGCGCTGGGCTGGTACTGGCTGTCGAGCACGACAAAGGCTTTGATCAGCTCGGTGCGTTGCGGGTCAGGTTTGCCGATCACCGCCGCTTCGATCACCGCGGGGTGTTCGATCAGCGCGCTCTCGACGTCGAACGGCCCGACGCGGTAGCCGGACGTCGTGATCACATCATCATTGCGGCCGACGAAGCTGATACTGCCGTCGTCATTCAGCTCCACACTGTCGCCGCTCAGGTAATAGCGCCCCACAAAGGCCCGGGTGGGCATACCCAGGTAGCCATCGAACCAGCACAGGGGCGAGCGCTCGCGATCCACCGCCAGGACGCCCGGCTGACCCGCTGGCAATTCCCGATGCGCCTCGTCCAGCACGACGATGCGGTAGCCGGGCACCGCATAACCCGCCGAGCCCTCACGGACCGGGTGACGCAAACCATGGTGATTGCACAACACCATGCCGATTTCCGTCTGACCGTAATGATCGTGAATGGTCACGCCGAGCTGCTCGGCAAACCAGCGGATCACGTGTGGGTTGAGCGGCTCGCCGGCACTGCTGACGGCACGCAGGCGGCCGCGCACGGCGTCGGCGAACGCTGCCCCCTCGGCGATCAGCAGGCGATAGGCCGTTGGGGAGCCGGCCAGATTGCTGATGGCGTACTTGGCAATGACTCGGCAGGTACTTTCCACCGTGAAAGGGCCGTTGTAGAACAGCGTGGCATGACCACAGGCCAGCGGGCCGGTCACCGCGTAATACAGGCCATAGGCCCAGCCGGGATCGGCCAGGTTCCAGAACCGGTCGTCCTGCTGCAGGCCAATGGAGTCGCGCATATAACCCTTGAAGGCGAGAATGGCGCGCAACGGCACTTCCAGAGGCTTGGCCGGCCCCGTGGTACCCGATGTGCACATCAGCAGGAATGGCGCGCTGGCGTCCAGCAGTACCGGTTCGCACTCGACGTCTTGGCCGTCCAGGATGCTCCAGAACGGGTAGTCGCCGGGGTTCTGCGGGCCCTCGCCGGTTACGATCACGCTTGGGCAGTTGCCGATCTCATCCAGCTTGGGACGGTTCTGCGCATCCGTCACGATCCAGCGCGCGTTGGAGCAGCCCAATCGTTGCTCGATCGCCTTGGGACCGAATGCGGTGAAGAGCGGTTGATAGACCGCGCCCACCCGCCAGGTCCCCAAGATGGCAATCAGCAGTTCAACCGTGCGCGGCATCAGGCCGGCAACGCGGTCGCCCGGTTTTACCCCTTGCTCGCGCAAAAAATGGCCGAAGCGGGCGGCGCTGGCCTGCAATTGGCTGAATGTGTATTGGGCGGCGCTGCCATCCTGCGCTTCGCAATACAACGCCACGGCGTCGTCGTGGGCGTGCCGGTCGCAGCATTCGACGCAGGCGTTCAGGGCAGTCAGGTCGCCTTGCAAAGCCAGTTCGGCGGTCTGCTGGTAATTGAAGGATGTGGCCACAGCTTGATAATCACGCATAACGACACCTGGTTCTTATTGTTGGGTTTGTACGGCCAATAGTTGCGCTGCTCACGACTCGGCCCGTGGCGCTAGCTGTCCATCATGTCGGCCGCTTGCTGGGTCGCCTGGCTGGTGCGGGTCGCCAGCTTGCGAACTTCATCGGCGACCACCGCGAACCCGCGTCCGGCTTCGCCAGCGCGGGCGGCTTCAATGGCGGCGTTCAAGGCCAACAGGTTAGTCTGGCTGGCGATGCCCTGGATGGTGGCGACAATGTGCGTCAGCTTGCGCAGGGTCTCCTGCATTACTCGGTGCTGGTGTTCCTGAGCCTCACGCATGCTGTTTTCTTCATGGTGGGCATGGATATCGGTGATGGCGCCCACCACTCTTTGCGGGGAACCGTCCTCTGCGCGTCGCGTTTGCCCACGGCCGCGAAACCAGCGGTAATTGCCACTGCTGTGCTTGAGCCGATAATCGACATCAAAGGGTGTTTTTCCGCTGCGGTCTTCGACGTGGGCGACAAACGCCGCGATTGCCCGTGCGCTGTCGTCTGGATGCAAGCGTGAGGTCCAGCTTTCCAATGTGTTGGGAAATTCCTCAACCGTGGTGTACCCCAGCAGTCGCCGCATTTGCGAAGACCACCAGATGGTGTTGTTCGGGTTCGCCGGATCACCCGCCACCACCTCTATGTCCCAGAGCCCGTCATGGAGCATTTCACGGGAAATCTCGAAGCGTGTGGCCGCCAGTTCGAGTGACTCTTCGTGCAGGCGCTGTTCATGAATGTCACGCAGGCTTCCGCCGATGGCGACCGGTACGCCTTGCGCATCCCGGCGCGCCACACCGCTGATCCTGCGCCAACGATAGTCACCGTCTGATGCAAGGGCCATGCGTACGTCCAGCGCAAAGGGCGTTCGCCCGCTGCGATCACTCAGGTGCCGGGCCAGCGCGTCGAGAAGGCGTTGCCGGTCCGTCGCGTGCAGGTGCTCGTTCCAGCGGCCAAGTTGATCAATACCTTGGGTCGGGATCGACGCGGACCCTGTCCACCTCATGGCCCACTCCGGTGCGGGTGCAGCAACACCTGCCGGTTGCAGTTCCCAAAACAGGTCACCTGCGCCTTGAGCGATAAGTGCCCAGCGCGCCTCCTGCTCCTGTAAAAGCGCGTCGCGGCGGGCCAGGTGCTCGGCCAGTTGGGTGGCTTCCAATGCCAGCGCGTGTGTCTGTGCTTTCAGGGCTCGCCGCTCTTGTAGCAATGTCTCTACGCCCGCCAGGATGCGACGCAATAACGGGTTGCTCGACGACAGCGGTGTACTCGCCTGGTCAGGCTCATCCAGTCTGTCGGCAAGCGGAGCCAATACCCAGCGGCTGGTTCGGCTGAAAAAGAGCATGGGGCACCTCTATCTCGGATCAAATGGGGTCAATCGCCATGGGCTGTGTGGGTATGCGGGCAAGGGCCTGTTGGTCAAAGGCTGTCGCCCCTGGCAGCGCTTGCCAGGCCAGTGGGCCGGCGGCGATTTCCGGCGCGCTCAGCAGGCAGTGGTCGAGCTCGCGCTGTAACGCGTCGGTGTCGAGTCCCTGGCCGATAAACACCAACTCCTGCCGGCAGTCGCCGACCACGCTGTCCCATTTGGCCCTGATGCCCCGCAGCCGGTATTCGTCCCGGGGCCATTGCGACGGCTCGATGAAGTTCCACCAGCGCCCGACATAGTCCCACTGGAACCGCTTGCCGCTTTGCACCAGCAGGCCGGTTTCCAGGTGGCGGCTGGCGAGCCAGAAGTAACCTTTGCTGCGCAGCAACCGCCCGTTGCACCAGGGCTGCTGGAGAAAGTCGAGCAACCGTTGCGGGTGGAAAGGCGCGCGCTCACGGTACACCCAGGACGTCACGCCATAGGTGTCCGATTCGGACAACGGCGCGTCGGTCGCTTCCATTTTCCGCATCCAGCCCGGCGACGCCGCGAGGCTGGGTAAATCAAACAGATGGGTGCCGAGGAGGCTGGCTGATGGGATGTTACCGTGGGCCATCGGCATGATCCGCGCCGTCGGGTTAAGCCCTGTGAGGATCGCCTGCACGGCCTGGTACTGCGCGGCATCGATGAGGTCCAGCTTGTTGACGAGAATGACGTTGGCGTACTCCACCTGTTCGATCAGCAGATCGGCCAGGTGGCGCTTGGGTGCGTCTGGCGTGGCGTCGTCGCGATCAACGGTGTCCGGCGATTCGAGCAGTTCCTGGAAGCGACTGCCATCGACCACCGTCACCAAGGTGTCCAGGCGCGCCAGTTCGCTGAGGCTGAAGCCATCAGCGTCAAGGAAGGCGAACGTCTCCGCGACCGGCATCGGCTCGGAGATCCCCGTGGATTCAATCAGCAGGTAATCGAAACGCTGTTGGCGTGCGAGCATACTGATCTGCTCGAGCAAATCGGCGCGCAGGGTGCAGCAGATACAACCGTTGCTCATCTCGATCAACTCATCGCGACCACGGTGCAGCGCGACATCGCGCTGCACCTCTTCGGCATCGATATTGACTTCGCTCATGTCATTGACGATGACGGCCACGCGCAGGCCTTCGCGATTGCGCAGGATGTGGTTGAGCAGGGTGGTTTTGCCGGCGCCGAGGAAGCCCGAAAGGACCGTCACCGGCAGTCGGCTTGCCTGGGCGCCGTCTGTCATGGGTTCACCGCGTGCGCGCCGGCGGCATTGTCCAGGTAGCTTTCGAACAGGTCGACCACCACAAAACCCTCATCGGCCGCATCCCCCCACAGGTCTTTCACGGAAAACTCGACGTGGTAGGTGGGTTGATGGGCGGCGCTTACATCGCCATGCCCAATCGCGTCGGGGAACGGCCATTTCTCTGACGTGCGGTGCAGGACCACGCCTTCCTTGCCGCGCACGTAGGCGGGCATGCGGATGTGCCCAGCCACATATTCGTCTCGCACCACCACCCGATCCCCCACCTCGAAGGGCGGCCGCCCCGTGATCGCCGGGCGGCCCTCGGCATGGGCGGGATTCGCCAGCTTGAAGTGGGAGCCCAAGGCCTGATCAAGCTCCGCCTGGGTGATCACGCCGGTTTCGACCAGCAGGGTGGCGGTCGCGATGACGTAGCGTTCGTAGTACTGGGTGCCGACATGCTGGCGCACATCCAGGCGTTCGACGGCGTGACGCACTTCGTCCACGCTGAACTTTTTCAAGTGGTCGGCACCGATGAACATCAAGCTGTAGGCCAGATGCTCCCAGTCCTGCTTGAACACCTGTTTGTAGCTCAGGCTGTTGATGGTGTGAGGGACTTTTCCAAAGCCTTGGAAACCGCCGAGATCGTGAAAGCCATCCATAATCAAAACTCCGGGAGTGAACGATGATGAGGTGTTGTTTTCAGCCCACGCGGGGCAGGGCGACGCCGATCAGCACGTCTTTGGTCACCAGCGTTCGAAGCTGCTCTTCGCTCATGTGTGCTGAGCCTTCAGGCCTGACCGGCACGACCAGGTAGCGGCTTTCGGCGCTGGTGTCCCAGACCTTGACCACCATGTCCCGGGGCAACTCCGTCCCCAGCTCGCGCAGTACCGTGCGCCCCTCCCGGACCAGGCGTGCGCGGAACTCGAAACCCTTGTACCACTCCGGTGGCAGGCCGAGGACCGGCCAGTTGGTGCAGGAGCACAGGCTGCAGACGATCACGTTCTTCAGCGTCGGCGTATCCTCCAGGGCGACGATGTATTCGCCCTGGGGGCCGGTGTAGCCGAACTGGGCGCAGGCCGCGGTGCCGTCCTTGAGCAACAGTGCCCGGAACTGCGGATCGACCCATGCCTTGGCCACCACACGGGCGCCGTTCTCGGGGCTCCAGCCGTGCTCCATCAATTGCGTGAGCTGCTCGACATAGCCCTCCGGGATGAGTTCCTTGCTCTTGAGGACTTGAAACAATGCCCAGGCTCTTTCGCCGGGCGTTGAAGTCGCTGTATTCATGGGGTCACTCCTATCAGTCAACACGGTGGTAAAGTCATTGGATTTCTTATTGTTCTACGGGCGCCGGCGGCGCCCGTAGACGGCTCAGAGCGTGCGCCAGTCCACGGATGCTTCAAACGCCGCCGCAGCCTGGTAAAGGGTGCCTTCGGCATAGTGTCTGGCGACCAGCATCAGCCCGACGGGCAGGCCGTCTACCCGCCCGCACGGAATCGACAGGGCGGGATGCCCGGTGATGTCCTGTGGCGCGGTGTTGCCGATCATTTCCAGCGCGCGCGCCACGTACTCAGTGATCGAGCAATCCGCCGGTGGGTGAGGTTGGGCAATGATCGGCGTAGTCGGCATCACCAGCAGGTCGTAGGTCTGCAGCGCCTTGTCATAGCCCTGCCGGGCGAAGCGCGCGAGGTTTTGCGCCTTGGCGTAATAACGTCCGTTGTAGTGGTTCAGCCCGTATTGGCCGACGAACATGCACAGCTTGAGCGACGCGGACAATTGGTCGGCCTGCTCGCGCCAGCCGACCTGTTTGTCCAGCAGGCCGACATCGTAGAGGCCTTTCCAGTTAAAGCCCGCGCCGTTGCCATGCATCATCTGCATGGTCAAGCCTTCGCAGCCGATGGGGTGCCACAACGAGCCCGCCAGGTTGTGCTCGGGAACGGACACCGCCTCGACCTGTGCGCCCAACGCCTCGAGACGGGCGATGGCGTCACGCACTTTCTCGGCGACGCGAGGGTCCTGGTTGGCCAGTGCGAAGCCCTCTTGCAACACACCGATTTTGAGCCCGCGCACGCCCCTCGACAGGTAGCTGTGATAGTCGTCGACTTGCGGCGCAGCCTGGCGCGGGTCAAGCCCATCCGCGCCGGCCATGGCTTGCAGCATCAGCGCGTTGTCGCGCACGTTGGCGGTAATGGGCCCGACATGGTCGATCGTGGCTTCAATCGCCATGACCCCGGAGTAGGGCACCAGGCCGTGGGTCGGCTTCATGCCGTAGGTGCCGCAGAAGGACGACGGGATTCGGATGGACCCGCCTTGATCACCGCCAACGGCCATGTCCACCTCTCCGGCCGCGACCAACGCCGCACTGCCCGAGGAAGATCCACCGGCGGCGTAACCGTGACGATGGGGGTTGTGCACGGGGGCAGGGTCTGAGGTGTGACTGCCGCCGGACAAACAGTAATGCTCACAGGTGGCCTTGCCCAGGATCGTTGCCCCGGCATCCAGCAGGCGCGTGACCACGGTGGCGTCGAATGAAGGCACGAAACCGGCCAGGGGCGCGGCGCCGTTCATGAGCGGCACGCCTGCCAGGGCGATGTTGTCTTTCAGCGCGACGGTTTTGCCGGCCAGCAGGCCCTCCCGGGCCCCGTTCACTTCAGCCCGGTAGTACCAGGCGTTCAACGGGTTTTCCTTGTCCGAGGGTCGATAGCCCGAACTGCGTTCGTAGCGTACGGGCGGAACGAAATCAGGCAGCTCATCGACCAGGTCGTACGCGTCGAAACTCGGTTGCATCAGGTCCAGGTACTGCGCAGCCTGCTCCGGCGTCAGCTGCATGTGCAACTGGGTGGCGAGGTCCTGCAGTTGATCAAGCGTGGGTCGAATAATGGCCATGATTTTCCTTGATTTCATCGATGATCGGCGGGAAGACTTGAGGCTGTTCAAACACTTCCAGCACTTTCGGGGTCGGATCGTTCCGGGTCGTAATGGAGAACAAATTAGGCCTCTTTTGCCACTGCGGCTTGGTTGAACAGGACACTCGCTTGGCTGAACAGGACAGCTCAGCCCGGTGCCACTTCATGGTCAGATGCCTGTCAAAAAGTGGCCCCGACCCCATGCGCTAGAGATGAGGGCCAAAAAATAATCGGGACGAATGGGGCGGTGCCGGGTGTCAGCTTTGCGCGACACCTGCATCACGCAACATGCCGGTCTGCGGGTGGCAGTTGATGTACTCGAACAGCTGGCTCCTGGCGTCCGAGACCGACACTTCGTGGTACAGCCGCAACTTCACCAGGCCGGCCGCCACGCGGAAGAAGGTGACAAAGATGCGCAGGTGGGTGGGATGGGATTCCGCCCAGCGTTCCAGTTTCTCGACCGAGCGCCAGTGGCCGATGTTGTAGCTCATGTCGAGGAAGTTGCCGTCGAGGTCGATATTGCGCACGAATCGATTGCTGTAGCAGCCCAGGGGGGCTCCGTTATCGCGCAGGAAATCCATGCCGTCCTGCAATGTCGGCAAGATTTCGTCGAGGTACAGTGAACGCTCGTCAGCCTCGGCGTCAGCCCAATCCTGGCCGGAGCGAATCAGCGCGATGTTGTCATGGCCCATGACGATGACACGGCCACCTTTGGCCGGGTCTCCCTGCACCACCTTCAGTTCGCCCGTGGGGCTCATCCAGTCGGTCTGGGACGCCGGGAAACGATCGCGCATCGAGCCCCAGTAACCGTGCTCTTCGATCTCGCCGCTGGTGGTGTCCATGATCGCGCCCACCCCCGGCAACTGCGTCTGGAACGCATAGAGGGTTTCGAACTGCTCGGCACGCGGCGCGGTGATTTCGCGAAAATAACCCAGGCCGTCGTTCAGGCGATCCGGCGATGCCCACCAGTCATTGACGGGCGGTGATCGCAGCCAGCGGCAATAGGCTGCGGCGTCCTTCCAGTAGCCGACGATCATCAGGTTGTCGTAGCCACTGTTGTCCGTGTGATGGGTCAAGTCGTGGGTCTGCGGGCCGTCGGGCAGGCTGAAGCTGCCAACGATGTCGCGCATGGCCTTAAGGGCACGCTCACGCTGCGCCTCACCGCGAAACTGCACGCCCAGGTAAGCCATCGCTACCTGCTTCAATTGTTCGCCAGCGCGGCCGACCCACATAGGGAAGGGCGGCTGGTAGTCCTCGGGCACCCGGCGGGACAACGTCCGTGGGCATCTAAAGTGTTTGTCGATCGCAGATTCCATGGGCGGCTCCTTGTTTTTTTCAGGTTCAGGCGTAGCGGGCTGGACAGGCTGTGAGGTCATAGTCAGGCAGGTACGAACCGCCTCGCTTTGTTCGCCAGGACAACCGTTTGGTTGGAAAAGACAGATGCCCGATGCCAGGGCTCAGGCGCGATAAAGGGGGCTGGGCGTGGTCTGAATTTTGCTTTCCAAGATCGACCGGCAGCGTGTCGCTGCTTCAAGTCGTTGCATTAAGGTGAGTGCCATGGCTCAGAACAATCACTATTCCACCCTTGCCGTTTCGCAACCGCGTCGCTTCGATTACTGGAAAGAAGTGGTGTGTCGCCATTGTCTTATGGCTGACAGCAAACCCTCGACCCAGAGCGATTTCAACGGAACGCTCCAGGTCTCCGGCGTAGGGGCGTTGGATGTCTCCAGGCTGTCGTCCCCGCTGCACCATTGGGTCCGTTCCGAGCGGCATTTACGCAGTGGCCCCGCAGACGACCTGTGGCTGGGCTTCACCCTCAATGGGTATGGCGAACTTGAGCAAGAGGGGCGCAAGGCCACACTGGGTGCGGGTAATTTGTTCCTTTATGACGCAACCCGGCCGTTCCGATTCAGCCTGGGGGGGAGCGAAAACCACTTGATGCGCATCCCTCGACAGTTGCTGACTGAGCGGTTGCCGCGTGTGGCGGAATGCACCGCAATGGTGCTGGATGACCGCCGCCCTGGCGTGGTGCCGCTGCGCGAGATGCTGCGCCAGATGGCGAACACTCCCGTGCTTCTGGAGGATGGAGGCATTTGCAATCGTTACTCCAACACGATAATCGACCTGCTCGTGATCAGCCTGGAACTCCAGGACCTGAAGACGACTCATCAGGAGCTGGATCTTTATGCGCGGATAATGACCTACATCCAGCACCACCTGAGCGAGCGAGAACTGTCGATCGAACTGATCGCCCAAGCCCACCACGTGTCCACCCGCACGGTGACCCGTGCATTCGCCCGTCATCAGAAAAGCCCGGTCGCGGAGATCTGGAAAGAACGGCTGAATGCCAGTCGCGCGGCTATCGAGTGCGGCCAGGTGCGCAGCGTTTCCCAAGCCGCACTGGACTTCGGTTTTTCCGATTTCTCCCACTTCAGTCATGCTTTTCGCAAGGCGTTTGGGGTTGCGCCGCACACGCTCTTGACGCGCAACTGACGGGGCCCCAAAAAAAAGGCGGGGGTTATTAGCGTCCTGCTCGATAAAATTGACGAGATAAAAAGGGTTAAGTTGCTAGCGATCCCCCTGCCCACCTCACGGACTTGCCCCCCGTAGCAGCTGCCGAGCGCAAGCGAGGCTGCGTTGGGCGCACTGCCGATTCAAGCCCGAGTCGCGGCCAACGCAGCCTCGCCGGGGCTCGACAGCTGCTACGAATACCAACCCCATCAAGGCCCGTAGCAGCTGCCGAGCGCAAGCGAGGCTGCGTTGGGCGCACTGCCGATTCAAGCCCGAGTCGCGGCCAACGCAGCCTCGCCGGGGCTCGACAGCTGCTACGAATACCAACCCCATCAAGGCCCCCCGTAGCAGCTGCCGAGCGCAAGCGAGGCTGCGTCAGGCGCGCTGCCGATTCAAGCCCGAGTCGCGGCCGACGCCGCCTCGCCAGGGCTCGGCAGCTACGGATTTGACAGGCGTCAGGGTGCTCCCACCTCAGGAATGCTCGATCACCATCACCGCCGTGGTGTCCGCCTCAAGTGCCTCGAACACATGCGGCACATTCGCCAGGTAGCTGATGTAGTCGCCGGCGTTGAGCAACACCGGGCCACTCGCCGGGCCGATACGTGCACTGCCACTGCACAGCACCACATGCTCTACGGTGCCCTGCGGGTGAGGCTGAGACAAACGAACTTCGCCGGGCTGCACCTTGAGTCGGTAGATGTCGCGCTGTACGCCGGCCGGGCAATCGGCAAGCAGGGTCGCTGCGTAATGGGCCGTCTCGGCATAGGCGGTCATGCCCTCGTTGGCGCGAATCACCCGCAGGGCCTGCCGGGGTTGTTCGAAGAACCGGGTGACTTGCAAGCCCATGGCCATCGCCAGCGACCACAAGGTTTCGATGCTGGGGTTACCGATACCCGACTCCAATTGAGACAAGGTCGACTTCGCTACCCCGGCGCGCTTCGCCAGCTCGGTCAAGGAAAGCCCGGCGGCCAGGCGCTCGCGCTTGATTGACAGCGCCAGCAGATCGATTCGACTCAGATTATTTCCCGGCAGGTTGTTCGTTATATCGGTCATTTGTTTTATAAACCATCCTTAAATGGGTTGACGCTCTTGGGCACCATGTTCAGTATATCGGCCATACGTTCATTATAAAGTTGTATTTGCCAGCCTATTTCCCCGCGAACGGTGGCTTGGGCCATGGCGATGTCGATAGCAAGGAAGCCGTGAGTGATGAAGTCGCAAACCCGTGGGACGCTCGAAATGATCTCGGCCATGGTCATCTCCGGCACAGTCGGCTGGTTCGTCGTCATGTCGGGGCAGAGGCCGGAGGCGGTGGTGTTCTGGCGTTGCCTGTTCGGCGCCCTGGCGATGCTGGGCGCGTGCCTGGCGCTTGGGGTGCTGCGTCGCTCCCGGATCACTGCCCGGCAATTCCTTCTGGTGTGCCTGGGCGGGGTGGCGCTGGTCCTCAACTGGGTGCTGCTGTTCGGTGCCTACACCCATTCCTCTATTGCCATTGCCACGGTGGTCTACCACGTTCAGCCGTTCATGCTGGTCGGCCTGGGTGTGCTGTTTTTTGCCGAACGTCTCAGCATCGCCAAGGTCGGCTGGCTGCTGTTGGCCTTCGCCGGGCTGATGCTGATCGTGTCCGCCAAGGGCCGTGGGCAGGCCACCGGTGCCGACTACGTGCTGGGCGTCTGCCTGGCCCTGGCTTCAGCCTTCTTCTATGCCGTGGCGGCGGCGATCACCAAGCGTCTCAAGGATTTGCCCGCGCACCTGATCGTGCTGATCCAGATGGTGGTCGGCGTGCTGGTGCTGGCACCGTTCGTGGACTTCACTGGGGGCGAAACGCTCAAGGGCGCCTGGACTTACCTGATCATTATCGGCGTGGTCCATACCGGGCTGATGTCGACCCTGCTGTACAGCGCCATCCAGAAAATCCCCACGGCGCTGGTCGGGGCGCTGTCGTTCATCTATCCGATTGTCGCCATCCTGGTCGACTGGGTAGCCTTCGCCCATCCCCTCAGCGCCCTGCAGGTGATGGGCGCAGGCGCTATCCTGCTGGCGGCGGCGGGCATGAACTTTGGCTGGTCGCTGGGCCGCGCGGGGCGTCAGGACGTGATGTAAGGTCGGGCGCCCAACCGCCATCGAGTCAAAAGACGTCACGCCAACCACTGGCGACGACGCGCCTGGGAAGAACGTCGAGGAATACGCGTGGTTCTGGTGTCACGGCCTGTCATAATCCGGGGCGCGCCTGGATCCGGGAGCGAGTGGCGCAGTGAACTGCCCATCTCCATGGCTCTCGGCCGTCCGGCCTGATTTCACCCCCCTCAAGGAGTCCGTGCCATTCATGGTGCTGTTCAATCGATTGAGCGCGTTTTCGACCCAGGCGCGCAGGGCACTGGGACTGGTGTGGGAAACCTCGCGGCCACTGTTCACGGGGCTGTTGCTGGCGACGATTGTCGCCGGACTGCTGCCTGCACTGGCCGCCTGGATTGGACAGCGCATCGTTGATGGCGTGGTCCACGCCATGCAGGTTCATGCGGCCGGCAGCCAGGCCCCCGTGTGGCCGGTGATGCGCTACGTGCTGGCCGAGGCCGGGGTGCTGGCTTTGTTGGCGGCGGCGCAACGGGCGCTGTCGATGCAGCAGTCGCTGTTGCGGGTGAAACTGGGCGTGAAGGTCAACCTGATGGTCCTGGAGAAAGCCCAGACCCTTTCGCTGCTGCAATTTGAAGACGCCGAGTTCTACGACAAGCTGGTGCGCGTGCGCCAGGGGGCTTCGACGCGCCCGCTGAGCCTGGTGACCAAAGGACTGGGGTTGGTGCAGAACCTCATTTCGCTGGTCAGCTTTGCAGTCCTGCTGGTGCACTTTTCGCCGTGGGCCCTGTTGATTCTGGTGGTCGGTGCGTTGCCGGTGTTCTTCGCCGAGACGCATTTCTCCGGCAATGCGTTCCGCCTGTTCCACCGGCGTGCACCGGAGACGCGCCGGCAGAACTACCTGGAATCGTTGCTCTCCCACGAGTCCCATGCCAAGGAGGTCAAGCTGTTTGGCCTGGCACCGCTGTTCCTCCAGCGCTATCGCGACAACGCCCTGCGTTTGTATACCGAGGACCGCCAATTGACGCTGCGCCGCGATGCCTGGGGCTTCGCATTGGGCCTGCTGGGCACCGCAGCGTTTTACCTGGCCTACGCCTGGGTGGTACTCGACACCGTGCGTGGCCAGACGAGCCTGGGCCAGATGACCATGTACATCGTGCTGTTCAAGCAGGGGCAGGCCGCAATCACCGCCAGCCTCAGCGCCATTGCCGGGCTGTACGACGACAGCCTGTTCCTCTCGGACCTGTATGAATACCTTGAAACCCCCGTGATCACGCCACATGGCCGGCTCACCCAGGGTGCGCGCCCTGGCGATGGCCTGCGCTGCGAGCAGGTGGGGTTCACCTACCCAGGCGCCGGATCCGCCGCGCTGCGCAATATCAGCCTGCACCTGGCACCGGGGAAAAGCCTGGCCCTGGTGGGTGAAAATGGTTCCGGCAAGACCAGCCTGATCAAACTGCTGACCCGTCTGTATACCCCGGATGAAGGCCGCATCCTGCTGGATGGCAGCGACCTGCAGGAGTGGGACGAACACACCCTGCGCCAGCGCATCGGCGTTATTTTCCAGGACTACATCCGCTACCAGATGAGTGTCGGCGAAAACCTCGGCGTGGGGGACGTCGAGGCCCTGGACGACCAGGCACGCTGGCGCAGCGCTGCCACTCAAGGCGTGGCGGCGGAATTTATCGAGCGCTTGAGCCATACCTATTCAACCCAGCTGGGACGCTGGTTTGGAGGCCAGGAACTGTCCGGGGGGCAGTGGCAGAAAGTGGCCTTGTCGCGGGCGTACATGCGTCAGGATGCCGATCTGCTGATCCTCGATGAACCCACTGCCGCGCTGGATGCCGGGGCTGAAGCGGCGGTGTTCGAGCACTTCCGTGAGCATGCCAGGGGCCGCATGACCCTGCTGATTTCCCACCGTTTTTCCAGTGTGCGCAGTGCGGATCACATTATTGTGTTGGAACGCGGGCAGATTCTGGAGGAGGGCAGCCATAACCAGCTGATGGCTGCGGGTGGACGTTATGCCGAGCTGTTCGACGTTCAGGCGCGGGGCTATCGCTAGAAGACCCACCGCCGCGTATCTGCCGATCCCTCCAAATGACCTGTACAGATCGCTATTTGGCAGGGCTGGATTTGAATACGCCGCTGAGGACAAACGCATAGCGTTCCGGACGGATAAAGAAGGTGGTGCGGTCACAGCAACGGCCGTCGGCAAAGTAAGAGCTGCGTTCCATCACCAGCAATGCGGCACCGCGTTTGACGTGCAGGGCACTGGCCAGGCTTGCATCGGCTGCTTGCGCACGGATGGCCAGGTCGGCACGGGTGACGGCCTGGCCGGTGATCGACTCCAGGATCGAGTAGATCGGTTGATGCTCGACGTCCGTCCAGACCACGCCGGCCAACTCGGCCGGTAGATGGCTGCGGCCCAGGGCGATAGGTTCGTCATCCACGAAATGCAGGCGCTCCAGCAGCAGGCAATCGTGGGCGCCTTCAAACAACTCCTTCAAGGCTTCCGGAACGGGCTGCAGCGTGTGGCTGATCACCTGCATGCTCGGTTTGAGCCCTTGCAATAACAAGGCTTCATGGAAACTGCGCAACGCATCCAGGCCATGCCGAACCTGCTTCGCGGCGACGAACGTGCCCTTGCCTTGCTTGCGCTCCACCACGCCGTCGTCGCTGAGCTTGCCCACTGCCAGGCGCACCGTGACGCGACTCACGCCAAAGCGTTCGCCCAGTTCGGCTTCTGACGGCAGTTTGCCGGTGGGTTCGAAATCGCCGCGCTGAATCTCTTCCAGCAAACGATGGGCGATCTGTTCGTAGAGCGAGGTGGTGCTGTCGCGCAGAATGGACGTGGACACGGTCGGCTTCCAGGGGCCTCGGAGTGGGGCGGTGCGCCTTCACTTCTAAGGTTATAAAAATAGGTTATTGGGACAACTTGTATTAATACGTATTATGTCAGGCATTCCCATTGTAAACGACCTGACGATACTTGCCATGCCCGACTCCTTGCCTTACGCACCAACGCAAGCCGACGCCCTGACGGTCGATCACATCAGTTTCAGCTACCCCAACGGCCATCGGGTGTTCAACGCGTTCAGCCTGAACGCCAAGCCGGGCGAATTCGTCGCGATCCTCGGGCCGTCCGGCTGCGGGAAAACCACGCTGCTGAATCTGTTGTCGGGCTTTCAGCAACCCCAGAGCGGCCGGATCAGCATCAACCAGACCGCCGTGCGCCCTGAGCGCTCGGAGTTGGGGTATGTGTTTCAGGCGCCGCAGCTGTTTCCCTGGTTGAGCGCGCTGGAAAACGTGCGTTTCGGCCTGCGGATGACGGCGCAGCTCAGCGAGGCGCAACAGCGTGCCCAGGCGTTGCAGTATTTGCGCCTGGTCGGCCTGGAGAACGCGGCACAGCGCTTGCCCCATCAGTTGTCGGGCGGCATGCAGCAGCGCGTCTCCCTGGCCAGGACCTTGGCATTGGAGCCCAGCGTATTGCTGATGGACGAACCCTTCGCCGCGCTGGACGCCATCAGCCGCAACAGCATGAATGAAGAGACGCTGCGGATCTGGGCCGAGCTGGGTCAGACGGTGCTGTTCATTACCCACGACATCGACGAAGCGGTGTTCCTGGCCGACCGGGTCATCGTGCTCAACATCGCCCCCGGCGGTATCCATAGCGAACTGGATATTCATTTGCCGCGCCCGCGTTCCAACCTGAAAACCCGTCGCCTGCCGGCCTTTCTCGATTACCGCAATGAGCTGATGGAGCGCATTTCCCAGGTCATGGGCGCGGCCGAAGCCATCGCTAACCCCACCCGCCAACCCGAGTTAACCCCATGATAAAACGTTCGCTGCTTGCTCTTTCCTTGTCTGTTGCCGCCTTGGCAAGCAGCACAGGTGCCGTGGCCGCTGAAGAGAAACCCCTGCGTGTGGGGTATGTGTTCGCCATGGCCAACGCCCCGGCGCTGATCGCCGACAAGCAGGGTTACTACCGCGAGGAAGGCTTGAATGTTGACCTCAAGGCCTTGGGCGATGGCCCGGTGATCCAGCAGGCGCTGGCCGCCAATGAGCTGGACGTGGCCTATGTGGGCACGCCGCCGGTGTACCAATGGTTTTCCCGAGGTTTGCAAAGCCGGATTCTGGCCAAGGTCAATTACGGCCAGGCGGCGGTGATTGTCGATGCAAAAAGCCCGATCAACAGCCTGGAGCAGCTCAAGGGCAAAAAGCTCGCCGGGGTCAAGAAGGGCAGTGGCATGGACGTGCTGTTGCGCGGCTATGTGCTGAAAGAAAAAGCCGGGCTCAACCCGGACAAGGACCTGGACATCATCGACATGCCACCCGGCAACATGAACGCGGCGCTGGAGCGCGGCATCGTCGACGCGGCGTTTTCCTGGGAACCCTTTGTCAGCCAATCGTTGCTGCGCGGGTCGAGCCGGATTCTGCTCGACGTCAACCAGGCACTGCCGAACTACCCGTGGTACGTGGTGATCGCGCTGCCCAAAACCTTGCAGGAACGACCGGACGACGTGGTCAAGCTGCTGCGTGCGCACCGCAAGGCCATCGCGTTCCTCAACGAGCATCCCGACGAGTCGAATCGCATCATCGCCGAGGCGTTCAAGCTTGAAGCGGTCCAGGGTCCTGACGGCAAGACCATTGCCCCGGAGGCCATCGTCGCCCAGGCGCGCACGCGATTGGGCTGGTCGGCGGACTTGCAGCCTGCGGATATCCAATTCATCCAGCGCCTGATGAATTACTCCCACGACCTGGGCTTTATCGACACCACGCTCAAGACCGAGCAGATCGTGGATACCGCCTACCTGGAAAAAGCCTCGCGCTGAGTCTGAGCCTGTCATGTCCTTGCCAAAACCGAATTGGGGATGGGCTTCGCTGCCATTCCTGCTGTTGATCTGGATGGCCCTGGCCAGCCGCTTTCCCACCTACATCCTGCCGCAGCCCTGGGATGTGGCGCGCGAAGCGCTGCGTTGGCTCAGCGACAGTTCGCTGTGGCAGCACCTCAGGGCGAGCGTCCTGGAGGAAGTCGGCGGCTTCTGTGCGGCGGTGCTTGTCGCGATCGTGCTGGGCACGGCCGGCGGCTTGTCTTCGCGCTTTCGCGATTTCATCTCGCCGCTCAACAGCCTGTTCATGGCGATCCCGCCGATAGCCTGGGCGCCGCTGATCATGATCATTTTCGGCCTGGGTTATGTCTCCATTGTGCTGGTGATTTTCATTGCCGCGATGTTCCCCATGGCGGTGACCATCCAGGAAGGCGTACAGAGCATTCGCGGTGGCGAAGTCCGCGCGGCGCGCACCTTGGGCGCCAACCCCTGGCAATTGCTGGCCCACGTTTACCTGCCGGCCTCATTGCCCTTCGTGACGGCGGCCTTGCGCATCGGTTTCAGCCAGGGCTGGCGGGCACTGGTCGCCGCAGAAATGATCGGCGCCTCCCAGGGCATCGGCTGGATGGTCTCCACCGGCGGGCAGATCGGCAACAGCAGCCAGGTGCTGCTGGGCATCGTGCTGATCGGCCTGATTGCCTGGCTGATGGAGAGTTTTGTGTTCCGGCGCATCGAGCGCCACTACCAGAAATGGCGCGTGCAGTAAGCATCGTCCTTTGCTTTCGAACCCTTTCAAACCTTCAGTGGACCACTGCACGAGGTGTCATGTGAGTAACGTATTCGATCCCCGCGAAGCCGGGCATTACATCGCCCCCCAAGGCCTCTACGAGCGCAACAAGAAACGCCCGTTCCTCGGTAGCATCGACTGTGACCGAGACACGCTGATTGCCGGGCAATGGGATGAAATCACCCTGGTCTACGAGGTCGGCGGCAGCGGCCTG
The DNA here is from genome assembly GCF_900005955.1 of Pseudomonas sp. 8 R 14. Taxonomy (NCBI): domain Bacteria; kingdom Pseudomonadati; phylum Pseudomonadota; class Gammaproteobacteria; order Pseudomonadales; family Pseudomonadaceae; genus Pseudomonas; species Pseudomonas sp. 8 R 14. The sequence goes on along the minus strand of NZ_CVTH01000087.1, from coordinate 380,221 downwards.
GCGGATGGCGCCTGGTTGAAACTGGCGTTCAAGTTCTACTCCGATTGGGCGCTGTTCCAGACCTCGAACCCGGCCGGTCCCAACTACGTCAGCGCCGAGTACCAGGCGGGCGAGTTGGTCCCCGGGCAGAGCCAGGCCACCGTGCAGCACCTGAAAGTGCGCTTCGACCAGAAGGGCCACGAACGGCCGTTCCAGAAAGCGATCATCATCGACATCATCGACGGCTACCTGAATCCCGGCGACAAGATCACTATTCGCCTGGGCGACCGTCGCCAGGGCGGGGCGGGCACGCGGGTGCAGAGTTTCGTCGAGAAAGACTTCCGTTTCCGGCTGTTTATCGACCCCTTGGGCAGCTCGAAATTTGCCGAGGTGCCAGGCGATCCGTTGCTGAACATCGTGCCGGGACCGGCGCAGCGTGTGCAGCTGATTGTGCCGCGCCTGATCAGCGCCGGTGAGGCGTTCAATGTGCTGCTGCGGGTCGACGATGCCTGGGGCAACACGTGCCGCAACCTGCCGCTCAACGGGGTGCTGACCCTGGTTGATCCGGAAGGCGGCGAGCGCCAGCAAGCGTTTACCCTGGCCAATGAAGGGTGGTCGACGGTGCGGCTCGAGGGGTTTGACCTCGGGGCGGTGGGCGAGTGGCGTTTGTCCGCCGAGGTGCAGGCGCCCGGCGTGCGTGGCGCCCAGGCGTTTGTCACGGTTGACCCGGCCGGCAGCGCATTGCGCCCGCTGTACGCCGACCTGCATGTGCACTCCGATGACACCGTGGGCACCAACGACACGCTCTACAACCTCAGCTATGGCCGCGATGTCGCCGGCCTCGATGTGCTCGGCTACACCGCCAACGACTTCAATATCACCGAGCAACGCTGGGATCAGGCGGTGAAGCTGATTCACGAACTCAACGAGCCCGGCCGCTTCGTCTGCTACCCCGGCACCGAGTGGTGCGGCAACTCCTGCGCGGGCGGCGACCGCAACGTGGTGTTCCTGCATGATCGCAAGCCCGAGTTTCCGTTCGATAACCAAGGGCGCCTGGTGCGCTCGTTCGAGTGGAACGAGTTCACTGCGGGCACCATCAAACCGGGGGCCTGGCCGGTGGACGAATTGTACGCGGCCTATGCAAAAGACCCGGAAGGTCACCTGATGATGCCCCATGTCGGCGGGCGCCGTTGCAACCTCGACTGGCACCATCCGGAGCTGGAACGCTTGATCGAAGTCGGCTCTGCCTGGGGCCAGTTCCATTGGGTCTACGCCGAAGCCCTTCAGCGTGGCTATCGGGTCGGCGCCGCGGCGAACAGTGATGAGCATCAAGGCCGTTGCGGCGGCGGGGTTCCGGCCACGGCGGTGTTTGGCTCTCGCGGCGGGCTGACCGGTGTGATTGCCGAGTCTTTCGATCGTTCGAGTGTCGGCAAGGCCCTTCGCGCCCGTCGCACCTTTGCCACGACGGGCGAGCGTGCGTTTGCCAGCCTGCGCCAGGGCCAGCATTTCATGGGCGAGGTCTTCACGGCCGATTCGAATGCCACCCTGGACTATCGATTGCTGGGTGAGGCGGGCTGGGAGCAGGTGGACCTGTTCGACGGCGATAAACTGATCTGGTCGCGCAACCTGCATCAGGAGCTGGGGTTTTCCGCCCAACGCATCCGGCTGCGCCTGGGCGGCGCACGCATCAAGGACCGTTATCGCGGCGCGTACTGGACCGGCGAAATCCGGGTGACGGGCGCGGTCATCAATGGTTTTCGCGCCCTGGGCCTCGATCATCCGGAGCAAACCGTATGGCGCAAGGACGCCACGACCCTGGCCTTTCGCACCGACACCAACGGCGACACCGACAGCATCGAAATCGACCTGTCGCAATTGGCCGGCGCGAGGTTGCAGGTCCGCAGCCGCATCGACAACTACATCAAGGTCGGCGATCCATCCGAACCGCAGCCCTACGTGCATGCACCGACGGTGCTGATCGAACTGTCCGGCGAAGAACTGCTGGCGCAATCCCAGGTGATCGAAGAGCTGCCCGGGGCTGAACTGAAAGTCTCCCTGGAAAGGACCACCGCCGAAGCGCTGCCCCGTGAACTGCAGGGGCAGATCGAGCTGGCACCACTCAATCTGCAAGCGGGTCGCGAGCATCCGTTGTTCATCTGCGCGCGTCAACGCGACCAGTCCCGGGTCTGGACCTCGGCGCTGTTCCTCACGCTTGCTTAAGGCCGCCGTGTTCGAACCCGTTCGAGAGCGCGCAAAGAACCCTGTGGCGAGCGGGCTTGTTGTGGCGAGCGGGCTTGCCCCGCGTTGGGCTGCGCAGCAGCCCCAAAACCAGGCGCAGAGGCGTGCCTGATACACCGCATTCGTCTTCATCAGGGGCTGCTTCGCATCCCAACGCGGGGCAAGCCCGCTCGCCACAGGAGGCCGATTCAATCCAGGCATTGCGCCCCGGCTAGATTGCTGTGGGCTTCGGTGCGTGCAGCCGCAAGGATTCTGCAGTACCTGGTGAGGGCAACGCGGCCTCGACCAGTTCGATCCAGTGCCTGACCGGGGTGCGTCCTGCGCCGTCGAGGTGGGACTGGCAGCCAATATTGGCGGTGACGATGACGTCGGGGTGGCCGCTTTCCAACGCATTCAGCTTGTTATCGCGCAGTTGCCGCGACAATTCGGGCTGGGTCAGCGAATAGGTGCCCGCCGAGCCGCAGCACAGGTGGCCGTCGGGAACCGCGGTCAGGTTGAAGCCCAGGCTTGTCAGCAGGGTTTCAACGGCGCCGCCGAGTTTTTGCGCGTGCTGCAAGGTGCAGGGGCAGTGGAACGCCAGGCGCTGGTCGCTGTGTACGCCGAGCTTATCCAGCGGCTCGCCACGCAGCACTTCAACCAGGTCCCTGGCCAGGGCACTGACCCTTTGCGCCTTGTCGGCATACGCCAGGTCGGTGCTGAGCAGGTGGCCGTAATCCTTGATAAAGGCACCGCAGCCGCTGGCGGTTTGCACAATCGCCTCGACCCCGTTTTCAATGCTCGGCCACCATGCATCGATGTTGCGCCGGGCGCGCTCAAGGCCCATCGCCTGAGCGTCAAGGTGATAGTCCACGGCACCGCAGCAGCCTGCCTCGGGGGTGGATATGACGCTGATCCCCAGGCGATCCAGCACCCGCGCCGTGGCGGCGTTGGTATTGGGTGACAGGTGCGGTTGCACGCAGCCCTCAAGCATCAATACCTGGCGGGCGTGGCGCGTGGTCGGGCGCGGTTTGGGCGGGTAGACGCGGCGAGGCAACTTGGCCTGCAAGGTGTTGGGCAATAAAGCTCGAAATAGCTGGCCACTGCCGATCAGCAGGTTGAACAGCGCGGGATTCGGAACGACGCTGCGCAACCCTTCGCGCAGCAAACGCTGACTGAGCGGGCGTTGCACTGCCGCGTCGACCACCGCCCGGCCGATGTCGAGCAAGTTGTGATAGTCGACGCCGGAGGGGCAGGTGGTTTCGCAGTTACGGCAAGACAGGCAACGGTCCAGATGCTCCTGGGTCTTGCGCGTGACTTCATTGCCTTCGAGCACCTGCTTGATCAGGTAGATACGCCCCCTCGGGCCATCCAGTTCATCGCCCAGCAGTTGATAGGTCGGGCAGGTGGCATTGCAAAAACCGCAGTGCACGCAACTACGCAGGATGCTTTCGGCTTCTTCGGCGCGAGGCAGTCGGCGGGCGTCTTCGCTCAAGGTGGTCTGCATGGTTCAAAGCTCCGCGTACAGGCGACCGGGATTGAAGATGCCCCGGGGATCGAGTTGCTGCTTCAGGTTCCGGTGGTAGCGCATCAACGTGTCGGGCAGCGGTTGGAAGGGACTGTCGATCAGGCCCGGGTGGTAGCAGGTCCCATGCCCGCCGGCTTTTTCGACCACCGCGCGAATGACGCTCGCGTCGGCGTCGGATTTGAGCCAGCGCTGGGCGCCACCCCAGTCGATCAATTGGGTACCTGGCAGCGACAATCGGGGTGTGTTGTGCGGCAAGGACAGGCGCCAAAGGGGCTGATCCTCATCGAAAAAAACCAACCGGTGTTCGTTCAGGTCTTGCCAGTAGGTCGCGTCCAGCAACTCGCCGCCCAAGCGCTCATGGGCCGCCGCCACCGAGCCTTCACCCCCTTCGAGCCGTAGGTGCAGGCGCTGGCCATCGTGACACGCGGCGCTGATCGGCAGCGGTTGCTGCCCCCATTCCGCCAGGCGCAGCAAGGCACGGTCGGTGTCCATTTCCAGGCTGATACTCAAGGTTTGCCGTGGTTTGGGCAGGACCTTGAGGGACACTTCGGTCACCACCCCAAGCGCGCCGTAACTGCCGGCCATCAAGCGCGACAGATCGTAGCCGGCGACGTTCTTCATCACCTCGCCGCCGAAGCGCAAATGCTTACCCTGTCCGGTGATGACCCGCGTCCCGAGGACAAAGTCGCGGACCGATCCTGACCAGGGACGCCGCGGCCCCGAGAGTCCGCAGGCAATCATGCCGCCGACGGTGGCGTGCTCACCGAAGGAGGGTGGTTCGCAAGGCAGCATCTGTTGCGCGGCGTCCAGCACTTCTGCCAACTCCGCCAATGGCGTGCCGCAACGGGCGGTGATCACCAGTTCCGTCGGGTCGTAGCTGACGATGCCCCGGTGGGCGCGGGTGTCGAGGACTTCCCCGGTGACTGCGCGGCCGAGGAACGCCTTGCTGTTGGAGCCCTGGATACGCAGCGGCGTGGCGTCGTTCAGCGCCTGGTTGACCTGCTCCAGCAGCGCTGCGCTGGCGTCGATAGGGTGTTCGCTGCGCATCAGAAACGCTCCAGGTCGGGGAAGGGCATCTGACCCAGATGAACGTGCATGGCGCCAAACTCGGCGCATCGATGCAACGTCGGGATGTTCTTGCCGGGGTTGAGCAATCCGCCCGGGTCGAAGGCGGCTTTGACGGCGTGGAACACGGTCAGCTCATCGCTATTGAACTGGGCACACATCTGATTGATCTTCTCGCGGCCCACACCGTGTTCACCGGTAATGCTGCCGCCGACCTTCACACACAATTCGAGGATCTTGCCGCCCAGGGCTTCGGCGCGGTCGAGTTCGCCCGGTTGATTGGCATCGAACAGGATCAGCGGGTGCATGTTGCCGTCGCCGGCGTGGAAAACATTCGCCACCCGCAGGCCGTACTCGCTGGATAACGCCGCGATAGCGTGCAGCACCCCAGGCAGTTCGCGACGCGGGATCGTCCCGTCCATGCAGTAATAATCCGGTGAGAGGCGGCCCACCGCCGGAAACGCATTCTTGCGCCCGGCCCAGAAACCCACGCGTTCGGCCTCATCCCGAGCCTGGCGCACTTCGGTGGCGCCGGCCTGTTCCAGCACCTGGCGCACGCGGTGGCAGTCGTCGTGGACGTCGGCTTCCACGCCATCGAGTTCACACAACAGAATCGCTTCGGCGTCCACCGGGTAGCCGGCGTGAATGAAGTCTTCGGCGGCGCGAATGGCCAGGTTGTCCATCATCTCCAGGCCGCCCGGGATGATGCCGGCGGCAATGATGTCGCCCACCGCACGGCCAGCCTTTTCGACGCAATCGAAGGCGGCCAGCAGCACTTTGGCGGTTTGTGGTTTGGGCAGCAGCTTGACCGTGACCTCGGTGATCACCCCGAGCATGCCTTCGGAGCCGGTGAACAATGCCAGCAGATCGAAACCCGGAGAGTCGAGAGCCTGGGAACCCAGGCTCACGTGTTCGCCGTCGACGGTCAGGATGTCGACCTTGAGCAAGGTTGTGCACGGTCAGCCCGTACTTCAGGCAATGCACGCCACCGGCGTTTTCCGCCACGTTACCGCCGATGGAACAGGCGATCTGCGAGGAAGGGTCCGGCGCGTAATACAAGCCAAACGGCGCAGCCGCCTGGGAAATCGCCAGGTTGCGTACCCCCGGCTGAACCCGGGCGGTGCGGGCGGCGGGGTCGATGTGCAGAATGTTGTTGAAGCGCGCCATCACCAGCAGCACGCCTTTTTCCAGCGGCAGCGCACCGCCGGACAACCCGGTGCCCGCGCCGCGAGCCACCACCGGTACACGCCGCTCATGGCAGACTCGAAGCACGCCCTGGACCTGATCGATGTGGCGCGGCAGCACTACCAGCATGGGCGTGGTGCGATAAGCCGAGAGTCCGTCGCATTCGTACGGCTTGAGCGCTTCGCGCTGGTGCAGGATTTCCAGGTCAGGCAAGCGAGTCTGCAGGGCGTGCAGGAGTGCCTGTTTGTCGACGTCAGGCAGGACGCCGTCGACGCGTTCATCGTAGAGAATGTTCATAGTCGGTAGGCAACCCTCCGTTGTTTTTATTCGAGGTCTGTTCCGATGCAGCTGGCTAGCATCATTTGCCTGGATCATTTATTCATTTTAGGAATAAGCATAATAAAATATAGTCCTTGATCGTATTAGTCATCATGCTACCTTGCTGTCACCGGACCGCCGGATATGTTCAATCCTATTGTTATGGTACGACTATGTCCGGCGCCCGAATCTTCCAAATCAGCCTTGAGGCTCTGTCACATGACGGCGCCCATGTCGCGATTTCTCACGCCGACAATATCAGCACCCGTCCTTTTTCCTCCATTGCCGTTCCATCCGTTACCGGCAAACCTCTCCCTTGTCAGGCCAACAGCGAAGCCTGCAGTGCAATCAGCGAAGGCTTGGCGTTTCTTCTCTACGCCATGTGAATCGTTGTTGTTGGGCACTTCCATACCGTTAGTCCAGCCAATCATCTTCAGGTAATCCCGGTTTATGGGTTGCAGCTTGAAGTGTGAGTGATTGGGCGCCCGTTCCGAGCACGTTCTATCGCGACTGACAACAATGCCAAACTATTTGGATGACGCTCATCGAGCGGAAATCGTCAAGCTGAGCACTACCCTGACCAGTAAAACCGAATGGCCCACCTGGCTTTTGTTAGTCGGGTTTTATCTGGCCTGGGCGTTTATTGTTTTTTATGGGCAAGTACTTGGCGAAGTATTCAGTCTTGTCCTGTTGGTGCCACTGGTTGTGCTGTGGATGTCGATTCAGCATGAGCTTATCCATGGTCATCCAACCCGTTGGCCCGCCATAAACAAGGCCTTGGGATTTCTGCCGTTTGCCGTTTGGTACCCCTATGACATTTACAGGGACACCCATTTGGCACATCACAACGACGAAGTGCTGACGGTACCCGGACAAGATCCGGAAAGTCGTTATGTAAACGGTGCTTTTTGGTTGCGCTCGCCTCGGTATATCAGAACGTTGTTGTGGGTAAACAAGACCTTGGGCGGTCGTTTGCTTATGGGCGCGCCATTGGCGGTGATAGCCCTTGCGGGTAGCGAAATCAGAGGGCTGTTTCATACCGGCCGAATCGCTTGGCGGATGTGGGCCGCGCATCTACTCAGTGTTGGCGTAGTGCTGGCTTTGGTTGAGGAATACAGCGCCATCAGTGCCATACAGTACTTATTCCTGGTTTCGTTGCCGGCTTTGTCGATTGCCATGATCAGGTCGTTTTACGAACATCGTCCGTCAACGTATCCGGAACACCGCACGGTTATCAATGAATCGTCGGGGCTGTTGAGTTGGCTGTTTCTCAACCTCAATCTTCACCTGGTTCATCACGATCTTCCCGGTTTGCCCTGGTTTTACTTACCCAGGGTGTATAGAGCCAGGCGTGAACAATGGATCGCGCGAAACAATGGCTATGTCATTCATGGCTACTTCCAGTTATTGCAGAAACATCTGGTCAGTCCCGTGGATTGTCCTCGCCATCCTGCTGAGCACTAACACTAGGCAAGCTAATATGGGCGTCGGAAAATGATACGTTTTGAAGCCATCAGGAAAACTCATAAAGGCAGCCCGCGAATGGCCGTGAGCGATTTAACGCTTCACGTCCGGGAGGGTGAGATCTGTGTATTTGTCGGGCCGAGTGGCTGCGGCAAAACCACCATTTTGCGCATGATCAACCGGCTGGATACCCAGGACAGTGGCCGCATCCGTGTCAACGGCGTGGCGACCGATGAACTTGACGTCGTTACGCTACGTCGCGGCATTGGTTTCATGATGCAGAGCGCCGCCTTATTTCCTCACCAGACGGTTGCCGAAAATATTGGCGCAGTCCCACGGCTGCTGGGCTGGAGCAAACATAAAATCCGCCAGCGCGTGAGCGAACTCATCTCCCTGGTTGGGCTTCAGCCGGAATTTCTGGACCGCTACCCTAATCAGCTCTCGGGCGGGCAGCAAAGTCGTGTCGCCCTGGCAAGGGCATTGGCCTCGGACCCACCGGTTGTATTGATGGACGAACCCTTTGCCGCGCTTGATCCGGTGATACGCGAGCGACTGCAGGATGAACTGGTTGCGCTTCAGAGACGTTTGCATAAAACCATTATCCTGGTGACCCATGATATGGAGGAGGCCATCAAGATTGGTGATCGGATTGCGATCTTCGAGGGCGAAGGGAAACTTGTTCAGTTCGATACCCCTCACAACATCCTTGCCCATCCTGCCAGCGAGTTTGTGAGGAACTTTATCGGCAAAGATCCGCTGTTAAAAAGACTTTCGCTGATGAAGGTTTCTGATCTTCCGGTGGATGAGGTCAGTTGTGAATTCAAACTTCTACTGGATGACAAGTCCAACCCGTTGAAGTGGGTCAGTGACTCGGACATGCCTGTTCCGGAGCTGACAACAGTGTCGAGTCACGACTCGTTGCATCACGCACTGGTTAAGATGCTAACGGCGCCTATGGGTGTGGTTGTTCGCGTGGACGAGGCCGGCGGTTACGAAGGTTGCCTGTCGATTGCCAGCCTTCACAGCGCACTTAATGAACGCCGCTTCGGAAGTGCGCAATGATTGACTGGTCCTGGATCGTTGAAAACTGGCAGCAGATCGGCCAGCTGTTAGTCGATCATATTCAACTGGTGACCCTGGGCCTGTGTATAGGGATGCTGTTAGCGGGTGCAATGGTGCTCTTGGCGTTATGGCAGCCAGGATTGGCGCGGCCGATGATTTATGTCTGCGGCCTACTTTTTACCATTCCGTCCCTGGCACTGTTTATTTTGATAATGCCTTTTACCGGGTTATCCAAAACCACGGCGGTCATTGGTTTGAGCCTGTATGCCTTGCTTATTGTGTTGCAGAACACCTTGGCGGGACTTGCGAGTAACCCTGCGGACGTATTGGAGGAAGCCCGTGCGCTCGGGTATACGCGCATGCAGAGATTCCTCGGGGTTGAACTTCCACTGGCGCTGCCTGCGTTATTGGCGGGCTTACGAACAACCTCGGTTACTTTGGTGGGACTGGTGACTGTTACTGCCTTGATTGGTCAAGGTGGACTGGGCCAGCTGTTCATTACCGGGCTGGCTCAAAGTTTCACCACACCTGTGGCGGTCAGCCTGGTCCTGACCGTGATGTTGGCGTTATGTTTTGATTTTCTGTTTTATTCAATCAATAAATGGCTGGTACCTTGGGTGCGCTGATGAACATGATCGCAAGTGTCTACCTTTGGTTTTCTCTACCTGATAATTGGTTGGGTGAAAACGGCATACTGACTCGGCTGGCAGAGCATATTTATTATGTGTCCTTGAGCCTGGTTATCGCTTGTGCAATAGCGTTGCCGCTCGGCGTACTGTTGGCTAACTACCGAAAAGGCGCGCAGGTGGCGATAGGGCTGTTCAATATTGGGCGAGCATTACCGTCCCTGGGTATTGTGATACTTGCAATCATGCTTATTGGCTATGAAACCAGCACGGTGATTATCGCGTTGGTGACCATGAGTATCCCGCCGATATTAACCAATACCTATGTTGGCATCGATCAGGTGGATACATCCCTGAAGCAGGCTGCCAGATCGATGGGCATGCGCAGAGGGCAGATGTTTTTTCAGCTCGAGTTGCCGCTGGCTTTTCCGTTGATCTTTGCAGGGTTCCGATCAGCCCTGGTGCAACTTATCGCCACGGCCACCATCGCCGCGTATGCAGGCTTCGGCGGGCTGGGCAGGTTTCTGATTGATGGGCTGGGCCGAAATGATACGCCGCAAATCATTGGCGGCGCACTGATGGTGTCGGCACTGGCGATTGTCAGTGAGTGGGTTTGTTCAATGATAGAAACATTCATGGTTAGAAAATGGCGCGCGGGGAAAATCGAACTAAGCGCTACATGACCTGAGGCATTTGAAAGTGTGTATTAACTCTGCAGAGGTGCAAACCCACATGAAAAACAAACAACGTTCGAAGGCTCGCTCAGCGCACGCGGTTTCATTGTTGCTGGGGTTAGGCTTGCTGGTGGGCAGCGCGTTTGCCAGCGCTCAGTCCATCACCATTGGAGGGGCCAATTTTTCCGAGCAGACGATTCTCGCCAACATCTATGCGTCAGCCTTGAAAAATCAAGGGATAGACGTCAAGACCCGACTCAATCTGGGCAACCGCCAGATCATCGCCCAGGCCCTGGAAAACGGCGATATAGACGTCGTCCCCGAATACCTGGGGTCACTGTTGAGTTTCTATGACGACAAGACCGCCCTGACCACCCAAAAGGAGATCCTCAGCGCTTTGCAACAGAAGTTGCCGGCGGACCTCCAGTTGCTTGAACCTTCGTCCGCGGGCTCCATTACCGCTTGGGCCGTCACCCAAAAGACCGCAGAAAAGTACAACCTGCGTACCTTGTCCGACCTGGCGCCCGTCTCGCGAGATTTCACCCTGGGCGGGCCTCCCGAAGTCGCCACGGCTGCGTTAGGCCTGCCCGGGTTGAAGGCGGTCTACGGCATCAACTTCAAGAGCATCAAGTCGCTGGACATGGGCGGGCCGTTGTCGCGGCTGGCGTTGAACTCCGGCGCTATCGACGTGGCCACGGTGGTCTCCACGCAAGGCATCCTGGCGAAAGAGCCTTGGGTTGTCCTCGAGGACGACAAGCACCAACAGCCCCTGCAAAACATCACGCCACTGGGTCGCAAGGCGTTGCTGACCCCGGAAGTCACCCAGGTGCTCAACGAGGTCTCTGCAAAACTGACCGATGACGACCTCAAGCAACTCAATCGCCTGGTTGATATCGATCACAAGGACCCCGCGAAAGTCGCGGCGCAGTGGGTTGCCGAACATACCGTCAAGACGGCCCAGTGAAAATCAATGCGACGTGGGTAAGGTCGCGGAGGCGTTATGTCGAATAAAAGTATGATTTTGAATTTGTTCTTTTTTAACCCCCAGGGCGATCATCGTTTTTCCTGGCGCCACCCGCTGGCACCGACCCAAGAGATATTGACCCTGGGTTACTACGTAAAACTGGTGCAGGCGGCGGAGGCGGCGAAGTTTGATGCGGTTTTTGTTGCGGATCACGTTGCGGTCTGGGATTCCGTGGCCAGCGGGCTGAGGCACTATGCCAACGCCCGCCTGGAACCGATTACGCTGTTGTCCGCACTGGCTGCGGTTACCGAGCACATCGGGCTGATGGGCACGGCTTCGACTTCCTATAACGAGCCCTTCAACCTCGCGCGCTATTTTGCTTCGCTGGACTACCTCAGCGCAGGGCGAGCCAGTTGGAATATCGTGACGTCCTGGCTGGAAGAAGAGGCTTCGAATTTCGGATTGTCAGGCGTGACGAAACACGGTGATCGTTATCAGCGGGCCGAGGAATTCATCCAGGTCGTCAAGCAGCTTTGGGACTCCTGGGAGGAGGGGGCGCTTGAATTTGACAAGGGCACCGGCGCCTTTGCCGACCCCTCGAAAATTCACCCGATCAATCACAAAGGCGCGCATTTCAGCGTACGTGGGCCGCTTAACGTGCCGCGTCCACCCCAGGGCCACCCGGTCCTTGCCCAGGCGGGGTCTTCAGAAGCCGGCAAGAACCTGGCCGCCGCCCATGGGGACGTGCACTTCTGCTTTATCAATTCGGTCGAAGAGGGGTTGGCCTACAGGGCCGATTTGAATCGCCGACTCGAGTTGAAGGGCAGGCACGCCAGTGATCTGAAAATCATCACCGGCGTGCTGCCGGTGGTGCTCGGGGATGAGACTGAGGAGGAACGACGTCGGCACCTGGAGGACAGCCTGATTATCGATGCGGTGGCGATTGACCTGGTCTCCAGCTACACCCGCCTGGACCTGACAGGACTATCGCCGGACGGTCCGTTGCCAGCGTTGCCGGATGAGTCCGAGTTTGATGGCATTCGAACCGAGCTGGCCCTGCTCAAGCAGTACGACACTTCCCTGTCCATCCGCGAGATAGGGCGCCGGTTGGTCAAGAGCTCCAGCACCTGGCTGTTGATCGGAACGGCGGAGCATATTGCCGACAAGCTTTCAGCGTTATACGAGTCGAATGCCGTCGATGGCTACAACCTCATGTTTCCGTTTTTGCCCACTGACTTCGAAACCTTCACCCGTGGCGTGGTGCCTCTGCTCCAAGCCCGAGGGGTGTTCCGCCAGGAATATGAGCCCGGGACACTGAGGGATCGCTTGGGCTTGAAGACGCCTGCCAACCGTTTCCTGCTGTGATCAGCGGCAATCGCACCCTCTGAATGGATGTCATATGACCAGCGATCTATCCATGTACCTCGCTCCCGCCAGGGTTCTACACGCACAGGATGCCTGGCTTGAGCGCATCCTGGCGATTCTCGGCGAGCGCCGTGGGCATAAACAGATCGTTGATCTCGCGGCGCACTGGCTTTCCCCGGATCTGTTGTTATCCCAGACCTGCGGCTATCCATTCGTTACGTCGCTGCGGGGAAAGGTAAAGCTGGTAGGGCGCCCGAGCTATGAGCTTACCCATGGCTCTGGAGGGGACCATTGCAGTGTGCTGCTCTGCAGAGCTGATTCGGCCGTGACTGACCTGGCGGGTTTCCAGGGCCGCCATGGCCTGATCAACGCCCCGGATTCCAACTCTGGAATGAATTTATTTCGCCACACGCTGGCCGGGATCAGCGACCGAGGTTTCTTCTCGAAACTCACCTTCACCGGATCCCACAGGGAGAGCCTGCGAAGGCTTAGAGAAGGCGAGGGTGATTTGGCTTCCATCGATAGCATCACCTACGACTATCTTGCGAGAGATCACAGTGCCGAGATCGAAGGCCTCAGGATCTTGACACGAAGTGTGCGCAGTCCCTGCCTGCCTTACATCACCTCGATTGGTCAGGACGCCGTTTCAATCAGGAACGCAATGAACGAAGCCTTGGAGCAGCTTCCTGAGGTGTCCCGTGACCTGGCGATCAAGGAAGTCCTGTCCGCCAGTGAGGCTGACTATGAGTGTCTCCTGGAATATGAGCGCAGTGCGGCCAGTCGCGGCTTTTCGTTTGTAGCGTCCTGAGCGGCCCCATCTCAAACACCTGCTATGCAAAGGCCAACCCTTGATCTGCGTGCACACAGCCTGGGTGGAAATACCGTAGCGATCGTGCAACGACGGAAGCGCACCCGCATCGAAAAACGCGTCCGGCAACAGCTGACAGGGATTGACAGGGGAGACGCCCACGCTCGGTGGCGCGGGGTGTTTTTGGCCGGTCAGATTGAAGCCCCTTGGCTTGGAGGCCGCCGTTAGTGAGCTAGAGAGTTCGATGGCGGGGTACGGCGTTTGCACAACACGTCGAAAAAACTGATTGGGGGAGGTGTTTGACCTTCCGCGCAGAGACAATTGACCTGAAACCAACCCTGATCATTGCGAGCTTGTGACAAAAGTATAATTTGGTCACTCGTTGTCAAGCGCTTTTCGGATGCGTAAGCTAGCTCGTATGAACAAGACATCCATAGCTTCCCCCAGCATCCGTGGCCCTGCCGATCATGATATCCGGAATCAGATCGTCGCGGCGGCCAATCAGCACTTCAGTCAATACGGCTATAGCAAAACTACGGTTTCCGACCTGGCGAAAGCGATCGGGTTTTCCAAGGCGTACATCTACAAGTTTTTTGATTCCAAGCAGGCGATTGGTGAGGCTATCTGTGGCAATTGCCTGGCGGAAATCATCGCGGCCGTAGAACAGGCCATTAATGCAGAGGACATCTCGCCGACCGAACGTTTTCGACGTTTGGTGAAAACGCTGATCGCTACCGGGGTGAATTTGTTCTTCAGTGATCGAAAGCTCTATGACATCGCCGCATTTGCAGCGTCTGAGAACTGGCCCTGCACTCAGCAATATGATGCCTTGGTCAGGGGCTTCGTGGTGCAGATTGTGCGTGAAGGCCGAGAGATCGGCGAATTTGAACGCAAAACACCCTTGGACGAAACAGTCGATTCGATCCACCTTGCGCTGCGCCCTTTCGTCAATCCGTTGCTTTTGCAATACAACCTTGACTTCGTCGAGCTGGCTCCGGTCCTCACCTCCAATCTCATTCTGCGTAGCTTGATGCCGTGAGCCTGCGTTAATCATCTCTATCACTTTGCTCTGATATCAACGCTTGGATGATGGTGAACACCGATCCAGGTGGACACCATTTTCCGGGGCGCGGTATTAATTCCAATCCGGGGCCTGATCCCCACATTCACAGCCATGTATCAACCCTCACTACGTAACTGAGTGGATTATCCGCGCAGCATTTGCCGCGTAGCCATGCATGTTCATTTGCTGAATTTGTGACGATTGACATAAATGGTCACATGAATAAATATGCTGTACCTATCCTGGAGGAATCGCCGTGGCGCGCACGATCTTCGTAAATCTGCGCTGCGGCCCCTCCCGGTAGCCCGCGCTCAGCGTGACGCTCTCTACCGCTTTATCCCGATGATCTATCGAGTCCTAATAATGAAAAAAATACTGCGCAGGACCCCGCTTGGCCTTGCTGTTGCCCTCTCGTCGACTCAATTGTTCGCGAGCGGTTTCGCTCTCAATGAACAAAGCATCAGTGGGATGGGCTCCGGATTTGCCGGCCGTTCTTCATCTGCAGAAGACGCGAGTACCGTCTTCGGTAATCCGGCCGGTATGTCTCGCTTGAAAAAAGAGCAGGCCAGCGTCGGGGCGGCAACGCTTTTCGCAAAGGCCCATATAAGCCAGACGCGCAGCACATTCGGGGGGCAGGAGGACGGTGACATGGTGCCGACCACCACAGTGCCCATGGGTTACTACGTCAAACCCATCGATGAGCACTGGGCGTTCGGTGTGGGTTTCTATGTGCCGTTTGGGCTAATGACCGATTATGGCAGTGGGTTCGCCGGCCGCTACTACGCCAACAAAAGTGAGGTCACGACCCTTACGTTTCAGCCCACCATCAGCTATGCGTTCAACGACAAGGTCTCGATCGGTTTCGGACCGACCATCAACCGTATCAGTGGTGAGCTTTCCGGGATGGTGCTCAATCCACTCAGCCCGGGCCGCAATGACGGAAAACTCAAAAGCACCGGCGATGACACGGCGCTTGGGTTTAACGCGGGTATTCTAGTGCAAGCGACAGATCGAACTCGGTTGGGTCTGACCTATCACTCCAAGGTCAGCTACCAGTTGGATGCCAAGACCAAGCTCACCGACGGCATCTTCAGTGTGCTGGGTGTAAGCGGTACGAGCTATGACGCTTCCTTGGATGTGGACACCCCGGAATCAGTCGATTTTTCCGTGACTCATCAACTCAACAGTGACTGGACGCTCTACCTGGGCAGTACGTGGACGCGCTGGAGTCGCTTCAAGGAGTTGGTGTTCGAAAACAGTGGTTTGCCTGCGGCGTTGAGCGGAACACTGAGTCGCATCACCGAGGAGCAGAACTGGCACGACACGTGGGCGCACGCTATCGGCACGGCGTATAAGCTGAACAATCAGTGGGTTCTTCGCGCCGGCTTATCGGTTGACCAGTCCCCCGCCAACAACGTCAACCGTGGGCCGCGAATCCCTACCGGTGACCGGAAAGTCATCAGTGTCGGGGCAGGGTGGACGCCGGCAGAGAATGTCACGATCGATGTGGCGTATTCCTACCTATGGGAGGAAAGCGTACAGGTCAATGACGTATCCGCCTCAAGAGGCGCCTATAGCTCGAAGTATAAAAATAGCGCGAGCGGTTTGGGGACTTCTGTCAGCTATCGATTCTGACTCACTGCGGGGCTTGAGAGCGGATACCTATTGGCTCAGGTGTCCGTCGTCGGGGGTATTGCCTGGCCCGCTCAAACACCCATTACGCGTGACATCAGGCCCTGATGAAGTCGACGGGGTGTGGCCCAGGTCAAGACCGCAATAGCCTTGTTGCCAAAGCCCGGCACGACGCTCATGCGGCCTGCGTGCAACGCTTGTATCCCCGCTCGCACTACAGGCTCGGGTTGCATCATGACCCTCTTCAAGACCGGTGTTATCTTTTGTTTGGCACTTGCTGCAAACCCGGTATCCGACATGCCTGGACAAAGCGCTGTGACCACCACACCGTCTTGTTTGAGTTCACGATGCAGGGCGTCGGAGAATCTGAGTACGTAAGCCTTGGCGGCAGAGTAAACCGCAAAATTCTTCACGCCCTGGTAGGACAGCAGGCTGGCCGTCATCAAGATATGCCCCCTGCGCCTGGCCCGCATATCCTCTGCAAACAGACGAGTGATGGCGGTCAGGCTGGCGACGTCCAGGTCGATCATCGCCAGGGAGCTTTCCAGGGGCTCATCCAGGAATGCTCCCTGCAAGCCGTAACCCGCATTGTTGATCAGGACATCGACCACCGTATTGCTGTCACGCAGGCGCCGATGCAGATCGATAATCACATTTATCGATGAAAGATCTGCTTGCTGCACCATCACGTCGACGTCGAAACGACTACGCAATTCGTCCGCGAGTGCTTCAAGCTCGTTCAGCCTGCGGGCTACCAGAATCAGCGATTTCCCTTTTGCGGCGTACTGTCGGGCAAATTCCTTGCCGAATCCGCTGGAGGCTCCAGTAATGAGCACCCATGAATTTTCTCTCACTGTCATCTTGCATACCCCTTGTTTGAATCTCGAAAACCACCCGTGTCATCGGCTCGTCAGTCGGCCATCCGAGGGCTGCCAGCCGCCGCCCAGCGCCTTGAACGCGGCGACTGCCGCGCGTGCCGATTCGGTTTGTGCCTGCGCCCGAGCGTCGGAAGCCTGAAGCAGGGTCTCGTCAGCGTGCAGAACGTCAATCAAGCTGGCCGTGCCTTTCTCATAAGCAGTGAACGACGATTGGCGCGCTTGCGTCAGAGACGTCTCGCCTCCAACGAGGGTGGTCGCTTGGGCGTCCCGATTCACCAGTGAGGAGAGCGCGTTCTCGACATCCTCGGTGGCGCGCAGCACAGACTGACGGTAAGCGGCCAGGGATTCGGCTTCCTGTCCCTTGGCTTGGTCGATTTGGGCGTTGATGCGGCCAAAGTCGAAGAGTCGCCAGCGCAGTCCGAGTACGCCCGACGATTGACTGGCGCCGCCGGAAAAAAGATTGCCTGCCGATACAGCCGTTGCACTCCCCAGTAATGCGCTCAGAGAGAACTTCGGGTAGTACTCGGCAATCGCCTCCCCGATGCGTGCGTTTGAGGCGGCAAGGCGGCGCTCGGCCACTATGAGGTCAGGCCTGCGGCGCAGTAAGTCGGCTGGCGTTCCCATGGCCTTTAACTGCGGTGCTGCCGGAATGCTTGCGACCATGGCAAGTTGCGTGCGATGAGTACCGGGTGGCGTGCCGAGCATGACATCGAGTGAATTCATGGCCGCATCCAGACCGGTCTGCAGGGCCGGCACGGTGGCTTGGACCTGTGCTAAAGCCCCCTCGGTCTGACGAACCTCATGGCTGGCGGCAAGTCCCTTGCTGTAGAGCAATTGGACTTTCTCCAGCAGCCCCTGCTGGGTTTTGACTTGTCGATTCGCGATGTCCAGCCGAGCCTGCAGTCCGCGGACAGTGATGTAGATATCCGCAGTCTGTGCAGCGATGGCCAATCGCGTGGCTGCGGCGCCAGCCTCGGACGCTTGGTACTCGGCCAGTGCCGCCTCGCGTCCGCGTCGCAGGCCGCCAAAGACATCCACTTCCCAGCTGGCATTGAGGTCGGCCTCGTAGGAACTGCCATAGCGATCATAGCCAGGGGTTGAGTTCAGCACCTGGCCGAGTGGCGTCTCGACTGATTGGTAGGCGCGGGCGGCCTGGCCGCTGATGTTTCCCGAGGGCCATAAAGCGGCATTGGCGGCGCCTAGTCCTGCCCGCGCCTGCGCGACTCGTGCCTGGGCCTGGGCCAGATCAAGGTTCTGTTCAAGCGCCTTGGCGACGAAGTCGGCGAGCAGTGGATCACCGAAGCCCTCCCACCAGATGACGAGGCTGGCAGGCGTCGCCCCTGGTCTCTGCTCGACAGAAGGCTGGCCCAGGTAACGGTCCGGGAGCGGGGTGTCCGGACGGCGATAGTCCGGACCGACCGCACAACCTGTCATCAAGCTGGCGCTGATCAAAAAAGCAGCGGGGCGGAGGGCGTGCATTGAGATTCCTTGAATCGAACATTGTTGGTGACCATAGTACTGTATGGTCACTCTCTGTCAATTGAGGCCTCTGGGCTAAATTCAGGCATGACTGAAAAATATCGTTCATCTCCGTCATGTGCTCCTTTGGAATATGCAGTCCTGCATTCGTCGGGTCTTGTTTCAAGGGGGGTATGAGCGATTGCGTTGCGGGGGAGCGCATCCCTCTGCGTTATTTGAGATCTCGATTGTGACCATTGACAATAATAGTCACCGGTCTGAATATACGATCCCTGTTCTTTCTATTCAATAAGGGAACCTATGCTCCGGCTCCGACCCATCCCCCTTGCAGCCTGCTTGCTGCCTCTCGTCCTGACGGCGTGTGGTGACTCATCCAACATTGACGATCCGCGTACGCAGGCTCCTCTGGTAAGGCCCGGAACGGTTGAGGGTTCCTCAGAGACGTCACGTTCATTCACGGGGGTAGTGGCGGCCCGCGTGCAGGGTGATCTTGGCTTTCGGGTCTCCGGCAAGATCCTCGAGCGGCTGGTCGATACCGGCCAGAGCGTTAAACGCGGTCAGCCGCTTATGCGCCTTGACCCTATCGACCTGGGGTTGCAGGCGCGAGCACAGCAAGAGTCGGTCACCGCCGCCAGGGCCCGCGCCAGGCAGACCGCCGATGACGAGGCGCGATATCGCGACCTCGTCGCCGCAGGGGCTGTTTCTGCATCGGCCTACGACCAGGTCAAGGCCGCAGCGGATAGCGCAAAGGCGCAGCTCAGCGCCGCACAAGCCCAGGCCGATGTCGCCCGTAACGCTTCCGGCTACGCGGTGTTATTTGCGGATTCCGACGGTGTCGTGGTGGAAACACTCGCAGAGCCCGGGCAAGTCGTCAGCCCGGGGCAGCCCGTGGTTCGACTGGCCCGCGCAGGCCAGCGCGAAGCCATCGTGCATCTGCCCGAGACGTTGCGTCCTGCAGCCGGATCCACCGCGCAAGCGACGCTTTACGGCAGTACCGCAGGGGCTGTTACAGCGAAGCTCAGGCTGCTTTCTGATTCTGCCGACCCAGTGACGCGCACGTTCGAGGCGCGGTATGTGCTTGAGGGCGCGCTGGCCAATGCCCCGATAGGCTCGACGGTCACGCTGCGGATCGCAGAAGGCGCCGCGCACGGGCAGGTGCTGCAAGTCCCCATCGCAGCCCTTTATGACCCAGGCAATGGCACCGGTGTGTGGGTGATCGCAGGCTCGCCGGCAAAGGTGAGCTGGCGTCCTGTTCAGGTGCTGGGATTGAGCGACGATGCCGCACGTGTGGCAGGCGATCTCAAGGTCGGTGAGCAGATCGTCGCGTTAGGCGCCCATCTGCTGCGCGATGGAGAAGACGTGAGAGTGCCCCGGCAGGATGAAGCCCATGTTGCCGGGAGTCATCCATGAGCGAAGGCCGCTTTAATATTTCTGCGATCGCCGTTCGTGAGCGATCCATTACGGTATTCCTGATCTTTCTGATCGCGGTTGCGGGCACCCTGGCGTTCTTCCAGCTGGGGCGTGCGGAGGATCCACCGTTTACGGTCAAGCAGTTGACGGTCATTACTGCCTGGCCGGGGGCTACCGCGCAGGAAATGCAGGACCAGGTCGCAGAGCCACTTGAAAAACGCCTGCAGGAATTGAAATGGTACGACCGCTCGGAAACCTATACGCGGCCCGGTCTCGCTTTCACCATGGTGTCGTTGTTGGACCGCACGCCACCCTCACAGGTGCAGGAAGAGTTTTATCAGGCACGCAAAAAGCTCGACGACGAAGCCACCAAGCTACCGGCGGGTGTAATCGGGCCCTTGGTCAACGACGAATATTCGGACGTGACGTTTGCGCTGTTCGCCCTCAAAGCCAAAGGCGAGCCGCAGCGGCTGCTGGTGCGTGATGCTGAGTCGTTGCGCCAGCAACTGTTGCATGTGCCGGGCGTGAAGAAGGTCAACATCATCGGTGAGCAGGCCGAGCGAATATTTGTTTCGTTCTCCCATGATCGGTTGGCCACCCTGGGCATTGCGCCTCAGGACATCTTTGCCGCGCTGAATAATCAGAACGTGCTCACGCCCGCCGGTTCGATTGAAACAAATGGGCCGCAAGTCTTCCTCCGCCTGGACGGCGCCTTGGACAAGCTGGAGAAGATTCGTGACACGCCGATTGTGGTTCAGGGGCGCACGCTCAAGCTCTCCGACGTGGCCACTGTCGAACGTGGCTATGAAGACCCGGCAACCTTTCTGGTGCGCAGTAACGGAGAAGAGGCCCTGCTGCTGGGGGTCATCATGCGCGAAGGCTGGAACGGCCTGGACCTGGGCAAGGCGCTGGACGCCGAGACGACCAAGATCAATGAAGGCATGCCACTGGGCATGACGCTGACCAAGGTGACCGATCAAGCCGTCAACATCGACTCGGCCGTTGGCGAGTTCATGGTCAAGTTTTTTGTCGCGCTGCTCGTGGTGATGCTTGTGTGCTTTCTCAGCATGGGCTGGCGTGTAGGCGTCGTGGTCGCAGCTGCCGTGCCATTGACACTGGCGATCGTGTTTGTGGTGATGGCGGCCACCGGAAAGAACTTTGACCGTATTACCCTCGGTTCATTGATCCTGGCGCTCGGATTGCTGGTAGATGACGCGATCATCGCGATCGAAATGATGGTAGTGAAAATGGAGGAGGGCTACGACCGCATCAAAGCCTCCGCGTATGCCTGGAGTCATACGGCCGCGCCGATGCTCTCTGGCACACTGGTAACAGCGGTTGGCTTCATGCCAAACGGTTTCGCCCAGTCCACTGCCGGCGAGTACACCAGCAACATGTTCTGGATCGTGGGCATTGCTCTGATCGCTTCCTGGGTTGTCGCAGTGGCTTTCACCCCTTACCTGGGCGTGAAGTTGCTGCCAGACATCAAGCAGGTAGAGGGTGGGCATGCGGCTATCTACAATACCCCGCGCTACAACCGCTTCCGCCGGGTCCTGACCCGGGTCATCGAGCTCAAGTGGCTGGTGGCTGGCACGGTTATCACGCTGTTTGTCGTGGCCGTCCTGGGCATGGGCCTGGTGAAGAAGCAGTTCTTCCCGACGTCAGACCGTCCCGAGGTGATGGTCGAGGTGCAAATGCCCTACGGAACCTCCATCGAGCAGACCAGTGCCACTGCGAAAAAGGTCGAGGCCTGGCTGCAAAAGCAGGAAGAGGCAAAAATCGTCACGGCCTATATCGGGCAGGGTGCGCCGCGTTTCTTCCTGGCGATGGCGCCAGAACTGCCGGATCCGTCATTCGCCAAGATCGTGGTGCTGACGTCCAGCCAGGAGGCACGTGAAACCCTCAAGCTGCGTTTTCGCGAGGCGGTCGCTGCCGGGCTTGCCCCCGAGGCCCGTGTCAGGGCGACTCAAATTGTGTTTGGGCCGTATTCACCCTATCCCGTCGCCTACAGGGTAATGGGGCCTGACCCGACGAAGCTGCGCGAGATTGCGGGTCGTGTACAAGCGGTCATGCAAGCGAGTCCGTTGATGAGGACCGTCAACAGCGACTGGGGCCCTCTGGCGCCGACTCTGCATTTCAGCCTGGATCAGGATCGCTTGCAGGCGGTTGGACTGACCTCCAGCGCCGTCGCCCAGCAGTTGCAATTCCTGCTGACGGGCGTGCCGATCACGTCGGTTCGTGAAGACATTCGTTCAGTGCAGGTGGTTGGGCGCGCCGCAGGCGATATACGTCTGGACCCTGCGCGGATTGAAGGGTTTACATTGGTGGGCGCCGCGGGCCAGCGGATCCCGCTGTCCCAGGTCGGAGAGGTGGATGTGCGTATGGAGGATCCGATCCTCAGGCGCCGTGACCGTACACCGACGATCACCGTGCGTGGCGATATTGACGAAGGCCTTCAACCACCTGATGTATCGGGTGTGATCATCAAGCAACTGCAGCCGATTATCGACACGCTCCCCGCCGGCTATCGGATCGAGCAAGCGGGTGCAATCGAGGAGTCGGGCAAGGCAGGCCAGGCGATAGTGCCGCTGGTTCCGATCATGATTGCACTGACGCTGCTGATCATCATCGTCCAGGTGCGTTCGATCTCGGCAATGATCATGGTGTTTTTCACCGCACCGCTGGGACTTATTGGCGTGGTGCCGACGCTGCTGATGTTTCATCAGCCGTTTGGTATCAACGCCCTGGTTGGGTTGATCGCGCTGTCGGGCATCCTGATGCGCAACACGCTGATTCTGATCGGGCAGATCCATCACAACGCCCAGGAAGGCCTGGATCCCTTTCACGCCGTCATCGAAGCCACGGTACAGAGGGCCCGCCCGGTACTGCTGACGGCGATGGCGGCCATCCTGGCATTCATCCCGCTGACCCATTCTGTTTTTTGGGGCACGCTGGCCTACACACTGATCGGCGGTACTTTGGTCGGCACCATCATGACGTTGGTGTTCCTGCCGGCGATGTACGCCATCTGGTTCAAAATCCGCCCAGGCAACGCGAGCAAGGCTCAAGCAGTGCGACCTGCCTGAGCAAGGGGTGTTCGAGGGGAGGGCGCCGGTGTCCTCTCGTCGGTCAATTCGCCAAAGCTGCTGCTTCTGTAGGCGCGGACTGAACAAGGACGAGGATTCAAATGGTTACAGTGAAGTAAGCTGCTGCATGAGCTAACGTTCATGCATGTGCTTTTCCTATAACTCGCTGGATCCTGCCCCGATGAGAGACCTGCCGCCTACCGCGACCTTGCGCGCCTTTGAAGTTGCCACCCGCCACCCGACGTTTACTGCAGCCGCACAGGAACTGCATGTGACTCAAAGCGCGGTCAGCCACCAGCTCAAGCACCTTGAGGCGCTTTGGGGGCTGCCGCTGTTTGAACGTGGCAAGGCGTTACGCCTCACGGCAGCGGGGGCTGCGCTGGCGCCCATCGTGCGGGAGTTTTTCATCAGCCTGGAGGCGACTTTGGGTGACCTGCGCGAGCAAAAGGGCCGGGTTCGGCTCAGCGTCAGCACCACCTATTCCTTTGCGCTCAAATGGCTGCTGCCACGCTTGCCGCGTCTGTCTCGCCAGCACCCCGAGCTGCTGGTCTCGCTGGACACCACGGATAAAATCATCCACTTCTCGCACGGCCAGGCTGATGTTGCGATCAGGCTCGGCAAGGGCAATTACCCAGGCCTGTATTCGGAGTTCCTGTTTGGGGAGCAGGTATTTCCCGTGGCCAGTCCCGAACTGCTGCGGCGCGTTGGCACACCGCAAAGCCCGGCAGACTTGTTGCATTTCCCGCTCCTGACTCGGGATGGCGCCGAGTTGGTGCCAAAGTGGGAGGTGTGGTTTCAAGCCGTCGGGTTGGCCTATTTGCCGCTCCAGGAAAGCGTCAGGTTTGGCGATACCAACATGACGGTCGAGGCGGCTTTGCTCGGCCAGGGCGTTGCATTGGTGCGCAGCGGGCATGTGGAGAACGAAATCAGCGATGGCCGTTTGGTGCGGCTGTTCGACGTACCGCTTCCATCGCCGCTTGCTTACTACTTCGTCTGCCCCAAGGGCATCGAATCCCAGCCGCACATCGCCAGCTTTCGCCAATGGCTGGTCAGTGAGGCACTGAAAGTCCAGCGACCGGATGAGTGAGTCATGAGTTTCCGCTCATGCTGCGCTGAGGAGACTTCGCTTTAGCCCCGGCGCCGGATTGCCTACAGTGGGGCATGCCTACTCATCTCATCCTCCTCGTGCTTTTCGCCGCGCTGCTGCATGCCAGCTGGAATGCGCTGCTGCGTAGCGGCGCCGACCGGCTGTGGTCCATGACGGTGATGTGCATTGCCATCGCCATCGCCAGTGTCGTCGCCGCAGCGTTCATGGTGCCCCCCGCGATTGAAAGCTGGGGCTACGCGGTGCTGTCGGGGTTGCTGCATGTGGGCTACAACCTGTTTCTGGTGCGCAGCTACCGCGTCGGCGACCTGGGGCAGATCTATCCGATTTCACGTGGATCGTCGCCGGTGCTGATCACCTTGGGTGCCGCCGTGTTTGCCGGGGAAAGCATCACGCCTGGCGAGTTGCTCGGTATTGCGCTGGTGTCCGGCGGGATTATTTCGCTGGCCTTCAGAGGGCGCAGTCTGTCGGTTCCCAGCCTGCCCTATGCGCTGGGAACGGGCGGCTTTATCGCGGCCTACAGCGTGGTCGACGGCATCGGCGCCAGGCTCTCCGGTGCGCCGCTTGCCTACACGGTGTGGATGTGCGCGCTGTGGGGCGTGCTGATGCCGGTGGTCTACATCGGCCTGCGCGACACCCGCAGCTTGTTCCGCGTCCGGCCTGGAACAGTGACCGCGTTGGTCGGCGGGCTGGTCTCTTTGCTCGCCTATGGAATGGTCATTTACGCCATGAACGAAGCGCCACTGGGCGCGGTATCCGCATTGCGCGAAACCAGCGTGCTGTTTGCGGCGTTGATCGGCTATGTGTTCCTCGGCGAGACGCTTACCGCACGCCGGATACTGGCATGCGTAGTGATCGCCAGCGGCACCCTCATCATCGGCTGATACAGCCAACGGCTCAGGAGCAATGTTTAATGGTCAATGTCTCGCAGGCACCGCTGATTCTAATCACGGGTGGAAGTCGTGGAGTGGGGGCGGCAACCGCCCGGCTGGCCGCCGAAAGAGGTTATGACGTCGCGATCAGCTACGTTGCCAACCAGTCCGCAGCGCTGGCGGTGGTTGCGGATGTAGAAGCATTGGGGCGCCGGGCGTTGGCGATGCGGGCCGACAGTGCGGACCCGCAACAGGTGGCCGATATGTTCGCGGCCATCGACCGCACGTTCGGTCGCATCGACGTACTGGTCAATAACGCCGGGATGCTCGCACCTCAGTCACGCCTTGAGGACCTTGGCTTCGAGCGGATGCAGCGCATCTTTGCGGTCAATGCCATCGGGCCGATACTCTGTGCCCAGCAGGCGGTTAAGCGCATGTCTTACCGCTACAACGGCCCAGGCGGGGTGGTGATCAATGTCTCTTCGGCGTCGGCACGCCTCGGCAGCCCCAATGAGTACGTCGACTATGCGGCGTCAAAGGGCGCGCTGGAGACTTTCACCATCGGGTTTGCCAAGGAGGTGGCCCGGGAAGGCATACGCGTTAACTGTATTCGCCCCGGACATATCTATACCGACATGCACGCCAGCGGCGGTGAGCCGGGGCGGGTGGATCGTGTCAAGGATTCGATCCCCATGGGGCGGGGCGGTCAGCCGGAGGAAGTGGCGCGCGCGATTCTATGGCTGGCGAGCGCGGAGGCATCCTTCGTTACCGGTACATTCCTCGACGTAACGGGGGGTAAATGAGTCAAAGGCTCGGATCATCGGCTACCTGCGCTCGGCCTCACGTAACAGCGTGCGGCCTCACCTTGCGACTCAAACCCGGTGTCTTGCCCGTAATGCGCTTGAATGCGCGGCTGAAAGCGGCCTGGGAGGTATAGCCCAAGCGCTGCGCCACCTCTTCAATCGGCAGCCTTTCGAGCGTCAGCCACTGGCTTGCCAGCCGCATTCGCAGTTCGGTGACGTAGCGCAGCGGGGTCATGCCAATCGTCACTTGAAAGCGGTCCGCGAAGGCCGAACGCGAGGTATTGCAGTGCTCGGCCAGCTGCGCAACGGTCCAGTCGCGGCCCGGTTGTTGATGGAGCGCCAGCAGGGCACCGGCCAAGCGTGGATCGCGCAAGGCGGCGACCAGGCCAGAGGCATTCCCGCAGGCGCACTCCACCCACCCGCGAACGACCATGGCGGCCACCACGTCGGCCAACCGCGCGAGGATACCGGCGAAGCCGATACGCGCGGCGCTGACCTCGCGCTCCATGGTGGTCAGGATCGGCACCAGTCCGGGGTAACGCTGGCCGCCGGCATCAATCAGCATCAGTCCCGGCATCAGCCGGCCAAGGCCATGGATACTGCCTAGTTCGAACTCCATGCAACCACTGAACAAAATAGTGCTCGGCGTGGGGCTGGCATCGGTTCCGGTATCCACCGCGCTGACGGTGTCACCTAAGGGCGCGCCGTCCAGGCGGTCGATGTCTTGAACAGGTGCGTCCGGATC
Source organism: Pseudomonas sp. 8 R 14 (assembly GCF_900005955.1). Lineage (NCBI taxonomy): Bacteria > Pseudomonadati > Pseudomonadota > Gammaproteobacteria > Pseudomonadales > Pseudomonadaceae > Pseudomonas > Pseudomonas sp. 8 R 14. The sequence goes on along the minus strand of NZ_CVTH01000087.1, from coordinate 353,896 downwards.
GGAAAACAGTTGGTGGGCCGCGCCGTGGGAAATGAACACGGCGTTGCCGGCAGATAAAGCGTAGGTGCTGCCGTCCTCCATTCGCAGCACTGCGTTGCCCACGGCAATGAAGTGGAACCAGGCGTGCCCAGGTTTTTCCGCGAAGCTCAAACCAAAGGTTGGACCTGCCTGGATACGCCGGTATTCGACGCCACGCAGGCGCATGCCGCGCAACAGCTCGTTGATGAGGTCCGAGGAAAGAGCAAATTGATCTGCTGGCATTATTCAGGTGTTTTAGTCAAAAAGGAGAGATTTTTGATCATAGATCATCCAGCTTCCCGCGCCTAGACTTCGGCTCGCCATGAAGATTGGGAGATCCGTGCAATGACTGACTGTGTATGTAACACCGTATCCGACCGCCATTCCGGCGTCGGTGCGGACGTAGAGCCTGCGACGCCCGCGTGGATGGCAGTATTTTCGTTGGCAATGGGCGTATTCGGATTACTGACCGCTGAGTACCTTCCGGCCAGTTTGTTGACGCTGATGGCTAACGATCTGGGGGTGTCCGAAGCGTTGGCTGGCCAGGCGGTGACGGTGACAGCGGTGGTTGCGCTGTTCGCTGGCTTGCTGGTGCCAGGCCTGACCCGCGGCATCGACCGACGCTGGGTGCTGCTGGGTTTTTCCACGTTGATGGTCGCCTCCAATCTGTTGGTCGCCGTTTCCTCCAGCTTCGCGGTGCTGTTGGTGATGCGCATCTTGCTGGGCATTGCCCTTGGCGGGTTCTGGAGCATGGCGGCGGCGGTGGCGATGCGCTTGGTGCCGAGTGCGTTGTTGCCCCGGGCGCTGTCGATCATTTTCAGTGGCATTGCCGTCGGGACGGTCGTTGCAGTACCGCTGGGCAGCTATCTTGGCGGGCTGTACGGCTGGCGCAGCGCGTTCTTTGCCGCAGCGGCGGTAGGCATGGTGACCCTGGCTTTCCAGTCGTTCACGCTGCCGCGCCTGGCGCCGCGCCGGCCGGCACGTCTGCGCACTGTGCTCGAGGTGTTGCAGCGCCCGGGCATCGCCATGGGGATGTTCGGTTGTGTGCTGGTGCACAGCGGCCACTTTGCGATGTTCACTTATGTTCGGCCATTCCTTGAAGGGACGACTGGCATCGGCCCGCAGGGGCTGTCGTTGATGTTGCTGGGTTTTGGCGTGGCGAACTTCGCCGGCACGCTGTTGGCCGGCAGGCTGCTGGAGCGCCACCCGCTGGCCACGCTGGTGTTGATGCCGGCGCTGGTCGGCGTTGCAGCCCTGGCGTTGGTGCTGTTGCCGGCCTCGGTGCCGGGGCAGGCGCTACTGCTGGCGGTCTGGGGCTTGGCCTTTGGTGGTGTGCCGGTGGCGTGGTCGAACTGGGTCGCCAGCGCGGTACCTGACCAGGCGGAAAGTGCCGGAGGGATGGTAGTGGCCTCTGTGCAGTCGGCCATCGCCACGGGCGCTGCCGCTGGCGGTGCAGTGTTCAGCGTCGGTGGCAGCGCAGGCGTATTCGTAGCGGCGGCCGTACTGATGCTGCTGGCCGCGCTGCTGATTGCGCTGCGTGTCCGCGTCCCTTCTGCCCAGGGCGTACGTCAGCCCAAGCCCGCGTTGCACCTTTGATCCGGTTTGCCAAACCGCTTCGATCCCGTTCGTCACCAGGAGATACCCCATGAACAATACGACGTCTCACCAAGGACGCCTCAAATCGTTGCGCGCAGCCGGTATCGGCAATGCGCTCGAATGGTTCGACTGGACCCTGTACGCCACCTTTTCGGTGTACCTGGCAAGCAACCTGTTCGACAAGACCGATGCGCGCTCGGCGATGCTCGCGACCCTTGCGGTGTTTGCGGTTGGCTTTGTCGCACGCCCTGTCGGCGGCTGGTTGTTTGGCCGGCTGAGCGACCGACTGGGGCGCCGGACCATCATGGTGCTCACCATGCTGCTGCTTGCGATCAGCAGCCTGGGCATCGCGCTTATCCCTGACTACCAGAGCATTGGCCTGTATGCGTCGGGCGCGCTGCTGTTTTTCCGGCTGATGCAGGGGCTCGCCCATGGTGGCGAGACAGGGGTGTCCTACACCTATGTCGCCGAGATCGCCCCAAGCAAGCACCGTGGCCTATGGTCAAGTTCCGTCTACGTGGGGGTGACGCTCGGGGTGATGGCGGCAACGGCCGTGGCGGCGACGCTGACCTGGCTGCTGGGTGCCCAGGCCATGGGTGACTACGGCTGGCGGGTCGGCTTCGCCATTGGTGGAGTGCTCGGTATTTACGCGCTGTTTTTGCGCCGTGGTGCGCAGGAATCTCATGTGTTCGTAGAGCAGCAAGGGCAAGCGCGGCCGCCGCGCAAGCTGTCCAGGGGGGAGATGCTACGGGTGGCGCGCAACATCGTCATGCTTGCTGCGGCCGCCAATGTCACTTACTACGCGTGGGTCACGTTTGGCGCTTCGACGGCGATTGCCCAGGGCATGGACGCCACGGGTGCCTATGTGGCCAGTCTGCTCGCGCAGCTCCTCTGTGTGTGCTGGTTGCCGGTCTGCGGGATGGTGTCCGATCGGGTAGGGCGCCGGCCCATGGTTATTGCCTGGGGTCTGGGCGTGATCGTGCTGACCTATCCCCTTTCGATAATGGTGACCACTGAACCCTGGACGCTGTTCCTGGCCCAGGTGCTGGGGCTGGGCGCCTGGTCGCTGATCGCGGCGATTTTCCCTGCTGTGCTGTCCGAGCAGGTGCCGACCCAGGCACGGGCCCAGGGCGTCGGTTTGGTCTCGTCGGTTTCAGTGGCGATCTTTGGCGGCACCGCCCCTTATCTACACAACTATCTCAGCGGCGCCGACCTTGGCTATCTGTACGTCAGCTATGTGATCGGGTTGGGCGTTGTCACCGTCCTGGCAGGGTTTCTTATCGACGAAACAGCGGGCATCGACCTTGCGCACATCAAGGCGCCTGGCGCTCGAGTCAGCGTAAATACATTGGCTGGTCGAGCTGCAGAATCAGCCGATCAAAGGAGTACGACTCAGTGAATTCCACAGACCTCAAAAACGCCGCTGCGCGAGGCGAACGCCCGGGCGCCAACGTGACCGTCAGCCAGACTTCGGGCCCACGTCAGGCCGCACGCGAGACCTGGGTCGAAGTTCCTTGCGAGTCGGGCCCGGCGGCCGCCTGGTGCTACTCGGACCGCCGCGCCTATAGCCCGGGTGATCCGGTTTGCCTGTATCTGTCGTCGAACCGCCCGCACGTGCGGCTGCGGATCTATCGTGATGGCGCCATCGCCCGCACGCTGCATACCACCGACAGCCTTGACGCTCGATTCCACCCCATACCCGAACGTGCCTATGAGCATGGCTGCCAATGGCCTGTCTTCATGCAATGGTCAATTCCGGCGGATGCCGAGCAGGGTGGCTACATAGTGGAAGTGCGGGACGGCGACGACAGCGTCCTCGGGCATCATCTGTTTATCGTCAAGGCGCTGCGCAAGCGTGCCGATGCCTTGGTGCTCGTTGCGGCCACCTCGACGTGGGCTGCTTATAACGACTGGGGCGGAGCCAATCATTACTTTGGCGTTCATCCCGGCACGCCACGTGGCCGCTCACCGTTGCTGTCGGCACAGCGCCCCTGGGCGCGAGGGCAGGTGTGGCTGCCGACCGATGCGCCACGTTGCGTCAACGCGAGCCGGCCCCGCACGCCAGGGCCGGCGCGCTATGAGTTCATCGAATGGGCCTCCCTTAACGGCTACGCCAAGTACTACGCGCTGGCGGGGTGGGCTTCCTTCGAGAGACCTTTTGTAGTCTGGGCCGAGCAGCAAGGTTATACGGTGCATATCGTGACCCAGGACGATTTGCATCACGACCCCCACGCGCTTGAGGGCTACGCCTGCGCCGTCTTCATCGGGCACGACGAGTACTGGACGCGGGAAATGCGCGACCATGTCGACGCCTTTGTCGAGGAGGGCGGCAAGGTCGCGCGCTTCGCCGGCAATTTCATGTGGCAGATTCGCCTGGAGGATGAAGGCCGGCGGCAGGTGGCCTACAAGTACGACGCCGGTGCGCTCGATCCTGTGGCCGCTACCGAGCCTCATCGGCTAACGGGGGCATGGGAAGATCCGAGGGTGAATCACCCCGGGGCAACGACGTTCGGGGTGAATGCTCTGCGAGGGATTTACGCCAGCTTTGGAGGCATGGCGCCGCGCAGCCCGCGCGGCTACACAGTCTTCAGGCCCAAGCACTGGGCGTTCCTGGGGACGGGCCTGGGTTACGCGGATATGTTCGCGGACGAAGCCAACATCTTCGGCTATGAGGTGGATGGCCTGGAATACACCTTCGTCGACGGCCTCCCGGAACCGCTCTACACAGACGGGGCGCCCTGCGGATTGCAAATTCTCGCCATGGGCTGGGCGACCAATGCCGAGCATGGTCGGTCCGAGGATGCCTATTCATTCATGCTCGGCGATGGCGATGCACGGTTTCGTGCTTCCATCCTGGCGCCCGACCTCAGCGACGCCAGCATCGATTTGCATAGCCGCGGGGCCGGCATGGTGGTGCACTTCCACAAAGGTCGAGGCGAGGTGTTTACCGCCGCCACGTGCGAATGGGTGCATGGGCTCATGCAGGCGGACATTTACACGGTGATGATCACAAAAAATGTGCTTGAGCGTTTCTTGCGCAATACGTAACTATTGAGAGCTAGGTCCGCCGCGTGCTTAACCACCGTTGGCGCCGTTGACCTGCCGATGTTTGGAACGACCGTCAATGCCTGTCAGTCTATCTATACCTACTCATTTGGTAAGGTATAGCGCCATGGATAAGACCATCACCGTGGATCAATTGGATACTACCGACCTTGGATCAATCAACGAGATATGGCTCGGCGCAACTCATGCCCAACTGTGCCTATGGCGTGGCGAGCAGGTCTTCACTCACGAGATGATGAGCGAGGGCACCCACGATCAGAATGTCCGACGCCTGTGCGTGCAGTTGGTCAATCCTGATGATCAAGCCGCAGTGGCCCGGGTTGAGATAATGGTGCGCGAACGGCTGAAAAAGAGTGGGAAGGCTGGCGAGTTTTATCCCGCTGAGGAGGCGGACTCTCATCAATAGTAAAAGGAGTATTGGGCAGGCAGAGAGGTACTTGGGATTACCCACTTATTTCAGTAACAAGACGGAGCAGACCACTGTTTATGGATATCGAATTTCGCGGTAATGGCATGCGTGAGAACCCGTCTGTAGGTACATGCGATGAGTACGGCGTAAGCGGGATTACCCGCTTTGACGATCTGGCTGAAGCCCATCGTAGGATTGCTGAGTTGCACCCAGGCTTTAAACCTCTGTTCTCGCTCGATGACTTGCACCAAGCCCGCTACACCTCGGGGCATGCGCGCAACAATTCAGGAATGGACGATGCATCGGAGCAGGACATCGCGGCGTTACCGCCGGAATGCTTTGAGAATGGTGAATACATTGGCTATCCGACAACGAAAGCGGAATTTGCAATGTGCTTTCGCAATTTCATGAACCTGGTTGCATTCACCTCTTTCGAAGATGCTTGCGCCCATGGCTTGACGCTTGATGAGCAGGCCCTACAGGAGTGGATCGCTTACCAGAACGACCCTGTCTCTCTTCTAGATCAGCCCCTTTCAGCGCTCTTGGTACCCGTTCAGCAGTCGTGCGAGGCACTGGCGGCTTTTCCGAACGGCTATTTCACTTCAGATCTTGATCCTGCAAAGAACTTTGCGGTGGCGCATCATTTTTTACTGGCGCATGGTTATGAACTGATGGGAGTAGGTGCCTCTTACATCGGCTTCATTCGTGCTGAGCCGCCTGACCTGGCCCTGGCTAATCTGGTTGCCAAAGACATTTGTGCGCTCTACAACACTAGCGATGAATACCTGCAAGCACGCCACCTCGCAGTCGCCCAGGCGATCTCCGGTCGGACCCATCTTTGGCTGCGTTATGTGGAATGACCGCGATCGTGGCACGTACTTGGCCTTAGTTTGCATTGCTGCAAAATGGCCACGCCTGGCGAGTTGACTGGTATTTCCAACTTGCTCCCTTGCGTGGGATTCAATTTATCAGTCAGGGCGCACGTCGACAGATCCGGAGCAGCTGCGTGGGCACTGGCTAGTCAGATGTTTCCCGGCCTAGCCGCGTGATGCAGGGGGCCTATCGACGAGTTTTGGCCCAAAGCGTATGTGGTCGCAGGCCGGAGGGGTTTTGGGCTGCTGCGCCAGGTATTAAATGTCGAGTTCAAGGTGTCGATGCAGTTTATTGCCGATAGCAGGCAAGATAAGGTTACTCAGCGCACCACTAGACCCTGTAATGGATTTGGTCACCCGTTCGGCAGACTTAAATGCTAGCCATTGCTTGGCGACATACTCGAAGGTGCGCTCTTCATTGAGCAACTGTGCCTCGAAGTTGGCGGTCTTGGCCTTGAGCGGGGCGATGTGGTTGACCACGTCGCAGCGTGCTTGTCGGGTTCATAATGTTTTATATCCGTTTATAGAGCCTGGTAGAGTTTTTTTACAAACTCTCGGGGTCCCCAAAAAACATTTTGACTGGGCTCTAGGACAGTACTTTCAGCTTGAAAAAATCGATTTATGCCCCCAGTCATGCCCCCAGTTGCGCTGAGTGTGCAAGCGATCGCGATTTGCGATTTCTGACGCGAACCTCGGTGGCCATGGCTGGCATTCAGTGCACCCCCGTATACCGGATGACCAATCCGAATCCGGCAAATCCTTGGTGGTTCGATGAGTCGATATCCTTATTCGAAGTTGCCCGGGCTATCTTTCAGCACCTGTCCTGAAATAAGTTGGCTGGCAGAGTGGGGCGGGCCAGAGGGAGCGTCTCAACTTCGTTGTTCCTGGCCAGTCATGTCTGTGTCTCGGATCGCTGATCAGTCATCAGGCAAGTGCAACTGCACGTCCATGGCGTCATGAAGGAGTCGGACGACCTCGATCACCTCCTTATTTGCTACACGATAAAACACGATATGGCGTGGGCTTTTGACCGCCCCATGGGGCTGTTTGGCTTGCTGGCGTGAATAAATGAGGTGATAGCTGCGAAGGCCCGGTGCCAGCTCATCGCGTTCGTAGCTGCCAATGCGATAAGGCGTGTCGGCGATCGCTTGCAGCGCCGCGAGGATTAGCGCCTGATACCGCTGGCGTGCTTGATCGCCGAATTGCGTCTGAGAGAGCCTGAGGATGTCGACAATGTCGGCGCGCGCCGCGTTGGAAATCCGATACTGCGGCATGCTCAGTGTTTCTCGCGCGCGGGGAGGGTTGCCTCCAGGCTCAAGCCCTCGAGGTAGTGCTCCAGATCCCCTTCGTTCAACTGAGTAAAGCGCCCTTGCTCAAGGTCCATGATGCCGATAGAGGTCGCCTGACGCAGGGCCTCAATTTTGGCGGTATCTTCGGCGACGCGTTGCTCCAATAGCCGCAAACCTTCTCGCATCACTTCGCTGGCATTCTGATAACGGCCGGACTGCACCAGGTCCTGGATAACCTGTTCCTGGTGAGGGGTGAGCACAACGTTTCGCGTCGCCATAATGAGCTCCAGCTTTCGGCAAACAGAATCTTTCGAGCATTGGCATATTATGCCATTTTACTTTCGGACACATGGTTTAAGGTTTATATCTGACAAACTGGTTCGTATGGGGGCCTATTGGGACGTTTCGTTCGTTAGTCTCGACGAGGCGCGGCAGATTGCCCCATTCAACACGGCCACCAGTCTGCAAGTGGCCGCCGGCGTGTACTCAAACATCATCTATGCCTTGCTTCACAAGCCTGAAGGTGAACGTTGCTCGTGGCAGTTCGAACACTTCACCGCTGTCCAACCAAGGTCGCTCACGAATGGAAGATCCGAGTATTGAGTACACTGACAAGCAACGCTGGTTTGCGCTCACCAAGATAAACACCCTCTCGGCCCTGTCGCAGATCGTGCAGATCGGTACAGTCACTCCGTTGCTGTCGCTTTCGCTTGAGCAGCAAGGGGTCGAACCGGCAAAGATCGGGGTGATTGTCAGCGCCTCGTGGTTGGCGATCTTGCTGCTCTACAAATGGGTTCCGCGTCTGCTGGCCCATCTGGGGCTGGTCAAGACGAATATTCTCAGCGCAACGCTGACGATTGCTGCGCTGATCGGTATGACCCTGACAACCCATTTGGCACTGATTTTTTCGCTGAACTTCGTGCTCGGTATCGGCTTGATCCTGCGCTGGATCGCCTGCGATACGTGGATTGTCGCGGTTGCCTCGAAAGACGAGCGCGGTCGGGCGATCGGCGTACATGAGACCTTGATGGGCCTGGGTATTGCTGTCGGCCCGCTGCTGTTGGTTGTATTCGGCGTCGGGAGCGCCGCGCCTTACTACGCCTGTGCCGTGATCGTGGTGTTGTCCGGCGCGCTGGCCTTAACCCTCAGGGACTACGATACGCGACCGCAAACCCCGGCAGAAAAACGCCATGGCAAGTTGTTCAGCATCATTCCAACGGCACTGTGTGGCGCGTTTATCGCAGGCTTTTCGGAAACCTCATCCGTATCGTTCCTTGCAGGCTACAGCCTCTCGGCTGGTTATCTGTTGACCGCCGCCACCCTGCTGATATCGACGTTCGGAATTGGCGGCACCCTCCTGCAACTGCCGGTCGGCTGGATGGCCGACCGCACTTCGTACAAAGTCGGCCAATTAGTCTGCGGCTTGATACTGTTGCTGGGCACCCTGGCCATTCCGTTCAGCCAGCCGCTTCCTTGGCTGGCGACGATTGTCGTATTCCTCTGGGGCGGCGCCATTGGTGGCATGAACACCCTGGCTGTGATCGAGGCGGGAGACCGGGTCGGCGAACAGCAAGTGTCCACCGCCATGACGGCCATTGCGATGTTCTACACCTTGGGCAGCGTATTAGGTCCCATTGCCACGGGCGCCACAGTGTCCTATGTCAGCGAGCACGGATTGATGATCTCGGTGGGGATAGTCGGTGTGCTGTTCATCGCAATGTTGATTGTGCGCAGAGTCCCCATGCATGAACGTGCAGCACAGGATTGATGAGAGCTTGTGCGTGCACACGACCTGGTCCCTACACGGGACTTGTCAGCGGCGTCTGTGTTGACGTCTCAGTGAGTTCCCGGATACCGAGTCTCCATCACAATCGACAACGCATCCGGGCGCCAGAATTCCTGGTCGAATTCCACCGGCCGGTTGTCCTCACCGAAATTCAAACGCTCCAGGTACACACTGGTAGAACCCGGCGACAGTTGTAGCAGTTCGGCCTGTTCTTCATTCACTGTGCCGATGTGCATCTCCAGCTCGCAACGCGATTGCACTCGTGCAAAGCGCTCGCGCAGCAGTTGGGTCAGCGAGGTATTGAGGTCGGCTTCCAGCAGGCCTGGGCACCAACTGGCGAGCAGCGCGTTGAATTCCAGCAGCACCGGGCGACGATCGATCCAGCGGCGGCGTTGCAGGAAAAACACCGGTTCGTCCACCGAAGCCAAACCCATGCGCTTGGCCAGCCACGGGCCAGCCGGGCGCAGTTCGGCGTGCAGGCACTCGGTGCGCGGTGTGCGACCCTGGGCACTGACGTAATCCATAAAACCGCTGATGCGCGTCGGGTCGTAACGGATGCGCTGCGGGCTGACAAACCAGCCCCGGCGATTTTCCCTATATACCAGGCCCTCGGCCTCCAGTTGCTGCAAAGCCTGGCGCAAGGTCACGCGAGTGCAGCCGAAGCGTTCGATCATGTCTCGTTCAGAGGGGAATTTCTCGTCGGCCTGGGGCCTACCTGCGGCGATGTCGTTGGCGATCTGTTCGCGGATACGCTGGTAGTGCGGGGAAATTGGGTCGAAAGGCATCCTGGGGTTCCGTGTGCAGGCATGACGTGGGGGGACTCTACCGTTCCTGTTAGCGCAGGTCACCTGGTCCCACGCAGGCTTCAGGCAAAGCGGAACGAAGCACCATGGGCCGAGCTTGGCAGGCGATCGCTGCCATCAGCGCTGAGGCGCGAACGCAGTGTGCCGCTTTGCGCGTTGGTGCGGTACAGCCCGCGTTTTTGCAGGGCCGGGATCACCAGTTCGACGAAGTCATTCAACGAACCTGGGCTGATCAGCGGGTTGAGCATGTAGCCGCTGGTACCGGAGATTCGTGCGTGCTCCTCGATCTTTTCTGCGATTTGCTCCGGGGTGCCCACCAGTATCAGGTCGCTGCCACGGGTGACATTTGCAAAGCGTTGGCGCACCTCGCCTGCGGTCAACGGTTTGCCGCTGCCATCGGGTCGCATCACGTAAGAGGTCATGCCTTCGGTGTGGGTCGACAGCGCTTCGTTGTCGGTGTAGCGGTTGATGTCGATACCGGTGTCGCCGGCATAGCTCACCAACTGTGCTTGCAGGTGATAGTTGCTTTGCAGGGTGTCGTATTTTTTCTGTGCCTCGATGGCGGTGGGAGCGGTGACGATACGCAGCACGGTCAGTGACTTCACATCGGCCGCCTGACGTCCACGGGCCTCGGCCTGGCGCCAGATATCTTCAAGACCCTGGCGGATATCCAGCGGGTTGGACTTGGCGATAAACACCAGTTCCGCGTGCTTGGCCGCGAACTCCCGGCCCCGTGCCGACCAGCCGGCCTGGATCAGCAACGGCGTGCGCTGTGGCGATGGCGAGCTGAGGTGCGGGCCGGCGACGCGGTAATGTTCACCCGCGTGCTGGATCGGGCGCACCCGCGCGCCATTGGCGTAGGTCTGCGAGCGTTTGTCGGCAACCACGGCGTCATCCGCCCAGCTGCCTTCCCAGAGCTTGTAGACCACCTCCAGGAATTCTTCGGCGCGCTCGTAGCGGTCATCGTGCTTGATCATCTGCTCCAGGCCGAAATTGCGCGCGGCGCTGGACAGGTACGAGGTGACGATGTTCCAGCCGATGCGCCCATCGGACAAATGATCCAGCGTACTGAAGCGTCGGGCGTGGGTGAACGGGTGCTCGTAGCTGGTGGTGACGGTGACGCCAAACGCGAGTTTTTCGGTGAGGGCCACCAGCGCCGGAATGATCGTCAACGGGTCGTTGGCGGGGGCTTCGACGGCCCATTTCAATGCCATCGCTTCAGAGCCGCCAAATACGTCGTAAAAGCCCAGCACATCGCCGAAGAACATCAGGTCCAGGTTAGCTTCATCCGCCGTGCGGGCCAGGTTCGACCAGTATTTGAGGGTGTTGATATTCAGCCGTTCATCCGCCGGGTGGGTCCACAGGCTGGGCGCGCCGCCGCAGCCGACACTGGCTTGTTCATAAAGGCCGAATAACAGCGGGGTGGGATCGGACATGGTGCTTCCTGCGGGCAAAAAGGTTGGGGGACACGCGGGGGGCGGGTCTGCTGCCTAAGAACAGCCGGGCGTTTGTTTATATTTAAACGTGATAAACGCTTTGTGTTTAATGATATTAAACGCTGTGAACCGACACTTTGGTTATATGCTCCTGCTGCTGCAGGTCACGTTGCCAGGCACGCAAACCGTAGGCGGCCAGCAGCACAAAACCGGCATACAGCGCAGCGGTCAGTTGCAGGTCCTTGTACAGGAACAAGCCCACATAGGCCGCGTCCAGCACGATCCACAGCCACCAACTGACCACGTACTTGCGCGCCGCCCATAGGCTGGCGACCAGGCTGAAGGCAGTGAGCAGCGAATCAAGCCAGGGCAGGGCGGCGTCGGTGAAGTGGTGCATCACCGTACCCAGAGCCACGGCTCCGATCATGCCCGCGAGCACGTGCCGCCACGCTTCCTGAAGCGGCAGGCGTTCCACCCGCACCTTGCCGGCGTTAACGCGGCCGGTGCTCCAGCGCCACCATCCATAGCCTTGCAGCACGGCAAAGACCAGTTGCAGGAGCATGTCCGAATACAGCTTCACATCGAAGAAGATCCAGGCATACAACAACACCGCGACCACGCTGACGGGCCAGCACCAGCGCACCCGTTGTGCGGTGAGCCAGACCCCGGCGATGTTGAAGAGTACGGCGACGATTTCGAGTGGCGACATAGGGTTCTCTCAAAAACCAATTTTCCAGGTGCAACGCCTGTTGCTTGAGCTGGCGCTTGCGTTGGTCGGCTAGGGTAACGCCCTGCCTCAAAAATTGACGGTGGCCGACAACCGCGCCGTGCGCGGCGCACCCAGGAACAGGTAGCCGTCGCCTGCGGATTCACCCACATCGCGCCAGTAGCGTTTGTCGAACAGGTTGTCGACAGTCAGGCGCAGCACAGTGGCGTAATCGCCCACCTTGGTGCTGTAGCGACCGCCGACATCGAACACCGCGTAGTCGTCGACCTTCACCGTGGCTTCGCGGTTGGCGTATTTGCTCGCGCTGTATTGCACCCCGCCGAGCAAGGCCAGGCCAGGGACGCCGGGAATGCTGTAGTCGCCGTGCAGGCTGGCGCGCAGCTTGGGCACGTTGATTGCCTGGTGGCCGTCGTAATCGTCGGTGCCGCTGCCACTGACCCGGGCGCGGATCGCTGCAACGCTGGCTGACACTTGCAGGTCGGACGTCACGTGGCCGTTGGCGGACAATTCGAGGCCCACATTTTTCTGCTTGCCTTGCTGCACGAAGGTGGTGGTGCCGTCGTCGTTCGGTCGGTTGTATTGCAAATCCTGGGTGATCTGGAACAGCGCCGCAGTCAGGCTCAGGCGCTGGAAGTCACGCTTGACCCCCACCTCCAGCTGGCGCGAGGTGGTCGGCGGCAGCACCTCGTCGGCGTTGCTGCTGAACCACGCGGCCTCGCCACCCAGGGACAGGCCCTTGCTGTAGCTGGCGTACAGCGAGGTGTCGGGGCGCGGTTTATAGATCAGCGCCACCTGGGGCAGGAACAGGCTGCGCTGGGTGTGCCGAGTGGTGGCGCCGGCCTGGTTGTAAGTCTCTTCATCGAGGCGTACCTGGCGCCCGCCGAGGATGGTTTGCCACTGCTCGTTGAAGCTGATGCGGTCGCTGGCGAACAGACCGTACTGGCGGCTGTCGAGGCGCCGGTAGGTGTGGCCAAGCGGGCCGTCGTAGGGTTCCAGTACCGGTGACGGCTGGTAGATATTGCCCTCGCCGATATACGCGTTGACCGACGTGCGCCGATCCACCAGGCGACGGAACGCGGTGGTGCCGAAGGTCAGGTCATGCTTGAGGAAACCGGTGTCGAATTGACCATTGAGCGCAGCCTGGGCCTCTTCGTTGCGGCGGGTGTCGTCCGGGCTGCGGTAGTCGGAGATGTCATAGTCGCCCTCGGCGCTGAAGTGGTTGGGCACAGCGGTATTGGCGCAACTGGCGGCACCGTAGCAACCCCAGGCGAAGGTGCTGTAGTCGTCGATCACCACGCGGCTGCGGGAGGCGCTGAAGCTGGCTTTCCAGGCGTCGTTGAAGCGGTATTCGAACAACCCGTCGAGGTTCAGGGAACGGATGCCCACCGGGTTCGACCAGCTCTGGTACGCCAGCAGGTCCTTGGGCGAAACGTGATGCGGCACGTCGGTGCCGCCGAGCAATTGATAGCCCGGCACCGAGCGCTGCTCGCGGTCCTGGTACTCGGCGTTGAGTTGCAGCAGGGCGTTGGGGCTGATGTTCCAGTCCAGCGCCAAGGAGGCGAAGTCGCGCTTGCCGTCGGCGTGGTCGACGTAGGAGCGAATGTCTTCGTGGGCCAGGTTGATGCGTACGCCCACCTGCTGCTCGGTGCCGAGCCAGCCACCGATGTCGGTGGCCAGGTAACGCTCGCCCTGTTCGTTGGTCGACACCGTCACCGAGCGCACATTTTCCGGGCGCTTGCTCACGTAGTTGACCAGTCCGCCGGGCTCGGAGACGCCACTTTGCAAACCGGCCAGGCCCTTGAGCACTTCCACTTGCTGCTTGTTCTCCAGCGCCACGTTCTGCTCGCCGGTGATGGTGCGACCGTTGATCTTGTAGCTGCTGGCCGGGTTGAGGGCGAAGCCACGGATCACGAAATTCTCGTAGTAGCCGACCGGCGCATAGCTGTCGCCCACCGAGGCGTCATTCTTCAACACCTCACTGAGCAGGCGTGCCTGCTGGTCTTTCAGGCGCGCTTCGGTGATCACGGCGACGGACGCCGGGGTGTCCAGCAACGGCGCGTTATCGAAGCCGGCCACGGCGGCTTTTTTTGCCTGATAGTCGGTGGTTTCCTGGCCGACGACGGTAACGGTGTCCAGCGTCGCATCCTGGGCATGGGCCGCCGCAGCGGCGAGGGTGATGCTCAGGGCGAGCAGCGTGTGAAGGTAAGGTGTAGCCATATAAAGAGCGCTCCAAAGGTCTGCCGGCCATTGCCGTACGCCTTTATCGGGCGCAAAGGGGCCCAGCGCTGCGCAACGGACGGGTTGCCAGTTCGTGATGAAAAAGCCGAATTCGCCGAAAGTGGCGTCAGGCCGGAGCTGCTCCGGTAGTCATTGGTAAACGTGCGTCGGCGGCCCATTCCTGCAAGGAGCCGTCGTAGATCGCGATGTCCTGGCGACCCAGCAGGGTCAGGGCCAGCGCGTTGGCAGCCGCGGAGATACCGCCGCCGCAATACAGGATCAAAGGGCCTTCGCTGTGCAGCAGCGTGGGGCCAATCGCCAGGGCCAGGGCATCCTTGGGCAGGTAGCGGCCGTGGGCGTCGAACAGCAGGCGGGCCGGCAGGTTAAGGCTGCCGGGGATATGCCCGCGTCGGGCGTAGCGGGTGGCAGCGGTACCTTCAAAAAGGGCCGCGCCGAGGGCGCAGATCAGTTGTCCCGGTGCGTTGCCAGCGACGATTGCTTCTACGCCGTCGCGGTCAATCCACAGCTCTGGGCGTGGGTTGATTGACCAGGGGTGCACAGGCGTTATCGGCTTGGCAGGGCCGCTGTGTTCTGGCAGACCGGCTTCACGCCAGGCGTTGAAACCGCCATCCAGCACCCTGGCGTCGATACCTGCTCCACGCAGCATCCACCACAACCGTGCGGCCCAGAAGCCGTCGGCACTGTCATAGATGACCACGGCTTTTTCCTCGCCTGCGCCAAGGTTTGCCAGGGCGTTCACCAGTGCCTCGGGGCGCGGCAGGGCAAAGCTGAAACTGGCCTGGGTGTCCGCCAGTTCAGTCAAGAGGTCGGCATGCCGCGAGCCTGGGATATGTGCCTGCAACCAGCCGTCGTAACCGCTATCGACGCGGTAATCGCCATCGAACTCGGGTGAGGGCAGCACGACGGTGGCATCCAGCACCACTACTCCAGGGTCGTCCAGATGCGCCTGCAGCCATTGGCGATCAACCAGAATACTCATACGGTTTTCCGTCGGATATGGCCGAGCAGACGTTGCCCTTGCAGCCCGGCAAACCAGCGCAAATGGCCCAGCAGATAGGTGTAGTACGCCACATCTGCACTGGCCGTGGAGCCCACCACATCCTGGTAATACGTCACTTCGGACAGCGCGAAATCTACATGCACCAACGGCAGCAAGGCGCTGAGGGTATGTAAATCCTTCGCGCCCAGTGGGCGCACCTGGTGATAACCGGTAAGCAGGGCATCGACGCTGTCGAGATCGGCGCGAGCCGCACCGCCAGTGTCCAGTTCCAGCCACGGTACGGCGTTGCGTTCGATGGCCGTGGCCAGGTCGAAGAGGGCGAAGGTGCGGTCGGCCAGGCCGAAATCCAGCACGCTCGAAACGCTACCGTCAGCATTCCATAACAGGTTGGAGGCGTGCCAGTCGTTGTGAGTCCACAACGGTGGTTGTTCACGTAGCAACGGGTGCAACGCGTTGTGCCACGGCAACAACAGTTCGCTGAGTTGGGCTCGCCAATCCTTGCCTGCCAGGTAAGGGCTGGCGATGTTGGCGATGGCTTCCAGGGGCGCAGACTGTTCGATCAGCCGTGCGTTGGCCAGAAGCACATGGGTCTGGCGTCGGGGCGCGTCGTGGTGTTCGGCGGCCTGATGCAAACGGGCCAACGCCTGGCCGGCGGCGAAGGCATGCTGAAGATTCTGGAACGGCGACCACGACAGCGCATCGCGGTACAGGTCCAGGCCCTCGGCAACGTGGTGCACTTCATAGGTCCACTCACCTTGCACCGTGGCCGTCGCGCCATGTCGATTCGGCACTACCGCCGCCACCGGGGCGCCCCGACGATGCAGGTGGGCGATCAGTTGATGTTCTTCTTGCAGCCACGCGGCTTGGCGCACCCGTTGGTGATGTCGTTTGACGAACAGCGTCGCGTTACCGGTGGTGATCAATCCGGCGGCGGAAAACGGCCGTGGGCTATGCCAATGCAGTCTATGCAGCGGACCCAGTTGCGGGTACTCCCGCAGCAGGTGTGCGATGTCGGTTTCGTGCAGGGCCGGCCAGTCGGCGGCAACCGGCTCCAGCCCCAGGCCGTGAGCGGTGCGTTGGGGGTTCATGCGCTCAACTCGGGCAGATAAGCGTTGCTGGTTGCGCCTTGCCACACCTGCGGATCGTCGAGCACCGCATGCTCGTGCAGCCATTCGGCGTAGGGTGCCAGCAGCGCCTGGCGTTGCTCACCCCAGCGGCCTTCATGCAGCCAGGTCGGGGCGATTTTATGCAGCGAGGCACTTAGCAATTCGGCCGGGAAATACGGCGTGGTGTGTTCGTAGGCGGCGAGGGCAATCGCCGGATCCTGCGCCACGGCCAGGTAACCGCGGGCGGTGGCCGCGAGGAAGTCACGCACCACTTCAGGTTTGTCGGCGAGGGTGCGTTCGTGGGTGCCGAGCAGGTAGCTGTGATAGGCCGGTGCGCCGATGTCGTCCACCGGCAACACCACGCGCCGCGCCGCTTCGATGGGACTGTGCATCAACGCTTCCCAGGCCCAGTAACCGCCAAAACTGGCGTCGGCGATACCTTCGGCGAGCTGCTCGGGGCGCAGTTCGCGCACACCGCTGTCCACCAGGATCACCGCGTCGAAGTCACCTCCGTCGCGGCTCACCAAGTGGCGCACCATGGCCAGGCCACGTGGTGTCGGGTTGAGGGCCAGGCGCTTGCCGACCAGGTCTCGCGGGCGACGGATGCCCGAATCGGTGAGGGTCTGGATCGACTCCAGGCCCGCATGGTTGATCGCCGCGATGCCTTGCAACGGTTGGCCCAAGGCACGGCGCACCAGCAGGCGGTTGCTGGGAAATACGCCAAAATCCGCCGCACCCGCCAGCAGGTGCTGCAGGGTGTCGCCACGGTAGGGGTCGTGCACCACCAATTCCACATCCAGGCCCAGCTCTTCATACCAGCCGCGCTCCCGCGCCAGGTACAAACCCGCCGAATTCGGCCAGGGATGGAAGTACTCGAGCATTACCTTTACCGACACCATCGCTTGCCACTCCAGTCCAACGTCTTTTGATGGAAGCGATTTATAAGGGAGTGATCTGGTATATACCAATATCCTTTGTTGCTATGGATATAACCGCAGCGCGCGGTCTGAATACGACGTTCTGGACCCTAGGGCGACAACCGAGGAGCGTCAATCATGTAGCTCAACGTCATCCGACTCAGTGCCCGGATCCCCACCGCCAGGCTCGGATCATCCACCTGGAAGCCCGGCGAATGGGTAGGCCATACGTTTTTGCCCTCCAGCGCAGGCGGTGTCACGCCCATACGCATGAAAATCCCTGGAACCTGGCGGGCGTATTCGGCGAAGTCATCGGCACCGTAAGTGCCATTGTCGATCCGCACCGGTGTGGTCGACACCTGTTGCAGCACCGGCATCAACTGGTCAACCAACGCAGTGTTGTTGTAGCCGGCGCGGTAACTCCCCGGCAGGTAGTCCACCTTGGCGGTGGCTCCCGAGGCTTCGGCGATGTGCTCGGCGGTGCGAGTCATGCGCTGCAACACGTCCTCACGCTGTTCATCGCTGACGGTGCGAATCGAACCTTCCAGGCGCACTTCGGCGGGGATGATGTTGTGGCGGTCACCGGCTTCGATACGGCCCACGGAAATCACCGGCGCCGGAAACAGGCTGAGGTTGGATTGGCGACTGGGAATGGTCTGCCAGGCCAGGATCACCTGGGCGGCGACGGGCACAGGGTCGATGCCGGTCCACGGGAAGGCCGCATGGGTCTGGCGGCCGATGATGCGCGCGACAAAGGTGTCGGCTGCCGCCGTGGTGCGTTGCCGGCTGAGCGTGAAAGTCCCCGCCGTACCCGCAGTTACGTGGATGCCGAAGATCACCGCCGGCGCGGGATTTTGCAGCGCGCCGTCCTTGATCATCAATTGCGCGCCGCCTTGTTCACCGAGCGGCGGCCCTTCTTCGGCCGGTTGGAAGATCAGCTTGAGGGTGCCCGGCAACTGCTCGCGATGGGCCGCCAACACCTCGGCAACCCCTAGCGCCATCGCCATATGCGCATCGTGACCGCAAGCGTGCATCACCCCGACGTCCTTGCCACGGCTGCGAAAGTCAGCGCCTTCATCTTTGCTGCGCACTGTCGACGCGAACGGCAGACCGGTTTCCTCGGTGAGCGGTAGCGCGTCCAGTTCGGCGCGAATCGCGACCACCGGGCCAGGTTTGCCACCACGCAAAATGTCAATGACACCGGTATGCGCGATGCCGGTCTGCACCTCCAGCCCCAGTTCCCGTAGGCGTTGGGCGATGCGCTCGGCGGTGTGGAACTCGCGATTGCCCAGCTCGGGTTGTTGGTGAATCGCGTGGCGCAGCTCTATCACGCCGGGCAATGCCTGGCTGATCTGCGCGTCCAGGTCGTCCCAAGGCTCGGCGGCCGACACGGAGCCGGACAGCAGCAGCAGGGAAATCGGTAGCTTCAACATATCCAGGGCTCAATAAGTAAACGCAATCGGCGGTGCTTTCGCGTTCAGCAAATAATCGCCAATTGCCTTGTACTTGTACGCCAGGGCGTCATGGGTGGTGTGGGTGCGTGCGTTACGCCAGTGGCGGTCGAAGTTGTAGCGCGACTGGGTGGTGGCTGCGCCGCCGACTTCATACAGGCGCTCGCACACGAAGAGGGCGGCGCGGGTTGAGGCGATCTTGGCTTCGGCCACGGCAATCGAGGACTTCACCAAAATGGCTTCCAGTTCCTCACCCTGCGCCAGCCCCTGCAACTGCGTGCGCGCGGCCAGGTCGACCGCCCCGGCGGCTTTCTCCACCAGCGCTTCGGCGCCATGGATGCGCGCGGCCAGATCGCCGAGGGTGTGCAGGATGTACGGGTCGTGGCGCGCCTGGTCCACGCCACTTTCGCGCACCGGTCGCGAGCCAGTGCGCGCCCACGCTACCGCGTCATCCAAGGCCGCCAGGCCGATGCCGACATCCAGGGCACAGTGGATCAGTTGCGCACTGGCGCCGACATAGTTGCGGCGTTGATACCACTGCGCCAACGGGATCACTTGCTCGGGGCGCACCGGCACATTGTCCAGCAGGGTACTGCCGCTGGCGGTGACGCGCTGGCCCATGCCGTCCCAGTCATCCAGCAGGGTGATCCCGGCGGTATCGGCGGGCAGCATCACGTAGACCGCGTTGCCGGCCTCGTCCACGGCCTGGATCTTCAGCAGGTCGGCAAACAGGCAACCGGTGCTGTAGAACTTGCTGCCATTGAGCACCAGTTGATCGCCGCGACGCTCCAGGCGCGTGTGGATTTCACCGCGAAAGGTGCCGCTGCGTTCGGCAATCGCGCCCGATGACAACTGGCGCTCGGCAAAGGCACCGAGGTACACGCGCTGCTGGTCGGGGTTGGCGATCAGGCGCAGGTGCTCGACCGTGGCGAAATGCGGAAACAGCGCCTGGGCCACGCTCGGATCGGCCTTGGCCAGGGTGATGAAAATCTGTGCCACCTGCAGTTGGCTGACGTCGCCGCCGCCCAGCTCAGTGGGGACCCGGGCGGCGCCCAGGCCGGATTCGCGGATCAGGTCGAGCTGCGCATAAGGCAGGATTCTGCCGGCGTCGCGGTCGGCGGCACCGGGTTGGATCTGCGCGGCGAGTTGGTGGGCGAGGGCAAGGTAATCGGTCATGGAAAGGTCCATCAAAGAGGTCAGGAAGCGTCGCGCAGAGCACTGCGCGGGACGCCGAGCAACAGGATCAAGGTGCCGCAGGCCACCAGCGCCGCCACGATATAAAGCGCCAGGCTGATGCTGCCGGTGGAGGTCTTGATCGCACCGATCATGATGGGCGTCAGCAGGCTGCTGATCTGCCCGCAGCAATTGACCAGCGCTAAACCTGCGGCCTTGGCGTGGTCCGACAGGTAATACGTGGGGATGGTCCAGAAGATCGCGGTGGCCACCAGGTACCCGCTGGTCATCAGCGTGAGTACGGCAATCGCCGAATACGGGCTGAATAGAAAGTTGGGCAGCACCAGCATTGCCAGCGCCGCCGTGAGGCCGCCCAGCGCGAAGTGCCAGCGCCGCTCCTGATTCACATCCGAATGGCGGCACGCCCACAGCATCACGCACACGCCGACTACATAGGGCAAAGCCGAGAGCAAGCCCAGTTGCCCAAGGTTGCTCACGCCCGAATCGCGAATGATCGACGGTGCCCAGATATTGGTGACGTTGCCGGTGCACATGATGGTCAGGCAGTACGCCAGGGTGATAAACCACACCTTGCGATCTTTCAGCGCTTCAATAAAACGCGTATGCCCACCAGGCTTGCGCTGCTGGCGTTCGTGGGCCAGGGCCTGTTCGATGGCGCGTTTTTCATCCGCGCTCAGCCACTTGGCTGATGCCGGTTTGTCGTCCAGCCAATACCAGGCGAACAACCCGGCGAGCACCGGCGGAATGCCGGTAATCACAAACAGCCATTGCCAGCCGGTAAATCCGCCGACACCGGCGAAGTGCCCCATGATGCTGGTCGACAGCGGCCCGCCGATAATCCCGCACACCGCAATCGCCATGATGAAGCGCGAGGTGATGCGCGCCCGATGGCTGGCCGGAAACCAGTAGGTGAGGTACAGGATCACCCCCGGAAAGAACCCGGCCTCGGCGGCGCCCAGCAATACCCGCAGCACATAAAACTGCGCCGGGGTCTGGGCAAACGCCGTGGCGATGGTCACCAGTCCCCACAGCACCATGATGCGCATCATGGTTTTTTTCGCGCCGATTTTTTCCAGCAGCAGGTTGCTCGGGATCTCGAACAGCAGGTATCCGATGGAGAACACCCCGACGATGATGCCGAACGTGGCGTCGCTGATGTTCAGGTCGGTCTTGAACTGCAAATGCGCAAAGCTGATGTTGACCCGGTCCAGCCAGTTGAGCACGAAGCACAGGAACAGGAACGGCATGATCCGCCACGCCAGTTTGCGATACAGGCGTTGGTCGAAGGTCGCCTGCGGGCGTTCGAAGTTCGTCATCACCAGCTCACGTCGACTTTAGCGAAGTAGTAGGCGCCTTCCAGGCCATAGGGCGAGTACCAGCTGTAGGTGGGGTTGTCGGTGGGGAAGAAGTAGAAGCGCTTGGCCTCGTCATTCAGTTGCTGGGGGCGCCGGTCGAAGATGTTTTCGCCGCCGACGGTGACTTTCACCGCGTCGCTCAACCAGTAACCCACGCTCAGGTCGGTGATGAATGCCGGGCGAATTTTTTCATCGCGACTGGCCGAAATCTGATTACGCCCGGTGACCTTGGAATAGCGGGTTTCCTTGAGATTCACCTCAAAATCCCCCAGTTGCCAGGCGGCATTCAGCGACGTGGTGTTTTTCGGGTAGGCCGAGGTCAGGTTGCCCTGGCGGTCACGGCCCATCACGCTGACGCCGGTGCCGGCCAGTGCTGCGGGCTCCTTGATCTTCTCGATGGTTTGCAGGCTCTGATTGCTGAGCAAGGTCCATTTGGTCTTGCCGTAGCGGCCCAGGTCATAGCGGTAGTCGGCCACCAGGTCGATGCCACGGGTGCGGGTATCGGCCAGGTTGCCGAAGTACGAGACGATCTGGTTCGGGTTCAGGCCCTGGGCGGCCAGCACGTTGGAGACCGCCGTGCCTTGCAGATTACTGGTCTGCAGGATGCGATCCTTGATGTCGATCTGGTACAGGTCGACCGTAATGTCCAGGTTCTCGGTCGGTGTGGCAACAAAGCCGAGGCTGTAGTTCATCGAGCGTTCAGGCTTGAGCTCCTTGGCGCCCAGGGCCTGGCCGGCGGCGTCGTTGACGGTGACGTAGCGCGTGGTGGCCTGCTCCAGTTGCCCGGTGAGCGGGCTGGTGCGCCAGGCGGTCAGCGACGACGAATAGAACTGCTGTTGCAGGGACGGCGCGCGGAAACCGTTGCTCACGGTGCCGCGCACGGCGAATTGCGGAGTGAAGGCATAACGGGTGGAGAACTTGCCGCTGCCGGTGTCGCCGAAATCACTGTAGTGCTCGAAACGCCCGGCCAGGCTCACGTCCCATTGGTCGGTCAGGCTTTGGCTGAAGTCGACGTAGCCTGCGGTGTTGGTGCGTGAGTAGTTGTGCGCGTCGGCCGGGGTGAAGCCCACCAGCCCAGGCGCGCCGGGGTTGGGGCGTTGGCCGGCGAGTGGGCTGCCGGCAGGGAACACGTAGCCGCCATCGGCATAAGAGGCGTATTCGCCGGCCTGGATCTCGAATCCATCGCGGCGGAACTCAAGGCCGGTCGACACGTTCAGCGGCTTGGCAAACAGCCCGGTATCGAACGCACGGGTCAGGTCGAGGTTATTGGTCCATTGGCTGGCGATCAGGTTGCCGCCGTCCATATCCTGAGGGCTGTTTGGTCCCAGGGACGGGTTCAGCGAACGTTCGTTGCGGGTGTTGGCGTTGTTGTAGCCGTAGCTGGTGCTCAGGTCCCAAGCCCAGCCCAGCAGGTCGTCGTTGCGCACGCCGAACACGCTTTGGAAGTCGTCTTCTTCGACCACGAAACGCGGCGAGAAACCGTCCGGGTACACCGAGACAATGTTCTGCGGCGAGTTGGCGGTGCGGTAGGTGCCCCAACTGGTGGAGTTGCGGTGGCTGAGGGTGGAGAACGAGTACAGCGTGTAGTCCTCGTTCAGCGGCAGTTCGGCGTTGTAGCCGAAGTTATAGGTTTGCGAACGGGGCTGTCCCAGTTGCTGGCGGTAGCGGCTTTCGCTGGTTTCGCGCGGATCGGGCTGGCCGTTCTGGCGGAAATAGATGCTGGTGCGGTCCGGCACGGCGCCGGCCACGTTGGAGCTTTCCTGGAGGCCGATATCGGCGCTGAGGCTGAAAAAGCCGTCATTGGGCAGCTCGAAGCCCTGGTTGATCTGGCCCTGGCCCCGCGCACCGAAATTACCCTTGCCGCCCACACGGTTGGCGTACTGCCCATAGAGGGCACTGCCGCTGCCGCCGGAGCTGTTGGTCTTGAGGATGATGTTGATCACCCCGGCAATCGCGTCCGAACCGTATTGCGCCGCCGCGCCGTCGCGCAGCACTTCCACGTGGTCCACCGCGGCGATGGGGATCAGGTCGAGGTCGGCGGGCGACTGGCCGCTTGAGGTGGCGGCGGTCTGCACAAAGATCAGCGACGTATTGTGGCGGCGCTTGCCGTTGACCAGCACCAGCACGTGGTTACCGCCCAGGCCGCGCAAAGTCGCGGACTTGACCGACAACCCGGTGCCGCCGGTAAACCCTGCAGCATTGGTATAGGACGGTACGCTGGCGGCCAGGGCGTCGCGCAGGTTCTGTTTACCGGAGCGGGCGAGGTCGTCGGCGCTGATCACATCGATCGGCGCCAGGCTCTTGGCCACGGTGCGACCGCTGTCCCGGGCACCGGTGACCACCACGGTTTGCAGGGCGGTGTCACTGGCCGCCGACGGTCGTGACGGGTTCTCTTCAGCGTGGGCTGTCGGTTGGGCGCACAGCCCGAGGATGCCGACAGTCAGCAGGCTGAGCCTGGGACGAAAGCGGGTGTAAGGGCGAGACATGGTGAGGCTCCAATGGTTAGGTGCCGCTTTCCATTCCTGATGGTGGGAGTTCCTGACAGTACTGGGGAGGCTTATGTGTTGGCTGTTTCTAGTTATGGGTTGAGGTCAACGCCCCAGCATCACGTCGTGGCGGGCCTGGTCGACCAGTGCCATCTGTCGTAGGAGACGGGCCTTGCGTTCGGCCAGCAGCAACGTCTTGGTCCACGCCACCGCCTTGCCGGCATGGCTGGCCAGGCGTGCGGCCAGTTCCAGCGCGCTGGCGTAGGCGTCGTCCACCACCTGGTTGACCAGGCCGATAGCCAGAGCCTCTTGGGCGTCGAATTTGCGCGCGCTGAGCATGATGTCCAGGGCCGCTGCTTCGCCTATCAGGCTGGGCAGGGTGATCGCACTGAAGCCGGACAACATGCCGTGCTGCACTTCGGGGAAGTGAAAGCGCGTGTCGTGCCGCGCAATACGGAAATCGCAATGAATCGCCAGGCTGATGCCCAGGCCCAGCGTGTGGCCGTGCAACGCGGCAATCACCGGCTTGATCAAATCGTTGCCGACGCCGGGCAGGGCACGGGCCAGGACTTCGCTGCTGACGGTCTCGCCGGTGGCCTCGATCTCCTTGAGGTCGGAACCGGCGCAAAACGCCCGCTCACCGGCGCCGCGCAGCACGATGGCGCGCACGGCGGTGTCGGCTTCGGCGCGTTGCCAGACCTCGGCCAACTCGTGCTTGGCCTGGCTGTCCAGCGCGTTGAGGCGCTCCTGGCGGTTGAGGGTGACCACCAGGATTCCTTCGCCAATGTTTTGATACTCGACTGTCATAGGGTGCTTTTTATCCGGTGTGAAAGAAAGACGCGATTGCCTCTTGAGGTCAGCGCCAAAGTGAGGAAAACTTAAAGGATGTGCACAATGCAAACAAGATGTTTGTTATATGAACATAATCTTATCGGGTCAAAAACGGTTATATAAAATGAAAGCCATAGTTCTAAAAGCCTTCGGCGGGCCGGAGCAATTGCAGGTCGAGGAAGTGCCGACCCCACAGGCAGGCGCGGGTGAAGTGTTGGTTAAAGTCGCCGCTGCCGGGGTTTGCCATCACGATCTGCTGCATCGTGCCGGGCACTTGCCGGGGGCTCATACGGGCGTGGTGCTGGGCCATGAAGTGGCGGGGGAAGTGGTTGAGGTCGGCGCCGGCGTGCATCACCTGGCGGTCGGTGCCAGGGTTGTGGTTTATCAACGTCGTTTTTGTGGCCAGTGCCGTGACTGCCTGCGCGGCCGCCAGGATTTGTGCCGCGCCCTCGGCTTGCCATCAGTGGATACCGAAGGCGCCTACGCCGAATACCTGCGAGTGCCGGCAATTTCCGCCATCGAACTGCCCGACGGGCTCGATTACATCCAGGCCGCCTTGGCCTCATGCCCCATCGGCACCAGCGTTCGCGCCCTGCACGGCGAGGCGGCGCTGAGGCCCGGCGAAAGTGTGTTGATCAACGGCGCCAGCGGCGGCCTGGGCGCGCACCAGATTCAATTGGCCAAAGCCTTCGGCGCACGGGTCATCGCCGTGACCGGCAGTGCAGATAAGCGTGATTTTCTCCATCGCCTGGGTGCCGACGACGTCATCGTCAGCAGCGGCAGCTACAGCGCCGAGGTGTGGAAACTCACGGGCAAACGCGGTGTGGACGTGGCCATGGAAAACCTTGGCAGCATCCTCGAAGACACCCTGCGTAGCATGGCCCTCGGTGGTCGCGTGGTGGTATTGGGTAACGTCGCGCCTGCCAGCGTGCCGGTCAACCCCGGCCTGTTGATTGGCCGTCGCCTACGGGTGCAGGGCTCGGGCAGTGCCACATTGGAAGAGGTGCGCCTGGCGCTGGCACTGATCAAGGGCGGGCAGGTCAAGCCGTTGATTGACCGTGTGCTGCCGTTTCACCAGGTGGCCGAGGCCCACGCACTGCTGGAATCGCGCCAGGTCAGCGGGCGCATTGTGTTGAGCGGGTGGTAAGCATGGACATCAGCACGCTGCTCAGCCAGGCGGCCTTTAAATGGCCGGACCACATCGCACTGCACGAACCGGCGAGTGCACGCACCCTGACGTTTGCCGAATTGGACCGCGCCCTCAGCGGCGTCGGCCAAGCCTTGGATCAATTGCAAATCCCGCTCGGTGCGCGGGTGGCGTTACTGGCCGACGCCAGTATCGACTACCTGCTGGCCGACTACGGCTGCATGGCCACCGGGCGAGTGCGCGTGCCGTTGGACCCGGCCCTGGCGCTTGAAGAATTGCTTGCTCAGCTACAGGACGCGGGCGCTGTCTTGCTGCTGTTTTCCGAGCAATACGCCGGTGTGGCGCAAGGTTTGGGCATCCGTTGCCTGCCGCTGCAAGCCGTGACCGACTCCAAGCCCGTCGACATCCTTCCACGCCCGGCGCAATCACCCCAGGCGCTGGCCTCGCTCAACTACACCGGCGGCACCACCGGCACGCCCAAGGCCGTGATGCACCAGCATGCCAGCCTGTGTGCGGTGTTGCAGAACATCGTCATGGGGCGGGGCGCCGTGGTTGGAGATGTACTGCTCAACGTCCGCCCGTTATGGCCGATTGCAGCGGTGGCGGTGTTTGCCCATTTGCTCAGCGGCGGCCAAGTGGTGTTGGGCGGGCGCCTCGACGGCAAGGCCTTCATCGCTCAGCTCACGGAGTACCGGGTGGCGTTCAGCTCCCTGGTGCCGACGCAATTACTGCGCCTGTTGCGCGAAACCGGCACTGCAGCGGCCGATCTGCCGGCATTCAAGAGCCTCGATGTCGGCGCTGCCGCGTTGACCGGCGAAGTGCTGGAAGGCTCGTGCAGCCTGTTCAGTGAACGCATCGGCGTGCTCTATGGCATGACCGAGGCGCCCTGGAGTTGCTACCTCTCGCCCGCGCAAATGGCGGCGGTGCGGGCGGCCGGCGACAGCGGCGAAGGCGTGGTCGGCCGACCGTTGTTCAGCGCCGCGA
Organism: Pseudomonas sp. 8 R 14; assembly: GCF_900005955.1. Taxonomy (NCBI): domain Bacteria; kingdom Pseudomonadati; phylum Pseudomonadota; class Gammaproteobacteria; order Pseudomonadales; family Pseudomonadaceae; genus Pseudomonas; species Pseudomonas sp. 8 R 14. The sequence goes on along the minus strand of NZ_CVTH01000087.1, from coordinate 327,185 downwards.
TCCGCATCGATCAACCGGACGCAAATGGCGTCGGCGAAATCCTGCTCGGCGGCCCGCAATTGATGAGCGGCTACTGGCAGCTGGAAGCACTCAGCAGTACGACTCTGGACAACGGCTGGCTGCGCAGCGGTGACCTCGGACGCGTTGGCGCCGATGGGCTGCTGCGTGTGCTGGGGCGTTGCAAGGACATCATCCGCAGCGGCGGCAAGTCCGTGCAGCCCGGTGAAGTCGAACAGAACCTGCTGAGCCACCCCGGTGTGCAGGACGCCCACGTGTTTGGCTTGGCGGATCTGGAATGGGGTGAGCAAGTCTGCGCAGCCGTGGTAGTGGACGGCTCGCAAGACCTGTCGGCGCAGCAATTGATGGACCACTGCCGCGCCGGCTTGTCGCGCTACAAGGTGCCGCGCCATGTCTACTTCATCAACGAACTGCCGCGCTCGCACTACGGCAAGGTGCAGAAAAATCGCCTGCTCGCCGCACTGGGCCTCAAGCCCTAAAGGTTGCCCAACTGCGCCGCGATACCTTCACAGGCGCGGCGCACATGGCTGGCCAGGGACGAGGCAGGGTGGGTTTCGTCTTCCATCTCCAGCCCGGCAACCACGACCGCGCCGATGGCTTGGCCGGCTTCCACGCGAATCGGAAACGCCACCGACGACAACCCTGGCTTGAACTCGCCATGGCCAAACGCAAAGTCCTGCTGGCTGCGGATCAACTCCAACGCCGGCCGTACCTTGGCATGCCGCGCTTCGCCGAGGATCGCCTGTGCTGCCGCTTCGGTGTAAGTGGCGAGCACCGCGCGTCCGCTGGGGCTGCCGTCGATGGGGAATTGGTCGGCGAGGTCGACAATCACGTTGAGCGGCGTGGTCGGCGTCCACATGCGCTCGATCAACACCACCTGGTCACCCACCGGCACCGACAGCGACACAATCGCCTGGCGTTCGCCGATCACCCGTTGCAGTTCAATCGCGTAGGGCAGGGCGATCTTGCGCAGGTTCAGCCGGTTCAGGTACGCCGCCGAATAGATCAGGCACTCCGGGCCAATGCGGTAGGTGCCGGCCTGGGACTCGATCAGGCTCCAGTGGGTGAGGGTCTTGAGCAAGCGGTGAATGGTGGTGCGGTCGATACCGGTCAGTCGCGCCAGGTCCAGCGCGCTGGCGCCATGCTTGAGGCCCGACAAGGTGCGCAACAGTACGATCGAACGGTCGATAACCTGAACGCGCCCACCGGCGTTTTCCTTACTGCTGGTGGGCGGGGGAGGAGTTGAAGAAATATCCATGGTGGCAGCGGCTTCCGAAATCATTTTGTTCGGCAAGCGCGGATCGCAGGCTTGGCCGGTGACCAAGGTTAGCCGCGATCCGTTGCTGGGTGAAGCCTTGATTTACGCGTCGAAGAACACCAGTGCGCGCAATTCGATACTGCGCCGTGGCGGCGCGTCCTTTGGCGTGGTGGGGTCATCAAACGCGGTGTGTGCACTCAGCCTGGCTACATCCCGCCGCGAATCGTGGATCTTCAACAGCAAGGCCTCGTCTGGTCGCAACTGCGGGTAGTAATACCAGCGGTGCGCCGGGTTGGCCTTGACCGAAAACGTTTCGCCAACCTTGTCGCGATACACCAGGTCGCTGGGCAATAAATCGCTATCGACCATGCTGCGCGCATCGCACAAGGCAAGGGGCGTGCTCAGGACTGTCGCGCCGATAGGGCGCCACACATTGATGATCGCAAAGCGCTTGAGCAGGCGCTGTTCGGCTTCGTCCGGGCCGAGGTGGTCGCTCACACGGCGAATCGCCGAGCGTTCGGTCTGGTCGTTGTGCACGTAGCGTACCGGCTCGCGCAGGCCACGCGCCTCACGGCCAGGGTCATCGACGCGAATGGTATGGTCGAAAATCACCACCTTCACCGCGCCGGTCTGCTGTTTGAGCAAGGCTTCGGTTTCCGGGTAGTAGTGCAGGCGCACTTGTTCGTCATCCTCCAGGTTCGCAACGGCACTGGTGTGATCGACCTTTTCGAAGCCTTGGCGGTTGATATTCGCCGGTTCGTCGAGCAACCGGGCGTTATGAATGGTCACCTGGGTCGGGTCCAGCACGCCGCTGCGCAGGGCCTCGCCGTCTGGTGGCGGGTAGGTGTAGTTCACCGGGCGCTGGCCGGTGTCCTGCAGGTAATTGAGCACGCCGAGCACGGATGTGGGGGCGAGTTGAGTCTGATGGGTTCCCATAAAAAACCTCCAGGTCAGAACGGTTCCTTGAACGGCCGCAGGTCCAACTCCTGGGTCCAGGCGCTGCGCGGTTGGGTGTGCAGGTACCAATAGGCGTCGGCGATATCGTCGAGCTTCAACGCGCCGTCTTCACCCAGCTTGTCCAGGTAGTCCGGTGCGCGGCTTTTCACGCGTTCGCCGTCGATGGAACCGTCGATGACCACATGGGCGACATGTACATTTTTCGGCCCGAATTCCCGGGCAAACGACTGCGCCACCGAGCGCAACCCGGCTTTGCCTGCCGCAAACGCGGTGTATGGCGGCTTGCCGCGCAATGACGCGGTGGCGCCGGTAAACAACAGGCTGCCGCCGCCATTGGCAAGCAGCGCGCGGGTGGCCTCGCGGGCGAACAGAAAGCCGCCCAGTGTGGAAGCGCGCCAGGTTTGCTCGAACAGTTGCGCACTCAGTTCCAGGGCCGGTGCGGACACCGAGTTGCCCACATTGAAAATCGCCGCCTTGAGCGTGCCGAGCTGATTCACCTGGGCGATGGCCGCAAGCACTTCGGCCTCGATGCCTGAGTCGGCGACAAGCGCATTCGCCTTGCCCCCAGTGGCTTCTATATCAGCGACCACGGCCTGCAATTTGTCCAGGCTCCGGCCGCTGACCGCCACGCGGTAACCCTCACGGGCAAAGCGTCGCGCCAATGCAGCGCCAAGCCCCGCGACCGCGCCCACTCCGGCAATCCACACCACTGACTCAGCCATTCGCCACATCCTCCAGGAGATACGTGGGTAACAATCTACCCATCGCCGGGCGCTAGGAATAAGAACATCGACAGCTAAGGTTATGCTCGCATTCTCAGACGTACGGGATCGGAAGGTGCGGCCTGTGAGCGATAGGTTCAATGCCCTACCAATTCTTCCAGCAACTGCTCCTTGTACCCCTGTAGCACTGATGATGTCCGGTCCCTCGGATGGGGCAGGTCTACCCGGATTTCATGTTTGATCCGGCCCGGATGCGCGTCCATCACGATCACTCGATCCCCCAGGTATAACGCCTCTTCAATGTCATGGGTGACCATAATCACCGTGCAACGCTGCTGTACCCAGATGCGTTGCAGCTCGCGCTGCAGGTGCACGCGGGTCAAGGCATCGAGGGCGCCCAGCGGTTCATCCAGTAGCAACACCTTGGGTTTGTTGATCAGCGCCCTGGCGATCGCGGCGCGCTGCGCCATGCCGCCGGAGAGCTGATGGGGGTAGGCATTTTCAAATCCTTCAAGGTTTACCAGCGTGATGTGTTCAGCTACCTGACGGTCTTTCTCCACCTGGGGCAGCTTGTGGTTTTTCAGGGCCAGGGCGATGTTCTGGCTGACGGTCATCCAGGGGAACAGGCGATGGTCCTGGAACACGATGCCGCGTTCCAGGCTGGTGGCGGCGATACGCTTGCCGTCCAGCAAAATATCGCCTCCGTATTCGGCTTCCAGGCCGACAATGAGTCGCAGCAAAGTGGATTTTCCGCAGCCGCTGGCGCCGACAATGCTGACAAACTCGCCAGGATGCACGTCGAGCTGGATGTCGTGCAACACCGACAGTGAACGGCCTTCGATCTGGTATGTCTTGTTCAGGCCGCGAATCTGCAGTGCACCGGTTTGCAGGTATAGCGGGGAAGCGATTGCGTTCATATCAGGGCCTTTCAACGGAGGTTGCGCCAGCGCAACAGGTGGCGGCTCAGCAGGGTGAATAACAGGGTCATCAGGTAGCCGAGCAAGCCGATGCACAGCACGCTGAGCACGATCACTTCCATGCGCGAGCCGGCCTCTGCGTTCATCATCAGATTGCCCAGGCCCGCTCCGGAGGACAGGAACAATTCACTGCCTATCGCGGTGACCCAGGCGAATGCCAGCGCGTGCAGCACGCCGGTGGCGATACTCGGCAACGTCGCCGGCAGCAGCACCTGGGTGAATTGCTGAACAGGGGTGAGCACCAGCACCTGGCCAACTTCCCGGTAACGGCGCTCCACGTGGCTGAAACCCTGGTAGGTGTTCAGTACCATCGGGTAGAACGCGGCAAGGGTGACGATCAGCACTTTGGAGAACTCGCCGTTGCCGAACCACATCGCAATCAGCGGGATCCAGCCAAGCATCGGCACCTGACGAATCGAGTGGAACAGCGGGCCGATCAAACGGTTGGATACGCTGGACAGTGCCATCAGCACCCCCAGCATCACGCCGAACACAATGCCCAGTAGCAAGCCACTGCTGGTGCGCGCCAGGCTTGCCAGCAGGTTGACCAGTAGTTCGCCGTTGCCGAGCATTTCCAACAACGCCGAGCCGATTGCCGATAACGGCACGAAGGCATAGGCCCCGGCAGCGTCCTGGCGTGAGGCGTATTCCCAGGCGAGCACCAGCAGCAGTGGCAGCAGCAGTCCTCGGGATTTTTTCAGTAAGGGCAGCATGTGAGGCTCCTAGCGGGTCTGCCAGCGAAACAGGCGCTGTTCGATACGGCGAAAGGCATAGTCGAGGGCAAACCCAATCACCCCGGTCACCACTACACCGACCATCACCACATCGATGCGCAGCATCTGCCGGGCCATCTCGATCATCTGCCCCAGCCCACTGTCGGCCGCCAGCAACTCAGTGGCCACCAGCACCACCCATGCACGGGTCAAGCTGATGCGAAAGCCGGTGATGATCGGCGGCGCGGCGGCGGGCAGAGCCACCAGGCGCACAAAGGTCGGCCAGCGCAAGCGGTACACGTCGGCCACTTCGAAGTAACTGCGCGGAATGCCGCGTACCCCTTCTCCTGCGGCGAGTGCCACCGGGAAGAACGCGGTTTTGGCGACGATAATGATCTTGAAGGTTTCATCAATGCCGAACAGCAGCACGAACATCGGTATCAACGCGATGCTGGGGATCTGGCGCAGGGTGTGGAACAGCGGCCCGCAGTACACCTCGACGTTCTTGGACAAGGCCATCAGCACGCCGAAGGCCAAGCCACACAGTGAACCAATGCCAAAGCCCAGGCCGAGCCGCGACAAGCTATTACCCAGGTGTTCGAGCAATTCGCCGCTGGCCAGCAGTTCTTCGAAGGTGTGCAGCACCTGGGCCGGTGGTACTAGCAGGTTGCGCGGGAAAATCCCGAGATGGGCCACCCACGTCCAGACGGCGAGCAAAGCCAGGGGCGAGATCAGCCAGGTGAGAGCGGTGAACAATCGATGGGTGCGCATGGCAAGTCTTTTTCAGCGAAGTACAACGTGTCCATCGCAAAACATGTGCCAAAACCCAACCCATCTGTAGGAGCCCGGCTTGCCGGCGATGAGGCCCGTAAGATCAGCTCATGGCAAACGGGCAATTGGTGATGGGGTGCTGCTGGGGCAGCACCCATTCAGCAGCCGCCTCAGAAGTCGTAGCTCACGCTGGTGTAATAAAACGCCCCCTGTGCGCCTTCCGGGCTGGTGATGGAGTATTTCGGTACCCCATACAACTGCGCACCATCGGATTTGTCAGGGTGGGTATCGAACAGATTGATCGCACCCACCGAGACTTTTACGCCCTTGTGGAAGGTATACGACAGGTCGAGATCGGTCACCCATTGCGGGCTGTAGGTTTGATCCAGGCTGGGATTGGTGGCATTGAGGCTTTTCCATTCGCCATAGCGGCGCTGGGCCACGGTCAGGCCCCAGTTTTCATACAGCCAGTTGGCGCTCAGGGTCAGCTTGGTGTCCGGCGTGCCTTCCTCGATCAGGCCCTGTGTGTTGCGCCCGACAATCTGCGAACCCTTGATATTGCCCACATCGCGCAAGCCAGTGATGGTGGTGTCGGTCTTGGCAAAGCCGCCGCTCAGGTTCAGGCGACCCCACTGCTGCAGGTCCCACTGGTAATTGCCGGTCAACTCGATACCGTCGGTGCGGGTGTCGGCGACGTTGGTGTAGAACGCCGCGCTCTGGATATTGGCGTAGGGTGTACCGGCGAAGATCGGCGTGACCACGCTGGCGGGCAACTGGTCGGAAAGGGTGATGCGGTTGTCGATGTTGATGCGGTACGCGTCCACCGTGACCGAGGCATTTTCCAGTGGGCGCCAGACCAGGCCCAGGGAATAGTTGGTCGACTCCTCCGGCTTGAGCGCCTTGCCGCCAAGCGCCTGGGCTTCCGGGCTGTTGGCGCGCAACGTACGTTGTTGCACCTCGACGAAGTTGCCGCTGCCCGGTGGTTGCTCTACCACCTGCACACTGAACGAGGACATGCCGCTCTGCACCAACGAAGGCGCGCGATACCCGGTGCTCGCAGTGGCCCGTGCGGCGATCTGTGGAGTGAAGTCGTAGCGCAGGGACAGTTTGCCGTTGGTGGTGTCGCCAAAGTCCGAATAGTGCTCAGTACGCACCGCCACGCCGGCCTGGAATTTCTCGGTAACCTGGCCCTCGACGTCAATGTAGGCGCCCAGTACCTTGCGATCCAGCGAGGCAGCATCTACCTGGGTGATGCCTGAGTAATAACCTGGAATTCGGCGCCCGGTGATCGGGTCGGCCGTGTTGAACAGCGGGCCGTTCTGCCAGCCCGCCGCTTCACCCGCGCTCAGTTGATAGTTTTCCTTGCGCCAGGCCAGCCCGGCGGAGAGTGTCAGCGGCTTGAACAACAGGTCGGTGGGAAAGTCGCGCACCCAGTCCAGGGTCAAGTTGGTCTGGTCGTTTTCGCGCTCTCCGGTGTAGATCTTCGATGGGCTATTGGTGCCGTAGCTGGGGTTGATCGCATTGCGGTCGGTGGATTTAAGGGTGTTATTACCATGGTTGAGCGCCAGGTCGAATTTGCCCAGACGCTCGTTCTCCCAGCGCAGCCCGCCGGTCACCGCATAATCCTCCAGGCCGTAGCGGGTGATCGGCAAGCGGCCGTCCGGGTAGCGCGCCAACGCGTTACTGCCGTAGTTGTTACGCAAGGTGGTAGGCGGGTCGAAGAAACCTTCGGCGTCGGTGTTCTTGTGGGAGTAGGTGGCGAAGCCGTAGGCGGTCAGGCTCTCGCCGATGCCGACCTCGCTGTTGGCCACGAAGTTGTACTGGTCCGAGACATTGCCTGCACCCCAACGCCAGGTGCGGTAGCGGTTATTCTGCTCGCGGGGCGTGTTAACACTGGTATCTCCGGGGTAAAAGATCCGGTTGTCGGGGTTCGTGTCGCTGGCCGGGTCCTGGCTGCCGGCGTCGAAGCTCAAGGTCAGGAAGCCGTCGTTGGGCAGCGTGAAACCCTTCCAGCCGTTGAGCTTACGCTGCAGGCCATCGCCTTTGTCATAGCCGCCAAAGCGATAGCCCAGATTGCCGCCGTCGTCGTTTTCCTTGAGCACAATGTTGATTACCCCCGCGATGGCGTCGGAGCCATATTGGGCTGCGGCGCCGTCGCGCAGGATCTCTACGCGCTGGATCGCACTCAACGGAATCAGGCTCAAGTCCACCGCCGCCGCGCCACGCCCATTCACCAGGCTCTGACGGGTGATATTCGCGCTGCTGTGACGGCGCTTGCCGTTGACCAGCACCAGCACTTGGTCCGACGCCAAGCCACGCAGCGAAGCGCCCTGGGCGATGGAGCCGCCGAAGGCTCCTTGAGGTGATTGTGGGAAGTTGAACGACGGCGACAAGGCGGTGAGGGCGCCGGACAGATCGGTGGCGCCGGTTTGCTGCAATTGCTCGCCAGACAGTACGTCGACGGGTGCTGCGCTTTGCAGGGCGGTCAAGTCGCTGCGGCGGGTGCCTAGTACCACTACGGTGTCCAGGCGATCGTTTTTTGCAGTTGGCTGCGTATCGTCTGCCGCAAATACAGGCACGGCAAGGCTGCCCATGACCAGCGCAATGGCGCCGGCCAACGGAGTGCGTTGGAACATAAAAAGGTCCTTTCAGAATGTAGGAGCCCGGCTTGCCGGCTCCTACAGGGAGTGGAGGTGTGGTTGGGTTAGAAGCGGCTGGTCACGCTAAGGCCTACGGTGCGAGGGTCGCCGTAGGTGATCACGTACTGGCCCAAGCCACCGTTCGGCCGGCCATGGACTTGGTAGCGGCGGTCGGTGAGGTTGTTGACGAAGCCGGTGACGCTGAGTTTTTCGTCGGTGCTGTACCAGGTCAGGCGACTGTTGGCCAAGGTGTAGTGAGGCTGGCTCAGGTCCTTGTCGGCGCTACTCTGGCGGTCGGCGAGGAAGTATTCCTTGTCGCGGAAACTCACATCCGCCCCCGCCACCAGCTTGCCGCCGATTTCCAGTGGGATGGTGTAGTCGCCGCCCAAGGACACCACATTACGCGGCGAGCGCACGAAGCTGTTGCCGCTATAGTCGCCGGTGACTGCGCCGGTGGTGGGGTTGGTGTTTTTGAAATCGGTGTATTCGCTGTCCAGGAACGAGATCGCTGCGCGCAGGTGCAAGTAGTCGGTGGGTTGGCCTTCCAGTTCCAGCTCGGCACCTTTGACCTTACCCTTGGCGCCGTTGGTCAAGGCGGTTGTCAGTACTCCGTTGTTAACCGTCAGCAGGTTCACCTGAATGTCCGAATAGTCGTAGTAGAAGATATTCGCGTTGGCGGTCAGGCGATGGTTGAACCACTCGGACTTCACGCCGAACTCATAGGCGTCGAGTTGTTCCGGGTCTACCGTGGTCAGTTGCGACAGGCTGGTGGACAACCCGGTGTTGAAACCGCCGGAACGGAAGCCATGGGCGTAGCGGAAAAACACGCGCACGTTGTCGTTGATGCGGTATTCCGGGGTCAGGTCGTAGGTCCAGGCTTCCCAGGTTTTATCCTCCTGGCGATTGCCGTTGCTGCCGGCGGCGGCTAGCGGGATCAATGGGCCGTTGGCGGTGGCGCGGGTCAACTGGGTCAGGCTGAGGTCGATGTCTTTCTTTTCCTGGGTCCAGCGCAGGCCACCGGTCACGCTGAAGTTGTCGGTGAAGTCGTAGGTCAGGTTGCCGAATAGCGCGTAGCTGTCAGTCTTATGGTCGTAGCTCAGGTCACGAAAATCCGTGGCGCCCCCAATCTGGTTCGAACCTGTGCCGTTGGGGGTCGGGCCGGGCTGGATAAAACGCCCGGCGGTGCTATCCAGATCTTCGTGGAAATAGTGCGCACCGGCCAGCCAGCGCAGGGTTTCCTGCTGGGGCGAGGCCAGGCGGATTTCCTGGGAATACTGAGCGTATTTGTTGTCTGCGGTGGAGGTCCCGTTGACCTCGTACGGCGTGTAGTCGCCGTCACTGCTGGACTGGCCGCGAATATAGTCATAGGCGCTGATGGACGTGAGGGTGTAGTCGCCCAGGTGCCAGTTGAGGGTCAGCGAAGTACCGTCGTGATTGAGCTTGGAATCGTCTTTCACATTGAGCTCGATATCGCGCCCGGCCGGCCGCTGGTAGCCCACGTTGTAATAGCGGCCCAGGGTCAGCGCACCGTTGGCGCCATCGCCCTTGAACTGGCGGCTGTGGATCTTCCACAGCGCGTCCAGGTCGTCGTTGAGCTGGGCGAAGAACTGCAGGCGCACGGCCTTTTTGTTCACGTCACCGTAGGTGTGATCGTCCACCAGGTTCTTCTGGAAACCGTCGCGCTCTTCGGAGTACAGCGAGATCCGCGCGGCGAGTTTCTCATCCACCAGGGCACCGCCGAGGGCGCCGCTGAGGATGCGTTCGTTCTTGCTGCCAAAGCCGATGGTGCCGAAACCGTCGGTGTCGAACGTCGGTTTCTTCGAGATGATATTTACCGCGCCGGCCGTGGTGTTCTTGCCGTAGAGCGTGCCCTGTGGCCCGCGCAGGATCTCGATGCGCTCCAGGTCCCACAGCGGGCCGCCACCGGCAATCGGTGCATTCAGGTACACGTCATCGGCATAAATGCCTACGGGGTAAACCGTGGCCGCACCAGTGTCGCCAGTGCCCAGCCCGCGGATGTACCAGCGCGGGCGACCGTCGCCGTCGGGGTTCTTGGCCGAGGCGTTGGGAATGAAGGTGGTGATGTCGCCCATGTTACGTAGGCCATCGGCGACGATGCTGGTGCCCTGGACCGCCGATACCGCCACCGGAACCTCTTGAAGGGTTTGCTCGCGGTGTTGCGCGGTGACGGTCACGGTCTTGAGTGACGGCTCGGTCTTGCTGGCGTCGTCTTCAGCGGCGTGCGTGCTGCCGGCGACGAGCAAAGCGAGCCAAAGGCCCTTGGTGATCGGATTGATTTTATGCATTGCAGTCTCCCCCGGAAAATATGTCCTTAAGGGGGGTAGAGCAGAGATCGTGCCAAGAGGATTTCAGTGTTGATACATGATCGTAAACTACTGATTTTAATTATAAAAAATATATATAAAGCTGAGTTTTATAACGCTTTCAAGAGGCGTGAAAACGACCTGCGGAGGATTCAGCAGAAAGTGCGCGCAGGGTGCTGCTGGAGCAGCAGGGAAAGTGTTGCCAGGCCAACACAGCTGGCACTGATCACACATTAATTGTAGGAGCCCGGCTTGCCGGCGATGGCGTTTTCACGGCTGCCATCGCCAGCAAGCCGGGCTCCTACAGGTAGGGTAGGGCTAAACAGCGACGCGCGAAGTGGAACCAATGACTTTTTCCAGCACGCTGAAGTCGATCCAGTCGCGCACATCGAAGCGGCGCGGGATGAAGTTCCAGCGGAACAGGAAGTCGGTGAAATCCTGCAACGCATCGATCGAGCGCGAGTCCAGCGTGGTCCGCAGTCGACGGTGCGCATCTTCACCATAGGCGGCCGTGACCCAGTATTCGCTGGTATTGAGTTCTTTGGCGAGAAAGCGCCGGGTTTCATCCGGGTTGGCCCAGGCCCATTGTTCGGTGCGCAGCACGGTATCGACGATTTTCACGCTGGCATCGAAATGCTCTTGCAGCAGGTTGATATCCACGGTGAGGGTGCGCGGCGTGCCGTTGTTGCTGCGGATCAACGGGTCCGGGTGCGAGCCGGTGTCTACCACGACATGCAAACCGAACTCATTGGCTAAGTGCACAGCGTGGGCGCCCTTGAGAAAGATCGCGTCGATATCGCCGCGCAGCAGGCCGATCAGTTCATTGTTGCGCCGGCTGAAGCGGCTGACCCCCAGTCCGATTTCGGGGCCATACACATAGGAGGTCTGGTGATCGCTGTAGGTCCCGCCATAGGGGTAGTCCACCAGCTCCACGTCCGACACGTTCAAACCTTCGAGTTTGAGCGCGTTTTCCAGGCCACGCAGGGCCTGGGCACGCGTGAAGTCGATCTGTACGTTGGCCCACTTGGGCAGACCGAAACGGCGGTTTTTCAGGTCGCGTACGTTCTTAACACCGCTCTCTGCGGTGGTCAGGATCAACTGCACCTCGTCGCTCCATGACAAGCCCAGTACGCGGGTTTCGACACCACTGGCGTAGGCCCAGATCGCCGGGATATTGCCACCGTGACGCACCGAATTCTGCAGGTGATGGTCATAGTGGGCTTCGCGCACTTCCCGCTCGGTGGATTCGCGCAACGATTGGATATTGGTGCCAAAGGGTAGGAAGGCTTCGGCCAGTCGCCCGGACTGCACCGCGATGCCAAGCCCGGTGGGGACCGGGCTGTGGGTATACCAGAGAGTATCGAGTGGTTTGCTCATAAAATTCTTCGTTCAAATCCATGAAATGTTCGCACATTGCAGGAGCCCGGCTTGCTGGCGATGGCGCCCGTGAATGATGCAGTAATCATTAGGAGGCCATCGCTGGCAACCCAGCTCCTGCAGGGTTGGCGTTGTCGTTGAGCACAGTGTTCAACGGCCGTGCATCGATCCATTCACGCACATCGAAGCGCTGTGGAATAAAGCGCCAACGGTGCAAAAAGTTGGTGAAGTCCTGCAGGGCATCAATCGCCTGTTCATCCAGCTCGGTACGCAGGCGCAGGTGCGCGTCGTGGCCATAGGCGGCTGTCACCCAATACTCGCTGCTGTTGGTTTCCCGCGCCAGGTAACGGCGGGTGTCTTCCGGGTGGGTATGGGCCCACTGTTCGGCGCGCAGCACCGCGTCGAGGATGCCAGTGGCCACGTCAAAATGGTTCTCCAGCAGGTTCAGGTCTACCGCCAGCGTGCGTGGGGTGCCGTTGTTGCTGCGGATCAGTGGGTCGGGGTGGGCGCCTGTATCGATCACGATATGCAGGCCGAAATCATGGGCGTGCTGGGCGGCGCTGGCGCCCTTGAGGAAAATTGCATCCACCTCGCCGCGCAGCAGGCCGATCAGTTCCAGGTTGCGCGCGCTGACCTGGGTGTTAACCGGCGTGCCGGCTACATTGCGCACGGCGCTGTCACTGAAGGTACCGCCGTAGCGGAAGTTGACAAGCTTCACATCGCCGACTTTTAAGCCTTCCAGCGACAGCGCGTTTTCCAGGCCGCGCAGGGCCTGGGCGCGGGTGAAGTCGATTTGAACGCCGGCCCAGTCCGGCAAGCCGAAGGTGCGGCCGTTGAGGTCCTTGACGGTCTTGATGCCGCTGTCCGGGCGGGTCAGGATCAGTTGCACTTCATCCGCCCAGGACAAGCCGATCACCCGGGTTTCGCGGCCTTGGGCGCGGGCCCAGATCGCCGGGATATTGCCGCCATGGCGCACCGAGTTCTGCAAGGTGTGGTCGAAGTGCGACTCGCGCACGGCCTTGTCATTCGATTCGCGCAGGGACTGCACCTCGGTGCCCAAGGCGCCGACGGTGTCTTGCAACCAGCCCTTTTGTACGGCGATGCCCAGCCCGGTTGGCACAGGACAACGGGTATACCAGAGAGTGTCGAGGGGTTGTGTCATCAGAGGTTCTCCCCCAGCGCTTAGGCGCTGGCTTTCAAAGGTTGGATCGCCGGGCGTTGGTGCACCAGCGGCAATACTTCCTGGCCAATGCGCAAGGCTTCCTCAAGGTGCGGGTTGCCGGCAAGGATAAAGGTCGAGAAGCCAGCGTCGCGGTATTCCACCAGGCGCTCGGCGATGTTTTCGTGGCTGCCCACCAGGCCGACGGTGGGTCCCGGCTTGGCCTTGGCGAAACCAGCCCAGAGGTTGGGGCCGATGGTCAGGTCGTCGAAGCGGTCGACGTTCTGGTGATAGGCGGTCTGCCGCGCGCCGCCGACTGAATCCGAACCGCTGGTAAAACCTTTGGCAACCATACTGGTCTTGCCTTCGAGTTTGTCGAATTGGCGTCGCAGGTCTTTCCAGGCCAGCTCTTCGGTCTCACGGGCGAACAGGTCGACCCGCAGGCCGAAACGTACCGTGCGCCCTTGTTTGTCAGCCAACTCGCGTACGCGCTCGATATGCGGCTTGAGCTTGTCGATGGGCTCGGCCCAATTCAGGTACACGTCGGCGTGTTTGGCGGCAACGCCCAACGCAGCATCGGAGAATCCGGAGAAATAAACTCCTGGCTTGCGCTCATGACGCAGGCCGGTGGGCAGGGCACCGTTTTCCAGTTGGTAGATCTCACCGTCGTAGGAGAATTTTTCGTTCTTCCACAGGCCCTGGATGATGTCCAGGAATTCGCCGGTGCGCTTGTAGCGCAGGTCATGTTCGAGGAAATCACCATTGGCGCGCTGGCTCGCGGGGTTACCTCCGGTGATGATGTTCCACTCCAGGCGGCCACGGCTGAGGTTCTGCAGAATCGCGGCTTGCTGCGCGGCGTAGGCGGGCAGGGTCCAGGTGGCTTGGAAGGCGATCAGGAACTTGATGCGCCGGGTTTCGCGGGCCAGCGCTGCAGCGGCGATCCAGGGCTCGGGGCCAGTGGGCAGCAGGGCGCCTTCAAAACCTGCAAGTTCGGCGGCCTTGGCCACTTGGGCGATGTAGTCGATGTAGGTGAAGTCATCTGGCTCGCCGTTGGGTAATCGCCCCGGGGCGATATTGCCAGGCCGGTAGTCGGGGTTGCCACGGTTGTGTTTGTCGGTGGTCAGTTGCGGACCGTCGGTGCCCAACGGCAGGCGCCAGAAAAATTCAGTGCTCATGGGTGCTCCTGATTTGAGTCGTGCAAGGGGCGCAGACCTGATGCGCAAGGTCTGTGCAACGTGCATGCCATGGGCGCTTCGGCCAGTGGCTACGGGGGCAACCGCACTTCAGAAGGAGAGGGCTGCTGCTGTAGCAGCAGCCTCCCAGCAACCAATGCTGGACGCGCAACATATGCTTTCAGGGGGCCGGCAAGCCGGCTTCTACAGGGCGATGGCGTCAGGTTGATGGGCGCTGCGCAGGTAGGTGTGGTACAGCGCTGCGTAGGGCCCGACCTGTCCGATCAATTGCTGGTGTGGCCCCAGTTCCACCACTTGGCCGTGGCGTACCACGGCAATCCGGTCGGCATCCCGAATTGTTGCCAGGCGGTGGGCGATGATGATTGCCGTGCGCCCCTCACACAGGCGTCGCAAGGCCCGTTGGATACGCCGTTCGGTATGAATATCGACCGCCGACGTCGCCTCATCCAGAACCAGCACCGCCGGGTCCGCCAGGTACGCGCGCACCAGGCACACCAGTTGCCGCTGGCCATGGCTCAGATGAGCCCCCAGCGGCCCTACTTCAGTGTGGTATTGATGGGGCAGGCGTTCCAGAACTTCATCGGCGCCCAGTTCACGGGCAGCGGCGACCAGCGTTGCATCATCGGCATGGGGCGCGGCCAGGCGCAGGTTGTCGAGGATGCTGCCGCTGAACAGTACATTGTCCTGCAACACCACGCCCACATGGCGACGCAAGGTGTGTTGCGCCAGGTCGCGCACATTGATGCCGTCGAGTCGCACGGCGCCGGCTTGGACTTCGTAGAAGCGTGTCAGCAGTTGCACCAAGGTACTTTTGCCGTGGCCGGACGGGCCGACGATCGCCAGCACTTCTCCGGCTGGAATATGCAGGCTCAAGCCTTTGATTACGGGCGCCTGACCATAATCGAACTCCACTTGGTCAAACTGCACTTCTCCACGGGCGCGCTCCAATGCGCGGGGGGTAGCGCTGTCGACGATCTGCGGGCGCGTGTCAAGCAACAGGAAGATCCGCTGGGCCGACGCCGAACCCGTGGCGTAGCGTTCAAACAGGTCCGACAGCTCCTGCAATGGCCCCAGGAACAGAAACACGTAGAACAGGCTTTCTGCCACCTGGCCGACACTGACTTCACCCGCCGCCAACCCATACGCACCCACCAGCAATAACAGCGCGATGCCTGCTGAACTGAGCAGTGCGGTAAACGGTGCAAACCACGACGAGCGCAAACTGCCGCGAATCAGCGCATGGTTGAAATCATCCAGCAGCACGCGATAGCGCTGCAGGTTCGGCGCCTCCTGGGCGCACTGTTGCAGCAAGCGCGCACCGCTGACACTTTCCACCAAGTGCGCAGTAAAGCGGCTGCGGTTCTCCGCGACCTTGGCCCAGTTGCGCTGGGAAATACGCTTGAAGCTCCATGTCGCGAGCACCAGCAATGGCACCGTCGACACCAGGCTGAGGAAGAACCGTGGGTCGATGCGCCAGAGCATTACCGAGGCCAGGCCGCAGCGCAGCACGGCGCCCAGCAACTCCGGCGGACCCTGGATCACCAGCGGTTCGAGGGCGTCGACATCGCGGTCGACCCGGGAAATGATGCGCCCTGCACGGGTCAGGTCGAAGTAGCTCACGCTTAGGTTCTGCACATGGGCAAACACCTGCACGCGCAAGGCATTCAACACGCGGATCGCCGCGCCGCCGGCAACAAACTGCGAGACGCCGGCCAGCAGGAAACGCGCCAGCCAACTTGTCGCCAGGCCCAGGCCTAGCCATAGCACCAGGTTTTCCTCCAGCAGCCAGTGATCGGCTTGCCGGATCAGCCCTCGGTCCAGCAGCTCGCGTACAAACCAGGGCCGCAGGAACACGGTGAACACCAGTAGGATCTCAATGCCGATAACAGCCGCAATCTGCCGACGGATCGGTCGCAGCAACGGCAGCAAGCGCTTGAACATGCCACGATCGAGGACCTTTTTCGCCAGCATTTCT
This sequence comes from Pseudomonas sp. 8 R 14, assembly GCF_900005955.1. Taxonomy (NCBI): domain Bacteria; kingdom Pseudomonadati; phylum Pseudomonadota; class Gammaproteobacteria; order Pseudomonadales; family Pseudomonadaceae; genus Pseudomonas; species Pseudomonas sp. 8 R 14. The sequence continues at coordinate 311,102 of NZ_CVTH01000087.1, read as the reverse complement.
TCGATTTCGATATCGCTCAAGGCTTTGCCTGGCAGCGGGTTAGCCATTGTCTACCCCCAGCAGGTCGCGGTAGTGCGCATTGGTTGATTGCAGTTCAGCATGGGTGCCTTGGGCGGTGATCCTGCCGTCGTCCAGCATCAGCACGCGGTCGGCCAGCAGGATGGTCGAGAGCTTGCTGGAGATCACCAGCACCGTGGTGCCGCGCAGGTGTCCAAGGTTGTGCAGCACCTGGCGCTCGCTGATGGCGTCGAGGGCGCTGGTGGCGTCGTCCAGGCACAGGATGTCGGGTTTTCCGAGCAGCGCGCGGGCCAGGCACAGGCGTTGGCGCTGGCCGCCGGATAAGGTCACCCCCCTATCGCCGAGAGGGGTTTCAAGGCCCAGGGGCAGGCGCTGCAGGACATCTTCAGCAGCGGCTTGATGCAACGCTTCGCGCAGTTCTTCGTCAGTGGCATTAGGCGCGGTCAGGCGCAGGTTGGCCGCCAGGCTGCCGGCAAACAGGAAACTCTCCTGGGGTACCACATGCACTCGCTGACGCAGCGGGCCCAGTTGCAGGTTACGGATGTCATGCCAGCCGTCGTTGTCCGAACCGAGCAACAGGCGCCCGGCGGTTACATCGGTCAGGCGTGGCAGTAAGCTGGCGAGCAGGCTCTTACCGGTACCAGTTGCGCCCACCAGCGCGACGATTTCACCCGGCTGCAATGTCAGCGAACAGCCGTGCAAAATGTCGCGGCCACCACCGGGCGCGGTCACGCTGACCTGTTCCAGCTTCAGTCCCAGCGAGCTGGCGGGTAGGGTGGCAGCACCGCTGCGGATCGCGGCCGGAGCGTCCAGCAGTTGCCAGATGCGTTCGGCACTGGCGCGAGCATCGGCGAAGGTCTGCATCACCCGGCCAATGCCTTCGATACGAAACACCAGGGTGGTGGCGATCAGCAGCGAAGTGACCAATTCGCCGATGCCCAGTTGACCGGTCGCCACCAGGTGCGCGCCGTATACCAGGATCCACACGTGACCCAGCGCCACTACCGCCTGGGGCAGCGGAATACGTGAGCTGGAATAAGCCAGGGCTTGGCGCGCCAACGCAGCAAACACCGCCACCTGATCGGCAAAGCCCTGGATACGCCGCTGCTCCAGGGCGAACGACTTGATCACCCGCACGCCGCCAATGCCTTCGCTCAGGTCTTGGTTGACCCGGTCATAGGCGCTGCCGACCGCGTGATCCAGGCTCACCAGCTGTTCGGTCTGGCGCACGAAAATCGCCAAGCCGGTCACCGTCAGCAACAGCGGCACCAACCCCAGCAGAGGGTTGTACCAGCTCAGCAGGCCAACCGTGGCCAGCACCACCAGTGGTGTCTCTACCAACTGCCGCCAGAAGGTGATCAACGCGTCGCGCACTTTGTCGGCATCACGGGTGGTGCGGGTGATCATTTCACCCATGCCGTGCTGCCAGTGATAGCCCAGGTGCAGGCTTTGCACCTGGGCCAGGATGCGTTCGCGCAGGCGCGTCAGCAGTTCCTGGCTGATCACCAGCGACAACACGCTGGCGATGTATTGCAGCACGCCACGGCCCAGGGCCACGGCCAGCATCAGGCCCAGCCAGTACCAGCCAAGGCCGGCATCCAGGCTGCCGTCGCCGAGGCGTACCACGGCACGCCCGGCGCTCACGTCATTGACTGCATGGCCGATCAGCCATTGCTGCCAGACCAGGCCTAGGTTGATGGCCACGTACAGCGCCGCCACCAGGGTGAATCGCCAGGGCATTTCCCTATAGATCGCCAGGCTGCGTAGAAGAGGGTGTCGTTCGATCATGAAAAGCTCATTGGCATAAACGGCGTGTAAGGGCACACACAAAACCCTACGGTGATTTATTTGCGTGTAGCGCCTTGGGTTTCCTTGGCGTTGAGGATCGCGGTGTATTCGCCGGGGTCCACGCCATTGAGGTAGTAGTTGCCCACATGGTGCAGGCGCCAGCGGATCGGGTCGTGGGTGGTGTGCACCCGGGCATTGCGCCAGAAGCGGTCGAGGTTCCATTTGCTCAGCGATGAACTGGCCCCCAGCAGCGAGAAGATATCGCTGGAGATCTTCAGCGAGGCGCTGTCCGAATGGGCACGGGCAGTGGCCACCGAAAGGATCAGCTCGTCTTGCAGCTCTTTGTTTTCCAGGTCTTGCTCATGGTGGTCAAATATCCGTGCCGCATCGCGCAGCAGGGATTCAGCGGCGCGCAGGGCCACGGCGTATTCGCCAATCTGTTTGATGATGTGCGGCTCCTCATTGGCATGGTCTACGCCGCTTTCTACCCAAGGCCGAGCGTTGTGCTTGAGGTAGTCGACGGCCGCCGACAACGCGCCGGCCGCGATGCCCGTATCAATGGCCGCGTGAAGGATCTGCGGGAAGGTCAACCCCGTACGTTTCATTGGGCCCTTGCGGCGTGAAACAAAATCCTCATCCAGCACGATATTATCGAAGTTCACCGTGCCACTCACCGAGTTGTTCTGGCCGAAGGCGTCCCAGTCGTCCACCAGGGTCAGGCCTGGCGTGTTGCGGTTGAGCAGTACGCCGGCACCGCCGTCATCCGAGGCGGCCGTGAGGGAGATCCATTCGGCCAGGTAAGAGCCCGTGGAGTAAAACTTGCTGCCATTGAGTACCAGGGCGCCGTCCTCGCGGCGTTCGACGCGGGTCTTGAGGGCGAACTTGTTCTTGCCGCCTACCTCGGCCAGGGCGTTGCCGAAACGCTTGCCAGCCAGGACATCGCTGACCAGCCGATCGCGTACTGCATCCGGGTAACCGTTGAAAATCCCGCGCAGCATCACATTGTGGATTTGCAGCAGTTGCCCGACGCCGCCGTCGGCCACCGAAATGATGCGCACGGTTTCGACGATGGTCTGCACCGATGCGCCCAGGCCGCCGAAGGCCTTAGGTACACCGATGGCGGTGATGCCGCTTTCGGACAGCAATTGCGCCTGGCGCCAGGGCAGTTGGCCATTTTGCTGGGTGTCGGCGGCAATGCTGGCGATCTCCACGGCGATTTCTCTGGCGGCGTCGATGGCCTCGGTTTCGCTGTGCAGGTGGCGGGCGGGCGCCTGTTCATACGTTGTCATTCATTCATCCTTTGGTTTGCCCCGTTCCTTTATGGCTGTGCGTCATCGTTGACGAACATCGCCGGCAAGCCGGCTCCTGCGGGGAGGTTGGTGTTGGGAGGGCTTGAGCAAGTTCTGCGCCAACGAGCAAACCCCTGCTGTACGGGGGAGGGGGGTGTGCCGGTTTGCTGCTGGGGAAGCAGCGTCGTGAAACGGCTGCTGGAAGAGCAGCAGTGCTGTTGGCAGGCCAGCAGTCGCGTTTGGATGTTTGTTTCGATGCCCTTGTAAACCGGGGCTTTGAGCGATTGGCACGCCCTCTGCAATACCCCCTTCACTGACTTGCCCAATTTAATGGAGCTGCCCATGACCCTTTCCGCTGTCCTGCCCACGCCTGAGCTTGAGCAGATCTGGTTTACCCGTTGCCCGGTGCCGACTGCGTCCGGCATCGCCTACAAGCTGGGCTGGTTGAGCGAGGAGTTCGCCCCCGACGGCCTGCCGGTGTCCACCTTGCAGGAGGCGCGTCAGTTGGGCCGGCACCACTATGATCACGATTTGCCGGGGCTGTTTCGCGAAGGCGGCAACGTCCCTGCATTGGCCGCACGTGCTGCGGGTGCGCCGAGCCGCTTGATCGGGCTGACCTGGATCGAGGAATGGCAGACCATCCTGGTCCGCCCGGACTCCGGCATCACCCGTCCCGCAGACCTCAAAGGCAAGCGCCTGGCCCTGCCGGCCTGGGGTGAAAACCGTCCCGGCAGCATCGCTCGCGCCATGAGCCTGCATGGTTATAAGGGCGCATTGAGCCTGGCCGAACTGGGGTTTGATGATGTGGAGCTGGTGGAAGTGGCATTGCAGGACCAGGAACAAGCGCCTGACCCGCAGCAAGGTTTGCAGCGCTTGTGGTCCGGCCTGGATTACCTGGTGCGTGGAGAGGTGGATGCGGTTTACGTCAAGGGCGCTTCGGCGGCCGACGCCGCACGCCGCCTGGGGCTGGTGGTGGGGATCGACTTGGACCTGATCGCTGAGCCGCGCTACCGCATCAACAACGGCACGCCGCGTCCGATCACCGTTCACCAGAGCCTGCTGGACAACCACTTTGATCTGGTGGTGCGCTTTCTTGCGCAAACCCTCAGCGCCGCCGATTGGGCGGCCAACAACCGCGACAGCCTGAACGCCATTCTAGAAGAAGAAACTCGTGCCGGCAGTGCCGGTGTGGCCGAGGCTTATCGCGGTGATTTCCACACCACCCTGGCGCCGGATTTGTCTGCCCAGCGCCTGGAATTCCTCGATATCCAGAAAGATTTCCTCTACCTGCACGGCTTCCTGGAGCGCGATTTTGCCATCGCCGACTGGGTCGACCCGCGCCCCCTGCAAGCTGCCCATGAACTGTTGGCCAAGCGCCGCGCCTGAATCCGGAGAATCCCCATGACTGCCATTGCCCACACACAACCGATCAGCCAGGAACTGCAAACCTTTATCGACAAGGTCCTGCTGGAAGCTGAAGAAGCCTTCACCGTGTTCCGTGAAACAAACACCATCACCGCCGCTGGGACCGTCGGCTTTATCGAGCGCGTACCTGGCCAGGAACTGTTGGTATCGGTGAACTACGCAGGCCCGTGGAACTACCGCAAGCCGCTGCAAGCCACGGTTACCGACTTTGCCGGCAACGTGGTTTTTGGCAAGGGCAAGGGCGGCCTGGGGCGCTACACCAAGCTGTTCCAGCAACACCCGGATGTGACCACCGTGTCCCACGTGCACTCGCCGTACCTGGGCGCCTGGGCCCAGACCCACCGCACCTTGCCATTCCATTACGTGCCGGTGCAGCGCTACCAGTTGGCCCGTGAGCTGCCGGTGTATATCGACCGTCGCCAACAGGAAGTGGACTTTATCCTCGACAAGATCGCCGAGAACCCCTTCAACCTGGCGATCCTGGAGGCCAATGGCGGCTCCACCGTGTGGGGCAAGCAAGGCCTGCGCGCCACCGCAGAATTCATCCTGTTGCTGGAGGAGGGCGCACAACTGCAATTGCTTGCCGATGCGCTCGGTGGCTCACGGGCCTACGGGCCGGGCGTGTTGACCCAGCAATGGAAAATGAGCGGCCTGTTCGAACAAGCCACGGCACTGGGCCTGGTCCCGGCCATCGACCGCCGCTAACGCCTTACCAGCTCCCACAGGGTTCTCTATTTCAAGGATGTTTTTTATGGCTGTAAAAATTCTTTGGTACTTGACCACGCCCGATGGCCCGTACCCATGGGAGCCGGAAGGCCGTTGGAACACTGATTTCCAGCACCTCAAGCAGCTCGCCGTGGCCAGTGATCGCCTGGGCTACTACGGTTCGCTGCTCGGTTCCAGCCCCAATGAAAGCCTGGCGGTGGCCGCGTCGTTGATCGACGCCACCCAGCGCCTGCGTTTTCTGGTGGCGCAGCACCCGGGCGAGTTATCGCCAGCGGTGTTGGCCAAGTGGGCGCTGACCTTCGACCAGTTCTCCAATGGCCGTCTGCTGTTCAACGTGGTCAATGGCAATGACGCGGGCCTGGCGACACTTGGGGTGCACTACCCGCATGACGAGCGGTACGCCTTCAGCCTGGAATACTGGCGGGCGTTCCAGGGCTTCTATGCCGGCGACACGCGAGGCTATGACGGTGAGTACATCAAGCTCGCGCCGCGTTCGCCGGGCGCAGCCAACCATCCACTGGGCGGCTGGCATCCGCCTTACCAGAAGCCGGGCATCCCGTTGTGGGGCGCCGGAACCTCAGGGCCCGGCGTCGAGCATTCGGTGCAATTGCTCGACGTGTATCTGAGCTTCGCCAACACTCCGCCAAAACTCGGCGACAAGTTTCGCAAAGTCGCCGCTGAAGCGGCGAAGATCGGTCGCGAACTGACCTTCGGCACACGCCTGCAAATCATCGTGCGCGAGACCGAGGAAGAAGCCTGGGCCCACGCCGAAAGACTCCTGCAACGCACCTCGCTGCAAACTGCGCGCAACGCCATCGAGCGCCAGTTGCCGGCCGGTGTGAGCCTGGAAGATTTCCACAGCGACGACCCACAGACCCAGCGTAACGTCGAGACCATTCGCGCCGGGCGTTTGCCGACCGCGCGTGAGCTGGAGATCTATCCTAACGTATGGCTTGGCCCGAGCCTGTTCGGCTTCAATATCCTCGGGCCGGCCGCTGGTACCTACTTGGTGGGCAGCGCGGAACAGGTCGCCGAGCGCATCCGCGAATACGAAGCCCAGGGCACTTCCTCGTTCATTCTGTCTGGCTTCCCGCTGATCGATGAAGCGCACCGCGTGGCCGACCTGCTGTTCCCGCTGCTGGACCTGGACCACGGCTTTGAAGCGCCGCGTCTGGGTGTCAGCCAAAAGTCGCCGCAGCGCCAAGAGGCTTGAACCATGAGTGATGGATTTTCTCGCCGGGTGTTTCTCGGCAACAGCTTGGCCATCGGCGGTGGTTTGCTGTTGGGCGGCTGCGACAGCGGCACGACGACTCAGGGTGCCGCCGTACTGAGCGGTAAGCCCGTCAGCGGTGGGCGCCTGCGCATTGGCATTATCGATGGCGATCAGTCTGGCAACCTGGATGCCCATAAACCGGTGGGCGGCGGGATCATTCGTGGCTGGGCGCTGTACAGCAAGTTCTGGGAATGGAACACCGATGTCAGCACACGCCTGGCCCTGGCCGAGTTCGCCGAACCGAATGCCGATGCGAGTGCCTGGACCATCCGCATCAAGCCGGACCTGGAGTTTCACCATGGCAAGACCATCGGCGCTGACGACATGCTGTTTTCGTTGTTGCGCCTTACCGATCCCAAGCTGGCATCGCCGTTTGCCGGCCTGGTCGGTGCCATTGATCGCAATGCCTTACGCAAGCTGGATGAGCGCACCATCGAAATCCGCTTCAAGCAAGGCCAGAGCTTCTTCCCTCTGGATGAAACCCTGATCAGCTTTGGCGGCATCGTCCCCACCGACTATGACCCCATCACCAATCCGGTAGGTGCCGGCCCTTATAGGCTCAAGCGTTTCGTACCCGGCCAGCGCTCGTTGTACACGCGGTTTGAGAATTACTACAAACCCGGCCAGCCTTATGCCGATGAGCTGGAAATCATCGAGTTCAAGGACCAGGTCTCCCGTGTTGCTGCGTTGCGCGCCGGACAGATCGATGTGGCCAGCGGTGTGCAGGCCGAGCACAGTGCGTTGCTCAAGGCCGACTCACGCTTGTCGTTGTGCGTGTCGCCAAGCACTTCGTTTACCGGTTTCAATCTCAACCTGGCCAAGCCGCCCTTCGATGATGTGCGGGTGCGCCAGGCGTTTCGCTTGCTGGCGGATCGGCAAGAGCTGGTGGACCGGGGCCTTAACGGTTTCGGTCGCATTGCCAATGACCTGTATTCACCTCACGATCCCACCTACAACCATGCGATTGCCCAGCGGCCGTATGATCTGGAGCAGGCCCGCTCGCTGCTGCGTCAGGCCGGGCAGACGGATTTGCGCGTGGAACTGACCACCACGCCTGGGCCCGGTGTGAACGCCGCGCTGGTGTTTGCCCAGCAAGCGAAAAAGGCCGGTGTCGAGATACGCGTGACCCAAGTGGATGGCGCTGTGTTCAACGGCCCGCAGCGTGAGCAGTGGCAAGTGTCGCCGGGTTCTACGCCGGCCCGGGGTTTCCTGGCCTCGGCACTGCACAACGACGCGCCGTTGGCGATCTACAACCGCAGCAACTTCCATGACCCGCGTTTTGATGACCTCTACCGTGAGGCCCTTGCGCAGCCAGAGCTGGAGTTGCGTAAAGGCCTGGTACACGAGGCCCAGCAGATTCAACACGAGCGCGGCGGATTGCTGATTTGGGGCTTCAACGATGTGCTGGACGCCGCCTCGGTCAAGGTCGGCGGTTTGGCGCCAGAGCAGACCACCTTCGCTTCCTGGCGTTTTGACGAACTGTGGTTGAAGCATGCTTGAGCCTGCCAATCCTCCACGCACGCCTGCTTGGTTGTCATGGTTTATCGGGCGCCTGGGTTACGGCCTGCTGACGGCCTGGGTTATCAGCCTGGTGGTGTTCATCGCCACCCAGGCCCTGCCATCCGACCCCGCGCGGGTGATCCTCGGCCCGGACGCGCCGCTGGAAAGCATCCTTACCCTGCAACACCAGTTGGGGCTCGACCAGCCAATCCTGTGGCAATACCTGCGCTGGCTCGGCAGCGTCTTGTGCGGGGACCTCGGGATTTCCCTGGACTCCAACGCGCCGGTCAGCCATATCCTGTGGGGGCGTTTTGGCTACACACTGGCGTTGCTGGTCGGGGTGATTACCGTGGTAGTACCTGGCGCACTGGCCCTTGGCGTGGCCCTGGCATTGCGGCGCGACAGCTGGCTGGATCGTTGGAGCCTGTCGTTGCTGATCTTTCTAAAAGCCACGCCGGGGTTTCTGTTGGCGATTGGCCTGGTATTGCTGTTTTCCATGCCGCACATGGATTTCTTACCTGCGGTATCGATCCTGGACCCCGACCTGTCGCTGCTGCGCCAACTCAAGTCCCTGGTATTGCCGATAATCGCCTTGAGCCTCACTGCATTGCCGTACCTCACGCGCATGGTAAGGGCCGCTGTGATCGAGGCGCAGGAGTCCGATTACGTGATTGCCGCCAGGCTACGCGGCATTGCGCAGCGGCGGATTGTCTGGTGCCACACGTTGCCCAATGCGCTGGTACCGGCGATCCAGGGTGTGGCGCTGACCTTGCGTACGTTGATCGGAGGCGCCGTGCTGGCGGAAGTTATCTTCAGCTATCCCGGTATCGGCACCGCGCTGAACGCCGCGATCCAGATGCGCGACCTGCCGATGATCCAGGCGATTGTGCTGGTGATCACCCTCGCGGTGGTGCTGATCAACCTACTGGCCGACCTATTGACCGTGCTGCTTACACCCAAGCTGCGCACCGCACGGCGGGTGACCCTGATTCAACGCAACCGGAGGGGAATAACCCCGTGGTGGCGCCGCTCCCGAGGTGATGCATGAGTGCCCGTCGATGGTTGGCCGAACCACAAACACGTAAGGGGGCATTGATCACTCTGCTGGTGGTGGGCGTGGCGCTGTTCGGGCCTTGGTTGGCACCTCACGGGTCGACGGACATGGTCGGTCCTGTCTACGGCGCGCCTGCAGGTGATGCGTGGCTGGGGTATGACTTCCTGGGGCATGACGTGCTGTCGCGGTTGCTCAGTGGTGGTTTGTCGGTGCTGTGGATGTCGGTCGCAGCCGCCAGTATTGCACTGGCGGCGGGCACTACATTGGGGTTGCTGGCGGGGTTGTCGCGTCGGCGCCTGGATCAGTTTATTACCTGGTCGGCGGATGTGTCCCTGGCGTTTCCCGACCTGATTCTGGTGCTGCTGATTGTGTCCATGTTGGGGCGCGCACCGTGGTTGATCGTGCTGACAGTCTCCATCGCCTTTATACCGGGCGTTATACGTTTAGCGCGGGCGAGTGCGGTAGCAGTTGCAGGTCAGGAGTTCGTTGAAGCGGCGCAAATGATGGGCTATTCGCGACGCCGAATTCTGTTCAAGGAGATCCTGCCGAACATCCTCACACCGCTGCTGGTGCATTTCGGCAACATGCTGACCTGGGGCGTGGGCATGTTGTCGGGCCTGAGTTTTCTTGGCTACGGCGTGGCGCCACCCACCGCTGACTGGGGGCTGATGATCAATGAAAACCAGGCCGGCCTGCTGGTGCAACCCTGGGCCGTATTGGCTCCGGCGGTGCTGATCGGTGTGTTTGCCTACGGCACCAATATTTTGGCTGAAGGCATCGGCCGCAGCAGCGCAAGGCTGGGAGACAAACAATCATGAATGCGATGACCGAAATCGACGCCGGGGTGTTGCAGGTCCGCGACCTGCGGGTGGAATTGCCGGGGCAGGTGGATGTGGTGTCGGGCATCTCGTTCGGCCTGGCTGCCGGGGAAATTCTCGGTTTGGTGGGTGAGTCGGGCTCGGGCAAGACCACCTTGGCGACTGCGTTGCTGGCACATGCCCGGCGCGGTGCACGGATTGTCGGCGGGCAGGCGCACGTAGGTGACCAGGCATTGTTGAGCCTGGAAGGCGAAGCCTTGCGCCGTGCCCGTGGCAGCCTGATCGGTTATGTCGCCCAGGACCCGGCCACCGCGCTCAATCCGGCACTGCGCATCGGCCACCTGTTGCGTGAAACCCTGGCGGCGCATCCTTCTGGGCTTGACCGCGAGGCGCAACAGCAGCGCATCATCGAGACCCTGCGTGACGTCGGATTGCCGGACGATCACGGGTTTCTACGGCGTTTTTCCCATCAACTATCCGGCGGCCAACAGCAACGGGTGATGCTGGCGCTGGCTTTTGTGCTACGCCCGCGCCTGATCGTGCTGGACGAGCCGACCACTGCGCTGGACGTCAGCACCCAGGCGCATATCCTCGCCACGCTGCGTCGGCTGTGCAAAAGCCAGGGCGTAGCGGCGGTGTATGTGTCCCACGACCTGGCGGTGATCAAGGACCTGGTGGACCGGGTGATGGTGATGTACGCCGGGCGCATCGTTGAAACGGCGACGCGGGATGAGTTGTTCAGTCGACCGTCCCATCCCTATACCCGAGGGTTGCTGGCGGCGATTCCGGATGTGGCGGGACGGCGCGAATTGAAGGCGATTGCCGGGCATGCACCGGCGCCGGGGCGTAGGCCCCAGGGGTGCAGTTTCGGGCCGCGTTGTGAGCGGTTTACGGCTGGGTGCGCGGTGGTTGAGCCGGTATTGCAGATGAACGCGGCCGGTCGTGGGGTGGCTTGCCTGGCGCCTCACGATCAGGCGTTACAGCTCAAGGCGCTGGAGCCAATTGCTGCCTTGAAGGGGCGGGTAGAGCTGCCACTGTTGTCGGTCAGTGGCTTGAACGTCGCCTATGACCGGCAGGTGTTGTTCGATGTCTCGTTGCAGGTGCAACCGGGTGAATGCCTGGCGATTGTGGGGGAGTCGGGCTCGGGCAAGACCAGCCTGGCGCGGGCTATTGCTGGCCTTGGGGAGAATGTCGAAGGTGCACTGGACTACGCCGGCCGGCATTTACCGTTGCACGCCCGCCAGCGCGATGCAGGCCTGCGCCACCAGATTCAATACATCTTCCAGAATCCATATCGCGCGTTGAACCCACGGCAAACCGTGTACCAGACTCTGAGCGCGCCACTGGCGCATTTCTTCGGCGTGCAAGGGGCGCCAGCACGGGAACGAGTGGAAGCCGTGCTCAAGCGTGTGTCACTGCCGGAATCAGTCGCCGGCCTCTATCCCCACAGCCTGTCAGGTGGTGAACGCCAGCGAGTGGCTATCGCCCGTGCGCTGTTGTGCGAGCCCAGGTTGCTGATCTGCGATGAAATCACCTCGGCATTGGACGTATCGGTACAGGCGTCGATCCTGGACCTGCTGCGTCAGCTACAGCGTGAAGGTTTGACGATGTTATTCGTCACCCACGACCTGGGCGTGGTGCGCGCGATTGCCGATCGGGTGCTGGTGTTGAAGGTCGGAAGGGTGGTGGAGCAGGGGGCTGTTGATGATGTTTTGGATCAACCACAGGCGGCATATACGCGCACGTTGCTGGAGCATTCGCCATCGTTGGGGTGAATGGCTCCGCTGCACAGTGATCGCCGGCAATCAGGCCCCTACAGGTACACAAAGCCCTTGTAGGAGCCGCCTTGACGGCGATGGCATCCGCCGTCGTTAAGCAATTTTCGCCTTGCGCCGCAACGCCTCTTCACGCACTGCGGGGATAATCCACCGCCCATAATCCACGGTGTCGTACAGCGGGTCATAACCGCGATTCAAGAACGTGGTAACGCCCAGGTCCACATAATCCAACAGCGCCTGCGCCACCGTTTCCGGCGTACCCACCAGCGCGGTGGTATCGCCATAAGCGCCCACTGCTGTCGCCGTCGGCATCCACAGCGCGCGATCATGACGATCACCCAGCGCCGCCGCGGCTAACAGACGTTCGGAGCCGGTGCCCTTGATCCGCTTCTGCCACGGACTGCCCGCCGCAAACTGTGGATTGGCCTTGATCTGCTCCAGGATATGCTCGGCGCGTTGCCAGGCTAATTCCTCTGTTGCCCCCAAAATCAGCCGCACCGACAAACTGACCCGTGGCGCTTCAACACCCGCTATTAATGCTGCCGCCTTCAGCTTGGCAATTTGCTCAGCCACGCCGCTTAACGGCTCGCCCCACAGCGCATACAGGTCCGCATGCTTCACCGCGATCTGATAGGCAATGTCGGAAGAGCCGCCAAACGAGATTGGAATATGCGGCTGTTGCAACGGTTTGACCGGTGAAAACGCACCCTTGATGTTGAAGTACTCACCTTCGAAATCGAACGGCTCTTCGGCCGTCCAGGTGCGTCGCACAATCTCCAGATATTCATCGGTGCGCCTGTAGCGTTCGGTCTTGTCCAGCAGAAAGTCGCCTTCCTGTGGCTCGGCGGTAATGCCGGTAATCGCGTGCAAGCGAATGCGCCCGCCGCCAGTGGTATGGTCCAGCGTGGCAAACGAGCGGGCAGCGACGGTCGGCGCGGTGAGGCCGGGGCGATGGGCGATCATGAAGCCCAATCGCTCAGTGTGCGCCGCCGCATACGCGGCAATTTGCAGGCTGTCGGCACTGCCGGGGCCGCTGGCGATCAGCACACGGTCGAAGCCTGCATGCTCATGGGCGCGGGCATGGTGACGGATAAAGTCGAGGTCGAAATCCGGGCTGCGAACGCCACGGGTTTCGGACCACTGGCGAGGGAAAATCATGCCGACAAATTCGATAGACATAACGTGCTCCTGGTGCGGATCAGAATTGATAGTCGACCTGGGCCAACAAGGTGCGGCCAGGCATGGGTTGCAAAAAAGTGTTGGTGGAACCGGCCAGTCCGCTGACGAAGTTCAGTTCATTGGTCAGGTTGAGCACCCGTAACGTGGTGCTCCATTGCGGTTGGCGGTAGTACACGGCGAGATCGAGGTTGTATTCGTTCGGGATCTTTACGGTCTTGCTGAGGTTCAGGTACCAACTGCTGGTCCACCAGCCTGACAGTTCGGCGCCAAAGCCTGAGTCGAAGCGGTAGTCGACATACCCGCTGGCGGTGTATTCAGGAATCTGAACCGCATCGTAACGCCCGGACGGCCGCTGGTTGAGGCTATTGTTATCGCCGAACACTGTGCCGTTGTCGGGAATGAACCCCGCTGAGGCAAATCCGGCCTGGGAAGTGAACTCGTTATAGGCGTTGAGTTTGGACAGGTTCAGACCACTGCGAAGGTGGTCGTCCGGTTGATAGCGCACGGTGGCTTCCACACCCTTGATCATCAGTCGCGCGATGTTGTTATTGCTGTCAGGTGCCTGGTCGCGGGCTTGCTTGAACGCCGCCAGCGTCATGAACAGCTGGTTGGGCACTGCTTCGACCTTTACCCCGACTTCATGCAGCACGCTCAGGCTCTGGAACGCCAGCGGGTTGAGCTGGTTGGCGCCACTGCCGCTGCCCCAGCCAAGGCCGTTGGAAAAGAACCCGGTGTTGACCGCCAACGAGCGGTCGAAGGTGTAGTACAGCGTGGTGTTCTCAGTCGGTTTTACATACGGGCTGACCTGGAAAGCAAACAGCCGGTAATTGTCGCTGTCCTTACGCCGGTTGCCACCGGCGAGTACGAACGGGTTGTCGATCTCTGCCTCGATCCAGCTGCGGCTGGCGCCAATATTCAAGCCGAAATACTCGCCGTACTTGAGGTTGTGCTGGCTGAACAGGGTCTTGGTGGTCCATGTGCTTTCAGCGGTGTAGGGCGCCACGGATTCGGCGTACAGGCCGTGCCCAGCTGTGTACATTGGCGGCAGGTTCAACCAGCCGTAGTAGTTGGAGTATTGCGGCACGCCGGGTTGGCCGATCCAAGCGCCGTTGCCGCCGGCAGGGTTGCTGCCGTCGAGGCCGAGTAAGTCACCAGGGTTTTTGCCGGAGGGGTCCTGGGTCAGGTCATAGGCATTGATGGTCGAGCCAAAGCTGTTGTTCGCAGCAATCGACTGGTTGAATTCGCGGCGGTAGATCAGCCCGGTGTTGCTGTCATCGCGCAGGGTCCAGCGGCCCAGCTGGGTCTCGTTGCGCGAGCGGAACTCGAAGCGGTTATCGAAAATGTTGTCTTTCGATTGCACTTGGAATGCGCCCACGGCATCGGTGATGTCCTTGGAGCGTTCATAAAAAGTGCTGTTGGCCACGGTGATAGTCGGCGACAGGTCCGCCTCGATACGCAGTTGCGTGGTGAAGCGCCGCGAGCTGCTTTCGTCCTCTTTGCGCTGCCCGGTCTGTGATGACAGCGACTGCTCGCCATTGCCCGTCAGCGTCGGGTCATACACCCAGCCACGCAGGCTGCCGGGGTTGGCCTGGGTATTCGGTGAGGCGGTCTGGAAGCTGCCGTCGACCACACTGTATTGGCCCTGGGTGTTGCGTTGGCGTTTTACCCAACCGAGTGTTGGCGCATCAGCGGCGCCCGAAGCCAGCACCGGCGACCACAGGCTAGTGCCGTTCTGGATAATCGGCGTGGCGCGCCCGGCGTAGTATTTGCCGTTGTCCACCAGGTCCTGGGTAGCGCGGTTCCAGCCGTGGGTGATGTTGTAGTCGTAGTAATTGTCGTAGCTGGCGTTCCAGTCGACCCGCACGTTCTCGTTGCGCCAGGCCAACGCGCCATAGAAGGCGTCAAAATTGTTCTCGACATTGTCATAGAAGTCCTCCTGGCGCTGCTTGGTGATGCTCACGCGGTAGGCCAGGTTGTCACTCAGAGGCCCGGTGTTGTCGATGCTGAATTTGTTGGAACTGCGTGAGGTGCCGTCCGGAACCCACGAACCCAGTTCGCCGCTGAGTTTGGTCTTGAACGCGTTGAAGTCGGGTTTCTTGCTCAGGTAGTTGACGTAGCCGCCGCTGCCGGATACCGAGCCGTAGGTCACCGAGGACGGGCCGGCAACGATGTCCGCACCTTCATAGGCGTTGAAGTTGGCGGGGTGGCGCACGGCGTAACCACGCTGGCCGTCCTGGAAAATCTCCGAACCCTGGCCACGAAACTGCGGTGCGATACCCGCGTTTTGCCCGCCGCCCCGAGTGATGCCGGGCGCATATTTGACCAGGTCGTCGGCGCTATGGATCGCGCCGCTCGCCAATTGCTCGGCGTTGATTTGCACCACGGAGCGCGGCGTGTCCAGCACTTTGGTTTCCGTGCCACCGTACACTGAGGTCGGCGGGCGGGTGGGCAGTGCGTCGTCATCCGACTTGCTGGCACTTGCCTGCACGGTCACGGTTTGCAGTTGGGTATCGGTGGCAAAAGCCTGCAGCGGCAGGGTGACTGCCAGCAGCAGGGGTAAACGCAAGGCGATAGCGTGCATGGCAGAAATGACTCCTGTCGAAAATTGTTATCAATGTGATGCCCCGTAGGCGTCCCGTTGATCGGCGCAAGGCTTGAGGCCTCATCGCCGGAAAACCGGGCTCCTACGAGGAATGAGGTGTCAGGCCGTGTCTTTGAGCCAGAGCTTTTCAAAACGCCAGGTGCTGAACAGCGACTCTTCTGCCTGGGCCCCACCGACGCGCGTGGAAACGCTGTCCAGAAGGTCGGCATACCCCCAGATCAACATGCCGCCGCGTTCGTACTGGATCTGCTGCACCTGATGCACCAGAACCTTGCGTTTTTCCAGGTCGGGCTGGGCCATGGCGGCGAGGAGCAGTTCGCTGAATTGCGCGTCGTTGAAGTGGGTCTTGTTGGATACCGCAAAGGGTGCGTCGGTGTGGATTGCACTGGCGAGGAACGGTGCACCGATGCTGCCCCCGGTGCTCAGGGTCCAATCGTTTTTCAGCGGGCCCTGGAAAGTGGCGAGGTCTACTTGCTTGACCTTAAGGGTGACGCCGATGCGCTTGGCCTGCTCAGCCAGCACTAATGCTGAACTCAAGCCTGGGCCCGGGGTGGTGATCAGTTCCACCTCTAGGTTTTCCTGGCCGGCGTCCTTGAGCAATTGCGCTGCGCGCTGAGGGGCATACGGTCGCGGGCCAAGGCTGTGGTTGAAGGTGGGGTCACTGGGCGCATACAAATCATTGGCCACTCGGCCCTGGCCATTCAGTGCGCGACGTACCAGTTCTTCGCGGTCGGCCAGCAAGCGAAACGCCTCGCGCACCCGCGGGTCGTTGAAGGGCGGCTTGTCCAGATTCATATCGAAGGACAGCCAGTTGCCGGTCACCGATTTGATGACCTTCAACCTAGGGTCCTTCTCCAGGATCGGCAGCTGTTCGGTGGGCATCGAGTTGGCCATGTCGATCTGCCCGGCGCGCAGTGCGGCGAGGCGTGAGACCTGATCCTTGAAATCGATGATTTCCAGCTCGTCGGCGTACGGCTTACCCTCCTTGTAGTAATTCTCGAAACGCGTGAACAGCGAGCGCTGGCCGGGGGTGAAACTTTTCAGTTTGTAGGGGCCGGCGCCCACCGGATTGGTGACCGGGTGGTAATCCACCGGCACGATACCGCCGAAGTTGACCCAGGTTTCGGCCAGCGGCATATAGCTGCGGCCGTCGTGAAAGTTCAGGCGCACGGTGCGGTTGTCGAGTTTGACCAGGTTGTCGCGGTCTACCCAGTGCAACAGTGCCGCATACGGCGAAGCCAGTTGCGGATCGGTGAGACGGCGGATCGAGAACATCAGGTCGTCGGCATCAATGGTCTTGCCGTTGTGGAACTCCAGGCCCGGACGCAAGCGCAGGGTCCAGGTGCTGGCATCCGCGTTGGGCTCGGCAAACTCTGCCAGTGCCAAGCGCGGCTGCATTTGCTCATCCCACTCCCACAACTTGCTATACAGCGCAAAGCCGCGAACGATGCCGCTACCCACCGGTTTATGCGCGTCCAGATTGCCGCTCTGGTTGCCGTCGAGAATCCCCAAGCGCAGGCGGCCGCCGTAGCGTGGCTGGTCGCTGCCGGTGGCGGCAGCCGGTGCGTCATTCGGGCCGCAACCCGCCAGCAGCAGAGCGCCGCCGGCGGTCGCGCTGTAGCCGAGAAAGTCTCGACGGCTCAGCAGTAAGGTCATGGTTTCAGGCTCCGCCGTTGGCCGAGTGCAGTTCGCGCACCGGCTCCAGCGGACGGCTCAACACCGAGCGCTCGCTGCGAAAGTGCGGCAGGATATGCTCGCCGAGTCGGTAGGCTTCTTCCAGGTGCGGATAGCCGGCGAGGAAGAACAGGTCGATGCCGAGGTTGTTGTATTCGCGAATCCGCGCCACCACGTTTTCATAACTGCCAACCAGCGCGCAGCCCGGTGGGATGCCGATATAGCCCAAGCCTGACCACACGTTCGGGTGGATAAAAAAGTCTTCGAAACCCTGCGCCTCGTTTTTCTCGGCAAAACCGTGCTCGTAGCTCAGTTTGCGTGCGGTGCGCAGCCCGGCGTGGGCGGCCACGGCCTTGACCGCGCCACGGGCGATACCTTCGTCGAAGAAACGCTTGGCTTCAGTGCGTGCCAGTTCTTCGGTTTCGCGGGTGATCACATCAATCGACAGACCAAAGCGAATATCGGTGCGCCCCCATTTCAACGCACGTTGGCGCAGGTCTGCGATCAGTGCGGTGATTTCATCCGGGTGCTCGGCACGCATCAAGTAGAAATCCGCGTGCTTGGCGGCGAACTCCCGTGCAGCGATGGATGAGCCAGCCGTGCAGATAAGTGGCAACTGCGCCTTTTTCAGCGGCGCGCGCAAGCCCCCACCGTCGGCCTTGTAGAACTTGCCATCGTAGTGAAATGACTCGTTGTGCCAATAGCCCTTGACCACGTCCATGAATTCGGTGGCGCGCTCGTAGCGTGCATCGTGGTCGCTGTAGTCGCCGACCTGGCGCTGGATCACGTCCGAGCCACCGTTGATGATGTTCCATACCAGGCGGTTGCCGGTGGCGCGTTGGTAGGTCGCCGCCTGCTGCACGGCCACCCATGGGGTGTAGTGGTAGGGCTGGAACGCGGTGACGAATTGCAGGATGCGTGTCTCGCGGGCCAGCAGTGAGCACACCGTCCACGGTTCTTCGCCGCTGGGCGCGTTGACCATCAACACACCGCCGAACTTATTGATCTCGGCGGCCTTGGCGATCTGGCCCAGGTAGTCGATGTAAGTGAAGTGGTCGCCCACGCTGAACCCGGACACCGCCCCGGTGCTGTCGGGACCGCCCCGATGCCAGTCGCCACGGTTACGTGGGTCGCCCGGCAGGAACTGGGTTTCGCCGTGCAGCGGCAGGCGAGTAAAAAATTCGATACTCATGCAAGCCTCCTGCTTACTGTGCGGTTGGGGCGCAGATCGAGGTGATCGGCTGGTCGCTGATGACTTTGTGGGCGAACGGGATCGAGTCCTGGAGCGAGGCATTGACCGTCGCGCTGTGGCCCAGGCCTTTGTACAGGTGGCCTTCGACTACGGAACCGGCGTTGCAGGCGTCCTGCATCAGCTTGACCTGGGTCGCGGCGGCTGGGGTGACGTCTTCGGCACCGGTACCGATGAACACCGGTTTGGACGTTTTCAGGGTGGGGTAGGCGACTTGCGCGAGCCACGGCGCGAGCTGTTTGCCTTTGTAATCTTTCTTGGTGTTGGCAATGCTCAGGCCCAGGCCCTCCACGTCGCCTTCCAGAGCGAACAGGCAGCTGGTGCGAGCCTGTTCGAAGATCGGCAGCGCCTTATCGGTGTAGAAGTCCGCCGGGTTGATGCTCGGGTCGTATTGCTGGGCTGCGAGCAAGGTGTAGAAGCCGTAGGCCAGGGTCGGGTCGACTTTATTGCGCACTTCCTCGCTGGGGTTTTTCGCGTAGTCGAGGGTGTAGATCACGCCCGTGCCGATGCTGCCCTTGACGCCAAGGTCCGGGGCGTAAGTGGCGGCATAGGCCGCAGCGGCAAACGCGCCGGCCCCGCCTTGGGACTGGCCGACGATCAATACCTTGTCAGCCAACCCCGGTACGCCTGCAACTACGGCCTTGGCGGCGTCGAGGATGCCGTAGGCGGCCATGCGGCTGTTCAGCAACGGGTGACCGCCGGGTACGCCGAGCCCTTGGTAGTCGGTGGCGACCACCGCAAACCCTTCTGCCAGCCAGCGGTTGAGGTACGCCACATCGCGGTAGGAGCGACCTTGCCAGGACGGTGCACACACATCTGCGACGCCAACTGTGCCATGGCCCCAGCTTGCGACCGGCCAACCGCCGGCCGGCGGTGTGCCCTTGGGCAGGAATAACGCGCCGGAAACCACTACTGGGGTTTTATTATCGATGCCATCGGTGGAGGTGTAGAGGATGCGTTGGGCGCTGGCGGCGTTTGCCAGGCTGATGGTCTTGTCCAGCGGTTCGCTGCGCAACAGCTTGCCCGGGATGGCCGGAATGGCTTTTTCCCAGGTGTAGAACGCCGAGACGCGGCCATCACCTTGCAGTGGGTCCGGTTTTGGGGCGTATACGTCAGCGGCGAACGCGCTCATGGACAAGGCCAGTACGCTCAGACCGAAGGCGAAAGAATGCGGCAGTTTCATTATCAATTTCCCTATCAAGGATTGGTGCTGACCTGACCACGCAGGGCCGGCCAGTAGTCAGTGAGTTTCAGGTCGATCAAAGCCTGGTTGGTAAAGCCGGTAGCCAGTGATGGGCCGATGTCATAAGTGTCGCGAATCAGGTGGTTGGCCAGGGCGTAGGTGGTGAGGGCCTGGTAGTGGGCCTTGAGTTGTGCATCGCTTTTCGGTGCCCAGCGTTCCTTCCAGGCCACCGGGTCGTTTTGGTCGTCGCGGCGCAGCACGCTTTCAGCGGTACCGGCGCGAGAGGACAGCTGGTAATAGGCATCCTGGTTTTGCGGTTGAGAAATCCACCACGCGGCCTTGACCCAGGCGGTCGCCAGCAATTGGGTGATGTCTGGATGCTGCTGTACGAAAGACTCGGTGCCCCATAGGTCGGAGATCAGGCGCCAGTCATTGCTGCCCTGTTTGGTCGACCAGATGATCTTGCCCACGCCTTTGTCTTCCAGGGCATAGGCCTCGCTGAGCAACACGGCTGCATCGACCTTACCGGCAGACACCGCTGCCGCGCCGACCTGCGGGTTGAGGTTGGCGATCTTGAAGTCATCGAGCTTCAGGCCCTTGCTGGCGAGGAAGTTGCTGAATGCGAACTCCCAAGGCCGGCCACGGTGCAGGGCCAGGCGTTTGCCCTTGAGGTCTTCGATGGTTTTGGCGCTGGAGCCTTCGGGCACCACCAGGTAAATGTTGTTACCACTGCCGCCGGGCACGATCAGCTTGCCCCGCACACCGCCGGCACCGGCGATCACTGAGGGCAGGTCCCCGCGTACGGCGAAGTCCAGGCTGTTGTTGCTGAACCCTTCGTTGATCTGCGGGCCGGCGCCGGCGTGGGGTAGGGCGATCCATTCGAGTTTCACCCCGCGCTCGCGCAGTTGGGCCTCCAGCCAACCGTCTTCGATCACGCGGCCGGCGATCCCCCCAAACACCGGCTTGCCACCTTGGGTGTAGGCGACGATAGCGATTTTTACCGAGGCCGGGGCAGCCGACTCGGCGAGCGCCGCGCTGCTTGCCAGTAGGCCGAACAGAGCGATGAGGCTTCTGTGCCAGAAATTTCTCATGAGGTTTCTCCCTACCTGAATTCAAAACCCTTTGTAGTAGGCGCGGGCTTGCCGGCTCCTACAGGGGATCGTGTTGGGAGGGAGAGAGCAGATTGCATGCCAGCAGCTGGAAAAATCGCTCTAGGCCGCGTGCTGCATGGGCTGCAGCGTTTGAGGTAGCAATGGCCTGTCTGATCTGCTGCTGGTGGACGAGCACGTGGGTGCTGGCCGGTTGCTGCTCCAGCAGCAGTGGTAGGTCATGTTGTTGGTATATGCGATACGGGAATATATAAATATTAATTTATAATTAAATGGTCTAGAAAACTTCATGCACTATTGAGCACGCGCTTTTACTGCCAGGAACGCACCATGTCGCTGATCACTCATCCTAATCCTCGCGAATTGACCAAGTCGGTGCGTGCCACCGTGCTGGTCTTCAAGGACCCGCGCTCCCAGGAATTACTGGCACGTATTGAGCGTCTGGCACCCAGCGAAGCCAATACCTTGATCATTGGCGAGACCGGGACCGGCAAGGAGTTGGTCGCACGGCATATCCATCATCTGAGCCGTCGCGGACGTGAACCTTTCGTGGCGGTGAACTGCGGCGCGTTTGCCGAGACCCTTGTGGAAAGCGAGTTGTTCGGCCACGAGAAAGGCGCGTTCACCGGCGCTACCACCCAGAAGGCCGGTTGGTTTGAAGCCGCCAACGGCGGCACGCTGTTTCTCGATGAGATCGGTGATCTGCCGTTGAACATGCAGGTGAAGTTGCTACGCGTTTTGCAGGAGCGCGAAGTGGTGCGCCTGGGCTCGCGGACACCGATCCCGATCAATGTGCGGCTGGTGGCCGCCACTAACGTTAACCTTGCCGATGCCGTCGTGGCAGGTAACTTCCGCGAAGACTTGTTCTACCGTCTGCACGTCGCCACCATTCGACTGCCGCCTCTGCGCGAGCGGCCGGGCGATATCCTGCCCCTGGCGGAATTTTTTCTTGAAGAGCATTGCCAACGACTGGGGTACAATCGCGCCACGTTGAGCATCGATGCTGAGCGAAAGCTGTTGGAACATAGCTGGCCGGGCAATATCCGCGAGCTCGAAAACGCCATTCATCACGCCTTGCTGGTGTGCCGCAACCAGTTGGTGCAGCCGCCGGATCTGCATCTGGTGGACATGCGATCCTCGGGTATTCGTCAGGAAGAGGCTACCCATACTCCAGCTGCCCTCAGCGGTCCCGTGGACTTGGAAACGGCCCTCAATGCGTTATTCGAACAGAATATTCCCGACCTTTACGAGCATATTGAAGAGACGATCTTTCGTGCTGCTTACCGATACTGCCATGGCAACCAATTGCAGACTGGGCGCCTGCTCAATATCAGTCGCAACATTGTTCGGGCACGACTGGAAAAGATTGGTGAGTTGGGAGCGTCAGCGAGAATTTAACTGATATATCCGCAACTAGAGCAATGGCCGTTTTTGATCGTTCATGCGAGTAGGCGATTGGTTGTACCTGACGCGTCAGTCGCTATGGTGCAAGGTTATATCCTCATATGTTTTTAATATTTCTTGTTATATGGCGCGAGCAGTAAAGTGCTGTTAATTCCTTCATGGCCGCCATTGGAAATTGTCTATGAACATCCCGCGCGGACACCCCAGCCCGATTTTGACATTGCCTCAGGGCGATAAAGATCCTCTTTCAATCCGAGCCAAAGCGCTGGTATTTGCCGACCCCCGGTCTCGGCAGTTGCTGGAGTATCTGCAGCGGGTGGCGCCCAGTGACGTGCCAGTGTTGATCAATGGAGAGACGGGCACCGGTAAGGAGTTGGTGGCGCGCTACATCCATTCGAGCAGTGGCCGCACTGGCGCTTTTATTGCGGTCAACTGCGGTGCGATCAGTGAGACCCTGGCTGAAAGCGAGTTTTTTGGCCACGAGGCCGGGTCCTTCTCAGGCGCTGTCGGCCGGCGAGCTGGCTGGTTTGAGGAGGCGGATGGAGGGACGCTGTTTCTCGATGAGATCGGTGATCTGCCGCTGCCTTTGCAAGTTAAATTGCTGCGTGTTCTACAGGAGCAGGAGGTGGTTCGGGTCGGCTCGCGCAAACCGATCAAGATCAACATTCGATTGGTGACGGCGACCAACGTCAACTTGGAACAGGCCATTGAAGCCGGCAATTTCCGGCTCGATCTGTTCTATCGAATAAACGTCGCCCAAGTAGAAGTTTTGCCGTTAAGGGCACGTCCCTTGGACATTCTGCCGTTGGTGGAACACTTCAGGAAACTCTACAGCGCCCGCCTTAAAATCAATGAGCCTATGCTTTCGGAGTCGGCTACTCAGGCGCTGCTCGATTATCCCTGGCCGGGGAATATCCGAGAGCTCGAGAACGTTGTTCACTTGGCTTTACTGGTGGCCGGCGACAGACCGGTTCGCCCCGAGCACTTGAAGTTCTCGGCAGGCATTAGTGCATTGCAAGGCGCAAGTTCCAACGGGGTGCAAAAGCTTCCTCAGGAAGTGCTTCGCGAACAGTTTTTGCGATTGTTCGATGTGCCAGGTGATTCGCTCTTGCACGATATTGAGGAGTTGATGGTGCGCGAGGCTTTTGCCTACTGCGGTTTCAACCAGTTACGCACCGCGCAACTGCTGGGTATTACCCGCAACGCCATGCGCACCTTACTGGTCAATCACGGCATGCTCAAAGGCCGAGCAAAACCCTGATCTGCGTTCAACCTTGTTTGACCTGGCTGGGTGGGTTACCTATACGGCGCAGCTGAGGCAGCAACTGCGCGCCCAGGTGAATCGCTTCCTCCAAATGGGGAAAACCCGACAGAATAAAACTGTCCACCCCCAACTGGTGGTACTCCTCGATTCGCTCTGCCACCTGCGCATAACTGCCGACCAACGCTGTTCCTGCGCCGCCGCGTACCAAACCTACCCCGGCCCAGAGATTGGCTGACACCTCAAGTTCCCGAGCGCCGCGCCCACGGCCCTGCATCAACTGCGTCTGCCTGCTTTGCCCCACCGACTCATACGCCGCCATCTGCCGTTGTGCATGCTCAATGGTGTCCGTCGGGATTTCTTCCAGCAGCCGTTCCACGTGGGCCCAGGCCGCGTCGTCAGTGACAGCGGCGAACACGTGCAAACGCAGACCGAAGCGCAGCGTACGGCCTTGGGCGGCCGCCAGGTCACGCATGCGTTGGATGCGTTCGGCGATCATCGCTGGCGGTTCGCACCACATCAGATAAGTTTGCCCATGGGCCGCACCGACACGCTCGGCGGCTTCGGAGGCGCCGCCAAAGTAAATCGGCGGTACTCGTGCGCCTGGCGCAATCGGTGTTTGAATGCTGCTGCGGTAGTAACGTCCCTGATGCGCAGGCGGTTGGGCTGCCCACACGGCTTGGAACACCTGCAGAAATTCTGCGGTGCGTGCGTAACGTTCATCGTGTTCGAGAAAATCCCCGAGGGAACGCTGTTCAAAACGGCTGGAGCCGGTCACCACATGCAACGCCAGGCGGTTCTCGCTGAGCAGTTGCAACGTCGCCGCGCGGTGGGCGGTATAGGCTGGCAGCTCGGTGCCCGGTCGCAGCGTCAGGAGGAATTTCAGGCGGCGCACTTCTTGGGCCAGCACCGCAGTGATCAGCCATGGGTCTTCAAACCCGGCAGCGGTGGGCACCATGATGCCGTCGAAACCGGCCTGCTCGGTGGCGCGCACAATCTGGCGCAGGTAGTCCAGCGTCGGTGCACGCTCGCCTTGCTGGAACAACCCGGCCTTTGGCAAGCCGCTGCTGGTGAGGTGACGGCCATCGCCATTGGTGGGTAAAAACCAGTCCAGTTGGATCGGTGGGCGTACATCATCAGTCATGGTGCAGGCGCTCCTTGCGCAAACCCTGTTGGAAAAGCAACGGTAAAACCTGTTCGCCAAAGCGCAGCACTTCGCTGACTGACGGCCCGCCCTCCAGAATCAGGTGATTCAAGCCAATTCCGTGCAGTTCTTGCAGGCGTGTGGCGACTTGTTGCGGGGTGCCCACCAGGATCAGCGGTTGGCCGGCTTCCCGTTGCAGCAGGTTGGGATGCACTTCCCACTGGCGTAGCGGGTGGCGTGCTCGGGGCAGGGTGGCCAGGGCTTCCTCGGGCAATTGAGGAACCGATAATAAAGTGGCGGCGGTCTCCCAGGCGAGGTCTTCGCTGTCGCCGAGGATCAAGCCAAACGTGCAGGCAAACTCGAGCGTAGGTTGGATCTGCCGCCAGCGCTGTATCTCCTGGGCCAGTCGTAATGGGTGGCCAGGCGCTAACAGGCAGGTCCGCGCATGTGCCGCCACCAACGCATGGCTCTGGGTGTCGTCCAGTAGCAACGATGGGGCGGGTATTTTGCGGCGGGTGAAGCCGGCGTTCTCCAGTTGGAAATAACGGCCCTGATAGTCGAACCCTTCGGTGTTGGACGCCAGCAGGTGTTGCAGCAGTTCCAGATATTCGCCAATGCGTTCGCTGCGTTGGTCGCGGTTGAGCCACTCCCCAAAGGCAATGTGTTCGCTATTGGGTAAATGTAGCCGTACACGGTGGCCGCTGATCGACTGCAGGCTTTGCAGGGTAGTGGCCAGCGCGGCTGGCAGCATCACTTCCGGCGGCACACTCACCGACAACTGCACGTTGCGTGTATGCGCGCACAAGGCTGCCGCCACGCCGAGGCTGTCGGCACATAACGCGCCGCCGGGAATCCAAAGGCCATCGAGCCCGGCGTATTCCACGGCCTGGGCCAATTGAACCCATTGTCCCGGCCGTGCCGCCCAGTCAGGGGTACACAGGGGCATCAACCAGCTGAATTCCAGGGGCATGTATAAGCTCCGTTATTCATCGTTTTTTCCAACCCAAGGCCGGGGCGATGTCCCGGGCCAGGATTTCCAAGCGTGTGAGAATTTGTGCCTGGGTCGAGCTTTCCGCCTGAACCACAGCAATCATGTAGTCAGCATAAGGCAGCAGCGACGGGTCCTGTTGCAAGCTTTCGATCACTTCATCGGGATGGCCGTGGTGCACGTTCATCAAGCGCAGGTGTTCCTGCAAATCCACGGCTTCGTCGATCAGGCCCTCACGTTGCAAGCGCGGGATATGCCGCTCGATATCCACCGACAGTTCGGCCTGGGCGCTGGCGCGGTCGATGGCGGGGAAAATGGCACGAACCACGCCAATACGCGGTGCGCGGTCACTGCGCGACCAGGCTTGCAGGTAGGCATCCGCCAAAGGCTTTTGCACGGTGAGCGGATCATGGGTGGCGGTGCCCAGCAGCAGTCCATTGCCTTGTCGGGCGGTATAGACCGCGCCGTCAGTGCTGCCGTGGGAATGCCAAAGGCGTTCGCCCAGACCGAGTGCAGGCGGTTGCAACGTTAATTCGCCGGTCAGCGGTTTACCTTCCAGAAGGCGCTGCAAACGTTGCTGGCGCTCGGCAAAATCCGCCTGGCGCCGGCTTGGGTCGCGGTCAAAAGCGCTGAAGTTATCGAGGTTGGCGCCACCACTGCCCAGGCCCAATTGCACCCGCCCGCTGCTCAGAGCATCCAGCACACTGGCGTCTTCGGCCAGGCGGATCGGGTCTTCGAATGGCAACACAATCACCCCGGTGCCCAGTTCGATATGCCGCGTGCGTTCGGCAACGGCCGCCAGCAGCACCAAGGGTGAAGGAAGACGACCAAAGCCATTGCTCAAGTGGTGCTGGGCAATCCAGCCACCGTCGAAGCCAAGGGCTTCAGCCACTTCGAATTGTTCGATCAGGTCGCGGTAGACCTGCTGCGGGTCATCGCCAAAAGCGTGGCTGAGGAAACCCAATTTGAAAGTCATGAGGGGGCTCCTGTGGGCTGCCAGCCCAGTGCTGGTGCGATGTGTTGGCGGATGACCTCCAGCGCACGGATAGCCTCGCGCAGCGGCGTGCTGGTGGTTTGTACTTGCAGGATCAGTTGGTCGTGGGCTGTCAATGGCGGGCCTTGCTGCAATTGCTCGATGATCTGCTCCAGCGGGCCGTGCAACACGCCGAGGCGCTTGAGGGTGGTGTCGAAGTCAGCGTCCAGCGTGTCGTTGAGTACGCCGATGTTTTGCTGGCGTTGCACATAGGCCTGGATATCGCGGCGTGTGGCGTCGTCCGGTGCTGGGAGCAAGGCCTGCACCCGTGCGACGCGGGCGGGCGTGCCGTTGTCGCCGGTCCAGGCGTTGCGGTAGCGGTTCACCAGTTCAACACCGGCTTGGGCAGGCAAATGCGGATTGGGTGCCATGATCAGGCCGTGGCCACGCTCGGCTACCAGTTCCACCCGCGAGGTGGCTTCCCACACACGCTGGCTCAAACCGTTGGTGCGTGGCAGGAGGCGGGAACCGCTGTCGGTCAGCGGCGCGTTGCCAAATGCATTGAGCAGCTGTTGAAGGTGCTGCTCGTAGTCACGATGCCGTGTTTCATGCTCGCGGCCGAAGGCGAGGAAGGTCTCAGGATCAAAACCCGCACCGAGCCCCAGTTCCAGTCGGCCGTTGCACAGCAAGTCCAGCACGGCGGCGTCTTCCGCCAGGCGCAGCGGCGCCTCCTGGGGTAATACGATAATTCCGGTGCCGAGGCTGATATGCCGTGTCTGCTGGGCGACGGCCGCCAACAATACCAACGGCGACGGCAAGCGCCCATTTTCACTGGCGAAGTGGTGCTGCGCTAACCAGCCACTGTCAAAGCCCAGCGCTTCGGCAACCTTGAACAGTTCCAGGGTGTCGCGGTAGACCTTGGGATCAGCACTCGGGCTATAGACCCGGCTCAGAAACCCGAGGGAAAAGCCTGCACTCATGGTTTCACCTCATGGGCCAACTGCTTTTGCAGTGCTGGCCCTGCGCTGACGGATTCCGGCAGGCCACTGAACGGGCTGATGGTCAGGTAGCCTTTGTTCAGCCACACCGCTTCATCGTTCTGTTGCGCAGCGGTAGCGGCGGGGCTGTATTGGAAGCCGATGCCGGGTTTGCCGGGCAGGTTGAACTGCTTGAGATCATCGGTGTACAGCGCCTCAAAACCCACATAGCTGCCGACGCGGGTCAGTTTGACGCCTTTTATCTGCGTATCCTTGGGCAAGTTGATATTCAAGCCCAGGCCCGGCGGTAGCAGCGCGCCATCGGGTTGGCGGTGCTGGTCGAGGGCATGCACCAGTTTTGCTACCAGTTGGGCGGCGCGCTGCGGGTCTTTCTCCTCCAGATCAGTACTCACCGCCAATGCCGGAATGCCCGACTGCAACGCCACGCTGGCGGTATTGAAGGTGCCGGAGGCCATATTGATCGCGCCGAGGTTATTGCCAGGGTTGGGGCCGACGATCACCAGGTCGGGATGTGGCACGACTTTGTTCAGGCCCATCAGCAGTGCCATCACCGGCGTGCCGCTGATTTCGATCTGTACTGCTTTGCCGGCGCACTCGGTGCTCTGGCATATGCCGTTGTCGGTGGTGCTGATGTAGTAGCTGTCGGGGTAAGCGGGGTCGGTATCGTGTCCAACACTCACTTCGCGACCGAAGAAGAACGAACCGCCTCGCGCGCTCTGATCACTCTGGGGCGCGGCGATTTTCACGTTATGGCCCTGGGCTTTCAGCACGGTGTAGAGTGCGCGAATGTTCGGATGCTGATAGCCGTCGTCATTGCTCAGCAAGATGTTCAAGGCGAAGGCTTTGGGGGCGATCAAGCTGGCGAAGGCGAGCATCCAGGCGCTGCGTTTCATGCCCTCTCTCCCGTAAAGCGGTTGTCCGGGCGCGGCAGGCCGAGGTTTTCGCGCAGGGTGGCGCCCTCGTATTCCTGGCGAAACAGCCCACGCGCCTGCAGCAACGGAATCACCTGATCGACGAACACGTCGATGGCGCCAGGGAAGTACGGGAAGAACACATTGAAGCCATCGCATGCCCGCGCCTGGAACCATGCCTCAAAGTGATCGGCAACGTCCTCGGCTGTGCCTATCACCGGGTTGCCTCCGGCCAGGCGCAAGTACAGCTGGCGGATGCTCAGGTTCTCCGTGCGCGCCAATTCCAGCACCTTATCCCGACGACTGCCGCGCTGGCCCACGGGGGTTTCCGGCAATGGGCCGTCGAGGTCATGGCCGGAGAGGTCGATGTCATCGCCCAAGGTGTCGGCCAGCAGGCGCAGGCCCAGCACCGGGTCGATCAGCGCCTGGAACTCTTCGAACAGCACCTTGGCGTGTTCACGGGTATCGGCAATAAACGGTGTGACGCCGGGTAGGATTTTGACGTGATCCGGGTCGCGGCCGAGGGCAGCGGCGCGTGCCTTGATGTCCTGGTAGAACGCCTGGGCGCCTTCCAGGTTATGCGAGTGGGCGAAGATCAGTTCGGCAACCCGGGCGGCGAGTTGTT
The DNA here is from genome assembly GCF_900005955.1 of Pseudomonas sp. 8 R 14. Lineage (NCBI taxonomy): Bacteria > Pseudomonadati > Pseudomonadota > Gammaproteobacteria > Pseudomonadales > Pseudomonadaceae > Pseudomonas > Pseudomonas sp. 8 R 14. The sequence goes on along the minus strand of NZ_CVTH01000087.1, from coordinate 282,133 downwards.
TGCCCGGCTCCGATGCCCCGGCCTGCACCAGTACCGGGTGGCCCTGGGGCGGGCGGGCCACGTTGAGCGGGCCGCGTACGGCAAAGTGCTTGCCGCGATGGTTGAGGGTGTGCAATTTAGCCGGGTCGAAATACTCGCCACTGGCTTTGTCGCGAGTAAAGGCGTCGTCGTCCCAGCTGTCCCACAGATCCTTGACCACGTCATGGAACTCTTCGGCACGCTGGTAGCGGTCGCCATGGTCGACGTGGTTTTCGCGGCCGAAATTCCACGCTTCATCCGAGACTACCGAGGTCACCAGGTTCCAGGCGGCGCGTCCCTTGGACAGGTGGTCCAGGGACGCGAATTTGCGCGCGATATGGTACGGCTCGTTGTAGGTGGTGGTCGCGGTGGCGATCAGGCCGATCTTGTGTGTGACGGCCGCCAGGGCCGACATCAACGTCAGCGGTTCGAAGTGTTCGGCGCGGGCCGTACGGCTCAGCGCATCGTGATGGTGGCCCCACAAGGCGACCACATCGGCAATAAACAATGCATCGAATTTGCCGCGCTCGGCGGTCTGCGCAATGTGTTTGAAATGCTCGAAATCCAGGCTGGCATCGGCTTGGGCCAACGGGTGGCGCCAGGCGGCGACGTGGTGGCCGCTGTTGGCGAGGAAGGCCCCCAGTTTGAGTTTGTCGGTGCGGCGGGTCATGAACAGGCTCCCATCAGAGGCAGGTGCGGAGCGGGTGAACCGGCTCCGCAGGCTGGCTTAAAAGTTGTACGTCACGCCGGTGTACCAGTAGCCGCCGGTGGTGCCGTAGGGCGAGAAGTTGCCATAGGGAAAGCCGCCCGAGCTGCTGGCCAGGTCAGTGCGTTCCGGGTACTTGTTGAACAGGTTGTTGGCGCCTGCATTCAGAGTGATCGCCGGAGTCAGGTGGTAGTCGATGTTCAGGTCGGTGATCCACGCTGGCGAGAACGTGCGGTCGAAGGATTCGGCGGTGCCGTACTGGGTGTACTCGCCGTAGCGGGTCAGGTTGAGGCCGATCTCGAACTTGTCGACGGTCCAAGTGGCGCCCAGCAGCAATTTGGATTGCGGCAAACCGTACTTGAGGTTGCCCTGGCGCTGACGGTCATAACCACCGGTTGGGCCGAGGGCTTGTTGGGCCACGCTGGAGGCGTGGATGTCGTCGATCTGCGTGGTGTTCCAGTTGAAGCCCAAGGTGTAGCGCAGGTTGCCGTAGGCACCGATGCTCTGGCGGTAGTCTCCGACGAGGTCGACGCCACGGGTGGTGGTATCGAGGGCGTTAGTGAAATAGGTCACCGCCTGGTTTGGGTTGAGACCCGCTGCTGCAAGGATTGCGCTGATTTGCGGTGTGCCGCCCAGGTAGCCGGTTTGCGCGATGCGGTCCTTGATTTTAATCTGGTAGGCATCAAGGGTGATGCTGGTGGCGTCCGTCGGTTGCAGGGTCAGGCCCAGGCTGAAGTTGGTGGACTTCTCAGGTTTGAGAGTCTCGGCACCGAGTGCCTTGGCAACATCGGAGTTGACCGCAACGTTACGGTAGTCGAACAGCTGGCCGTTCACGCTGGTTTGCGAGGTGGAGCTGTAAATCTGCTGGGCCAGCGAAGGCGCACGGAAACCGGTGCTGAAGGTGCCGCGTACTGCCAGGATCGGGGTGAGCTGGTAGCGGGTGGAGAACTTGCCGTTAGTCGTGGTGCCCGAGCCATCGTTGTAGTGCTCGTAGCGACCGGCCAGGTCGACGTGCCATTTATCGGTGAAGTCCTGGCCGATCTCACCATACCCGGCGAGGCTGGTGCGGCCTTTTTGCGCAGCATCCTGCGGGGTGGTACCGGCACCGGAGATGGTGCCCGGTGCGATCAGGCCACCGCTGGCTCCGGTGGTGAAAGGGCCGCTGGCGTAGGAGGCGAAGTCACCCTTGCCGATCTTGTAGTTCTCGTAGCGTTGCTCCAGGCCCCAGGAAATCTGCGTGGGTTTGTGCAGGCCGAGGTCAAATGCGCGGGTCAGATCGAGGTTGTTGGTCCATTGGCTGAAGGTCTTGACACCGGTGTCCACCGAGGTCGGCGAGTCCGGGCCGTAGCTCAGGTTGTAGGTGTGACGCAGGGTCGCTTCGGCATGGTCCTGGCCATAGGTGCTGGACAGGTCATAGTCCCAGCCGGCGAGTTCGCCCTTGCCGCCAAACGCTACCTGGAAGTCATTTTCGATAAAACGCAGGGTGTCTTCGATGCCTTCGGGGAAGGGGGTGCGGATGCCATCGAAGCTGGCGGGCTGGTGGAAAGCCAGCGGTTTTTCCGAGTTGCGGCGGGTGTAGGTGGAGAATGAGTAGAGCGTGAGGGCATCGTCCACCGGCAGCTCGGCGTTGTAGCCGAAACTGAAGTTGCGTGCCTCGGGCAGGCCGGTGCCGTAGTAGGTGTGTTGCAGGCTGGTGTTGCCGGCCGAGTCGGTATATGGCGCGTTGTCGGAGCGGTCGGAGATCTTCTGTTTCTTCACGTCCAGGGCGAGGTTGATAAAGCCGTCGTTGGGCAGCGCCAGGCCGACATTGCCGGTTTGGCGCGCGGTTTCGCCGTCGCCGGTTTCATAGTTCTGGCCGTAGCTTGTGGACAGGCTGCCGCCGTGGTCGGTCTGCTTGAGCACGATGTTGACCACGCCGCCAATCGCATCCGAACCATACTGGGCCGAGGCGCCGTCACGGAGCACTTCGACATGATCCACCAGAGCGGTGGGGATCATGTCCAAGTCCACCGGTTGCGAGCCGGAGTTGAGGTAGGTGCCGTTATTGAGCAGCGCGCTGTTGTGGCGACGCTTGCCGTTGACCAGTACCAGCACCTGGTCGCCATTGAGGCCACGCAGGCTGATCGGGCGCACCACCGACGTTGAGCCGAAGCCTGACGATGCTGGCTGATTGAGGGATGGCAGTACCTTGCTCAGAGCGCGGGTGAGGTCGCCTTGCCCGGTGGCCAGCAGTTGCTTGGAGGAGATCACGTCCACGGGTGACGGGCTCTCGGCCAGGGTGCGCGCCTGGCCACGGTTGCCGATCACCACAACGGTGTCCAAGGGGTTATCGCTGGCCGGCGCGTCGGCGGCAAGAGTCAGGCTGCTGTAGCTGGCGGCTTCGTACAGGGCAATAAACAACAACGTGTGGGCGAAGGCCTTACTGGGTCGGCGACCTGTGGCGCGTGATGCGTTCATGATGGGAAATACTCCAGTGGTTTAAGGTGTTGGGCCTTGATAGAGGACGGCTTGTTGAGTTCAAGCTCTGGTGGGAAGGCTGGAGAGCAAGGGCTGTGCCATCTGTTAAAAGTGTTTAAAAACATAGGCTTATTCGGTAGTGAACGGGGGTTTTGGTGTTTTTTTAACAGGCCGAAGGGCAGGGTGTTGGTTTTTGTGCAGGGGCTTTCATCGACAACCCGGTATTGAGCCGTAAGGCTTGGGTGGTTGTGCTTGGCACACGACTTGCTCTTCCCACGCGACACCCTGAACCCAAGGAAGCTATTTCTGTATGCCTAGACCCGGCCCGCGCAATGCCCTCACCGATATCCCAGGCCTCACGGTCGGCCACGCCACGGACTTGCGCGTCGACACCGGCGTCACAGTGATTCGCCCCAATGGTTTCTGGACCGCCAGCATCGACATTCGCGGCGGTGGCCCTGGCGGGCGCGAAACGGCTGCGCTTGAGCCGGAAAACATGGTCGGCCAGCTCCATGCCCTGGTATTTGCCGGCGGCTCGGTCTTCGGCCTGGGGGCGGCGGATGCGGTGGCGGCGAAACTGTCCCACGACCAAGTGGGCCTGCACCTCAAACCCGGCGCTCCAGCTATTCCCATCGTGCCCGCAGCGGTGTTGCATGACCTGGCCAACGGCGGCGACAAAGACTGGGGGTTGGAACCGCCTTACCAACGCTTGGGCTTCGAGGCGCTAGCCAATGCAGGTGAGGACTTTGAGTTGGGCTCGGTGGGTGCCGGTCGTGGCGCCATGGCCGGGGTGCTGAAAGGTGGGCTGGGTACCGCTTCCCTGAATCTGGGAAATGGCTTGATCGTCGCTGCATTGGTGGTCGCCAACCCAATAGGCTCGGTGTACATGCCCGACGGCCAGACCTTCTGGGCGTGGCCCTGGGAAGTGGCGGGGGAGTTCGGTGGACAGCGTCCTGAAGCCGAGATGGACTGCAGCGACCCGATGCCGGAGTTGTCACGCCTGGATTCGATGGGCCGCCTGCAAGCCGGGGCCAACACGACGCTGGTGGTGGTCGCCAGTACCGCTCGGCTCACTGTGGCTGAGTGCAAGCGCGTGGCGATCATGGCTCAGGACGGGATTGCCCGTGCGGTGCGTCCGGCGCATTTGCCGTTTGATGGGGACACTGTATTTGCCTTGGCGTCGGCGGCGGTTGAGTTGAGCGATGGCCCACGGCGGCAGGTAGAGATTGGTTGTATTGGCTCGGCGGCTGCGGATTGCGTGGCGCGGGCGATCGCCAGAGGGGTGTTCAGTGCCAGGGGCTAACCACTCTCCACTGTAGGAACCGGTTCGCCGGCGATGGCGGCGGCTCAGCTTGCACCTGTGTCAACTGACAGACCGCTAACGCCGACAAGCCGGCTCCTGCTGCTTAGGTGAAACGTGATAGGCGCGTCTGTGCCTTTGCCGCCAGCTCCGGCAACTTCAACGCCTCATACACCCGTATCAAACTCCGATTCGTCGGCACATCCCACCCGTCATACCGGCGCCGCAATTCCAGTGTCTGCTGCGCACCCAACCAATCCCCGGCCTTCACGCGTGCATCCAGCTCCACCAGGGCAAACAGATCGCGCTGTGCGTGGCTGCCACCAATCTCATTCAGCCGGGGAAGGGCGATCGTCAGTTGCGCCAGCGACTGTTGCCAGTCCCCGCGTGCATGGGCCAATAAGCCCTTCGCCAACGGCAGGGTCACTTCGCCCCATACCGGCCGTGCGTCGAAGCTGTACTGGCGCAGCGCCGCCAGCAACCTATCCGCCTCCGGCTTGCCCGCCCGGGCCAGGCCATACAGGTACTGCACGCTCAGGAACGGCTGTACCGTATCGCAGACCCGGCGTTGCAGGTACGGTGCCAGCGCCTGCCAGCGCTCGCCCACATCGATGCCGGCCAGTTCCAATCGCGCGAGCAAGGACACGGCGCCGACCTGGTCCTGGGAGTATTCCGGGAGGATGCCCCACACGTGTTGGTCGTAAATCTCCAGCACGCGCTGATCCTCACCCCGCGCCAGGTAGAACAACGCCAGGTGCCACCAGTTGTGGGTGTACATGAACGAGTTCAAACCGTCCCAGTGATGGGTCACGCTTTCCAGGAATACCGTGCCTTCCTCGATACGTCCCTGGGTCAGCATCACATGGGCCAGGGCGTGCTGAGCCCAAGGCTCCGAGGGTTGCAGGCGCAAGGCTTGCAGCGCGCTGGCTTCGGCTTGTTCAAGCAGGTGGCATTGCTCGTAGGCGAAGGCCAGCAGGCCGTGGCTGTGGGCAATATCGGGTGCGCCAGTGGTGGCCTTTAGGCCGATGCGCAACAGGGCGGGCCAGTTGCCGCGGTTGAATTCCAGGTACTGGTTGAGCTTGGCGGCAAACAGGTCGCGGGGGTAGCGGTCGAGCAGGTTTTCGCTCAAATGCAGGACCTGATCGAGGTCGTCCTTGATCCAGGCTTGCAGCACGCCAAGGTACAGCTGGGCGCGCGGGTGAGCGGCGTGCGCCGCACGTTGGCGGTATTTTTCCGCGAGTGCCGGGCCCTCGGGCGACTCGATGAACATCAGCAGCAAGCCGGCAAACGCATTGGCCAGCGCGGAGTCGGGATCGGCATCGGCGGTGGCAAGGATGCGTTCGGCACGGGGCTGGTAGCCGAGGAAGCCGCCTATGAAGTCGTCCAGCCCTTGGAGGGTGGTGGGGTCGGTGGTGTCGATGGGGTTGCCCAGGTAATCCAGTGACATGGTGGCGAGGCTCGTTTATTCAGATGGCAGTTGCAGGGGCAAACCTCGTGCCATCGACCAGCGATGGACCCCTGTGGGAGGGGGCTTGCCCCGATAGCGGCGGGTCAGTTGGCGCATTCATTGATGACCCACCGCTATCGCAGGCAAGCCCTCTCCCACATTTGAAATGCTTTGCTGCTGCTTTTTGCACACTCAGGCGCAGCTCTGTGGTTTTTTCATCAGCGCGACCACCGCCCACCCCAGCAATACCCGCCCAACCGCCCATGGCACAACGCTTGCAAAACCCTCGTTATATTGTTCAATTCGAGGAGACTCCATGCGCTCATTCTCTTTCCGCCGTGCCCTCACGTCCGTGGCACTGTGCACCACGTTGCTGGCCGGCCAGGCTCACGCGCAACCCCAGGAGGGCGGGGTGCTCAACCTGGTGGCCCAGCCGGAGCCGCCCTCGCTGATGCACGGCGTAGTCAGCCATGTGTCGACCCAATACGTGAGCGGCAAGGTGCTCCAGGGCCTGCTCACCTTCGACACACACCTTGCGCCCAAACCGGTATTGGCCAAAGCCTGGACTATCTCCCCTGACGGCCTCACCTATACCTTCGACTTGCAGGACGGCGTGCACTGGCACGACGGTCCAGCGTTCACCGCCGATGACGTGGTGTTCAGCTTCCAGACCTTCTACCCCGAGGTGGACAAGCGCCTTGGCGGTATCATCACCGAGTACGTCGAGAGCATCACCGCCAAAGGTCCGCTGCAGGTGGTCTTTCACCTGAAGAAACCTTTTGCACCGTTGCTTTCGGCCTTGGGCAGCGGCTTGCGTCCGGTGGTACCGAAGCACCTTTACGAGAACACCGACTTTCGTAACAACCCCTATAACCTAAAACCGGTGGGTACCGGGCCGTTTGTGTTCGTCGAGTGGAAACGAGGCGCCTATATCAAGCTGGCCAAGAACCCCAACTACTGGAAAAAGGGCCTGCCGCACCTCGACAGCATCATCTTCCACGTCATTCCTGATGCCTCTTCGCGTGCCGCCGCGTTCGAGCGTAACGACGTGCAAGTGTTGCGCAGCGGCGATGCGGATTACTCAGACCTTAAGCGCCTGACCGCCTTGCCCGATGTGCAGTCGTCGGAAAAGGGCTGGGAGTTGTATTCGGGTCTGGCCTTCCTGCAAATCAACACGCGCAAGCCACCGTTGAACAACCCCAAGGTGCGCCAGGCGATCCTGTATGCGCTGAACCGACAGTTCATCGTCGATAACATCTTCTTCGGCTCGGGCAAGGTCGCCCAGGGGCCGTTTGTGTCCAGCTCGCCTTACCACGATCCCCAGTTGCCGCAGTACGCCTATGACGTGAAAAAGGCCAAAGCGCTGATTGCCGAATCCGGCGTGGATGTCGGCGCGGTGCGCATTCGCCTGCTCAATGGCGAGAAGGGGGGGGCCTGGGAGCGCCTGGCCGAATACACCAAGCAGTCCTTGCAACCCCTGGGTTTCAAGGTGCAGGTGGTCACGTCCGACGCGGCGACCTGGTTCCAGCGCGTAAGCGACTGGGACTTCGACCTGACCTACAATTTTATCTTCCAGATCGGCGATCCCTACCTGACCAGCGCCTACCTGTTCCGCTCCGACTACATACTCAAAACCTCGCCGTTCGCCAACGTCAGCGGCTACAACAGCGCCGAGGCCGACGCCTTGTGGGCGAAAGTCGCCGATACCCCGGAAGACCCGGAGCGCAAACAGCTCTACAGCCAGCTGGAGAACGTGCTGAACACCGACCTGCCCATCGCACCGATCTTCGAAATGCGTTACCCGACGCTGTTTCACAAACAGGTGAAAAACCTGCTGCAGACCGCTACCAGCCTTAACGAGGACTACGAGAGCGTGTACCTCGAGGCCCTGGCACCATGAATGGCGTGTTGTATTTCAGCGGGCGGCTCGTCAAGGCGTTGCTGATGGTGGTGGCGGTGCTGGTGCTGAGTTTCCTGCTGATTCGGCTGGCGCCGGGCGATCCTGCATTGCTGTTGGCAGGAGAGGCGGGGGTGGACGATGTGCAGTTTATCGAGCAGCTGCGCCAGACCATGGGCCTGGATAAACCGCTGCTCCAGCAGTTGCTGATATACCTGGGCCATATCGCCCACCTGGACCTGGGTTATTCCTACCGAAACCAGACGTCGGTGTGGTCGCTGATTGCCGAACGGTTGCCGGCAACGCTGGCATTGATGGGCTCGGCCTTTGTGGTTTCTTCCGTGCTTGGCGTGACCTTGGGTGTGCTGGCGGCGCGGGCACGGCAGACGCGGCATTGGCTGGACGGCGTGATCTCCCACGGTGCCTTGTTGCTGTACGCGATGCCGCCGTTCTGGCTGGCGATGCTGATGATTTTGCTGTTTTCCGTAAGTCTGGATTGGTTGCCGGCGTTCGGTATGGAGACCGTGGGCCGGGACTTCTCGCTGCTGGATCGCCTGCGGCATCTGTTGTTGCCGTGCCTATCCCTGAGCGTGCTGTTTCTGGCCCTGTATATCCACCTCACCCGAGCCGCCGTGCTCGATGCTCTTGGTCAGGAATACGTGCGCACTGCTCACGCCAAAGGCCTGCATCCACGACGGATCCTGTATGTACATGTGTTGCGCAATGCACTGCTGCCGGTGGTGACTTTCGCTGGTTTGCAACTCGGCCAACTGGCCAGCGGTGCGTTACTGGTGGAGGTGGTGTACTCCTGGCCTGGCATTGGCCGCTTGATGTATGACTCATTGGCCCAGCGTGACTACGGTGTGTTGATGGGCGGCTTTCTGGTGATCTCGATTTTGGTGGTGGGCTTCAATGTGTTGACCGATGTGATTTGCCGTTTGCTCGACCCACGTATAGGCGCCGGAGGACAGGGCTGATGGCGGTGCTCACACGCTTTATTCACCAGCCGTCGGCGCTGGCTGGCGCGGTGTTTTTGCTGGTGTTAGCAGCACTAGCGACCGCCGCACCGTGGCTCACCAGTAGCTCGCCCTGGGAAATGAACACCCAGCCGATGCTCCCGCCGTTCCGCGATTCGGCGCACTGGCTGGGCAGCGATATGCTCGGCCGCGACCTCGGCAGCGGCTTGCTCTACGGCGCCCGTGTGTCCTTGGCCGTGGGGATGTTGACCAGTCTGGCGACCTTGCTGGTGGGGCTGCTCGTCGGCGCTGTCGCCGGTTATTTCGGTGGCTGGCTCGACGGCGTGCTGATGCGAATCGCCGAGTTCTTTCAGATCATTCCGCAGTTAGTGTTGGCGGTGATCCTGGTGGCGGTGCTGGAGCCGTCGCTGGGTTCCATCGTGCTGGCGATTTCGCTGGTGGCGTGGCCGGGCGTCGCGCGGCTGGTGCGCAGCGAATTCCTTACCCTGCGACAACGTGAGTTTGTGCAGGCGGCGCGGGTGCTGGGGCAGTCGCCGTTGGGCATCATTTGCCAACAAATCCTGCCGAATGCCTTGGCGCCGTTGTTGGTGACCATGACCTTTGTGATGGCCACTGCCGTTCTCACCGAAGCCGCGTTAGCGTTTCTCGGCCTGAGCGACCCTGAGGCCATGAGCTGGGGTTACATGATCAACGCGTCCCGTGGGCTGCTGCGGGATGCCTGGTGGATGAGTTTCTTGCCGGGGTTGGCGATTGTGCTGTGCGTGCTGGCGGTGAACCGGGTGGGCGAAGGCCTGCGCGTGGCCTTTGAACCGGGGAGGTCGCTATGACGTTGCTCAGTGTGGAAAACCTGCGTATCGCCTTGCCGGCCGGTGCCGACCGCAGTCACGCGCTGTATGACCTGTCGCTGCAATTGCGCAGCGGCGAATGCCTATGTGTAGTGGGCGAGTCCGGCTCGGGCAAGTCGATGTTGGCCAAGGCATTGTTGCGCCAGTTACCGACGCCGCTGAGTGTGGAAAGCGGGCGCCTGGTGTTTCGTGATGAAGACCTGGCGAAGTTCAGTGAAACCGCGATGCGCCAGCTGCGCGGGCGAGATATAAGCATGGTGTTCCAGGAGCCCATGAGCGCGCTGAACCCGCTGTTGCGCGTGGGTGAGCAGATCGATGAAACCCTGCGCGCCCACGGGGTGAAATCGGCCCAGGAGCGTCGCCGACGGGTTGTGGAGTTGCTGGGTTATGTCGGCCTGCCCGAGCCGGAACGCCTGCGCCTGGTCTATCCCTTTGAGCTCTCCGGTGGCCAGCGCCAGCGCGTGGTCATCGCCATGGCATTGGCGTTCGATCCCTCGCTGCTGATCGCCGACGAACCCACCTCGGCGTTGGACGTGACCACCCAGGCGCAGATCATCGATCTGTTACGCAAGATTCAACAGGACAAGGGCATGGCGTTGTTGTTCATCACCCATGATTTCGCCGTGGTCGAGGCCATTGCCGACCGCGTGCTGGTGCTGGAAAAAGGCCAACTGGTGGAGCAGGGCGGCGCCCATCAAGTATTGCGCAAACCTCAGGCGCTTTATACCCAGCAACTGTTGGCAGCGGTCTCGGCGCAACCGCGGGTCCCGCGCACGACGGTGGACGGGAGTGTGGTGCTCAAGGCCGAGCAACTCAATAAAATGTTTCGCAGCAACAGCGGTTGGTGGCGCAAGCGTGCCACCCAGGCCCTGGCGCAGGTTCAGTTGACCCTGCGCGAGGGTGAAACCCTCGGCATTGTTGGGGAGTCAGGCTCGGGGAAATCCACTCTGGGGCGTTGCCTTGTTCGGCTGCTACGGGCTGACAGTGGTCAAATTCAATGGCTGGGCCAGGATGTAACGGCGCTGTCCGAAGGGCGTTTGCGAGCATTGCGCAGCGATGTGCAGATGATTTTCCAGGACCCGTTTGCCTCGCTCAATCCGCGCCAGACCGTCGGTCGTATCGTCATGACCGGCCCGCTGGTACAGGGGCACTCAAAGGCCGAGGCCGAGCGGCGCACGCGCTCATTTTTGGCGTTGGTTGGGCTACCCGCCACGGCGTTCGAGCGCTATCCCCATGAGTTCTCCGGTGGCCAGCGCCAACGTATCGGTATCGCCCGTGCCTTGGCTGTGGAGCCGAAAATACTCATCGCGGACGAATGCGTTTCCGCTCTGGATGCGCTGATCCAGGTACAGATTCTCGAGTTGCTTGAAGACCTGCAACGTCGGCTCAAGCTGAGCATTGTGTTCATCACCCACGATTTGCGAGTGGCCGCCAGACTGTGTGATCGCATTGCCGTGATGCAGGGCGGGCATGTGGTGGAGCAGGGGGAAGCGGCAACGCTACTGGTCCATCCGCAACACGCTTATACCCAGACCTTATTGCGTGGTTTCTCCAGAACCGTCCTCCCTTCGACAGTCACTCCTCAAAACCTTGAATTCAAAGAGGCTTGTCCCACTCATGGCTGATTTACACGCATTTTCTGATTTACCTCTGGTGCGGGGCGAGCGCGTGGAAATCCGTCCAGGACGGTACCTGAGCATCGCTTATCAACTAGGCACGCATCAGGCAGATACAGTCTTGTTCTTCGGGCATGGTGGTGGTGGTCACAAGGATCAATGGCGCGACTTATGGCAGTCGTTGTCCGATCAGGGATACAGCCTGGTGGCGTGGGACCTGTTGGGGCACGGCGATAGTGAAAAGCCGCGCCAGCCGCAGGCCTATGCCTGGTCGGAACTGGTGGCAGATCAGCTGGAAATACTGAGCCGCTACGCTGCACGTCGGAATATCCTGGTTGCACATTCCTTTGGTACCGGACTGGGGTTGAGTGCCTTGCTGGAGCTTCCACGCAGGTTGCCGCAGGTGACCATAGATGGCGCCCTGTTGCTAGGCACACAACTGCATCGCCCGTTGAGCCGTGGTGGTCTGATGTCTCTGCCTGCCTGGGTGTTGGAGCTGCTGCGGCCGTTGCTGGCCAAGGGCTTTCGTCAGCGTGCGTGGCACTCCGCAGCCGATCCCCGGCTGGTGGCCTACGAGGAAAACCTGACCCGTCGCAATCGTCTGTATGTGTTCAAGTCTCTACTGCAAAACGCCCAATGGCCCGACGCCGATGCCCTGGCCCGACTGAGGTTGCCGACTTATGTCTTAGCGGGCGACAGCGACGGGCTGACTCCCTCCAGTGGGGGTGAAGCGCTCGCCCGACAGCTGCCGACGGGTAGCTTTGAGGTGTTGGAGCGGTGTGGTCATCAATTGATGTTGGAGCGGCCTGCACAGGTGCTGGCGGCGTTCCAGAGGCTGATGAAAAAACTTGATCAGCGTCCAGGCTCGTCCGGTTGAGCTGGCTTCAGTTGGTAAAGCGCGCAGCTGATAAATGCACCGTTGGCGCTGACCAGGTGTTTGCTCCGGCCCACCGACAGCACGGCCACGCCTTCGAAAGCCCAATGCTCGAGAAAGGCGGTCTCCGACACTTTTATAACCATAAATTAATATTTTGTATTTATTGATGCATTTTAGTTATTTTGATTTTAATAATCAGACACAGATAGCCGGCGCGAGAAGGCTTAAGTTAATTCCAAAAAGATATTTATTTGTTGTTTTTAAGATCGATTAGCTTTATGTCTCTGGAAAGCGTTGCGCTCCCTGCGCGGCGCCTTTTTTTTGCTTCAGGCTACGGTATTCGGATCATGGCCTGAGGCTCAGCCAATTTTCTACTCTGGGGCGAGCGCGTTGCCCGCATCCAGGGGGCGTTTGCCCGGAGCTCCTGTGACACTTATTCAAACCTCTTTGGCAACTGCCCGGATCGACTCATCTCAACAGCGTGCGCAACCCTCCAGCGATCACGCCAATGAGGCCGACGTTGTGCTTGAGTTGCGAGACGTCACCAAAGCCTATCTGCGCAAAGGTTCGTCAGTGCTGCCGGCCGTCAGCAATGTCAGTTTGAAGGTGCGGCGCGGTGAAGTTCTGTGCCTGATGGGCACATCAGGAAGCGGGAAATCCACGCTGCTGCGGCATATCAATCGCTTGATTGAGCCCTCGAGTGGCGAGGTCTTGATCGAAGGGCAGACCATCAGCGGTTTGAGCCACAAAGCCTTGCGCGACTTGAGATCGCGCCGCATCGGGATGGTGTTTCAGCATTTTGGCCTGTTGCCCCATCGTACGGTGCTGGACAACGTCGCGCTGCCCCTCGAGTTGCGTGGTGAACCCGAGTCGATTCGTCATGCGGCGGCTATTGTGCAGTTGCAGGCGGTAGGTCTGGAGGGGTGGGGCGAACATTATCCCCATGAGTTGTCCGGTGGCATGCAGCAACGGGTTGGCCTGGCACGCGCATTGGTGACTGATCCGGACATTCTACTGATGGACGAGCCGTTCAGTGCGCTGGATCCGACCATTCGACGCGATCTGCAACGTCATTTCCTGGCACTGGTGCGTGAGCGCGGTATCAGCACATTGCTGGTCACGCATGACCCGGCCGAAGCCATACGCCTTGCTGACCGCATCGCAGTGCTGCGCCGAGGACGGCTGGTGCAATTGGGCACGCCCAAACAGTTGCTCGAGCATCCGGTTGACGCCGAAGTTGCGGACTTTTTCCGGGACTTCAATCCAACCCATACACCCCTTCACAGCGTCGACAGCGTTGGCCTTCAGCCCCCCGAAACCGCTCCTCGTGGGCCGCACGTCCACCCCGGCTTGCGCGGGTGGCAGGCATTGTTGCTGGGGCCTGCAGCGCTTGCTGCGCGAGGCAAGGGCGGTTTGTTTTGGCTCGGCTTCGCAGTTGAGCTCGCAGCGCTGGCGGCATTGGCCCAGGGCATTGCCAGTTCATCATGGCTGGCGATTCTGGCGGCGGTGATGGTGTTCGCGGCCAGTCGTTTCACAGCGTTCTCGTTGAGCCGCCAGCCTGTGCTGCGCAACGTATCGGGTTGGGGGCTGCCTTTGGCTGTGCTGATGGTCAGTCAGGCATTGGTGATCTGGCGCGTCGTCACACCTGACGCCACCGGTGTGCTGCTGCAGTTCCCGGCCAATCGCCAGGCCTTGCTGCTGGCGGCACAGAGCATTGATGAATTCATTGGCTGGTCGCAGGTGACGTTCGAGGGGGCATTCGTCGGCGTGATCGTTGCCGTTCGCACCGTCATCGAAGGCATTGAAAACCTGCTAGGTTGGTTGCCATGGCCGGTTTCGGCACTGGCGCTGGTGTTTCTGGCGTGGCGTTCAGCTGGCCTGGCGCTGGCACTGACCAGCAGCGCAGCCTTGTTGTACATCGGTCTGTTTGGCTTTTGGGAGCGAACCATTGCCACGCTGGCGCTGGTCGGTTCTTCGGTACCGATTGCCCTGGTCATTGGCGTACCCACAGGCATCCTGCTGGCGAAGCGTCCGCTTGTACGGCGGGTGATTACGCCCCTGCTGGACATCATGCAGACCCTGCCGACGTTTGTGTACCTGATTCCTGCCGTGGCCTTTTTTTCTGTCGGCAAGACCCCCGCCGTGATCGCGACCGTGATTTTCGCCCTGGCGCCGATGATTCGTCTGACGTCGCTGGGTATCCAGGAAGTTGCGAAGGATGCTGTCGAAGCGGCGGTGGCACACGGTGCCAGTCCTTGGCAAACCCTGATCAAGGTGCAGCTGCCGTTGGCTCGCCGCTCGCTGTTATTGGGGATCAACCAGACCATCGTCATGAGCTTGTCGATGGTGGTGGTTGCTGCCCTGATCGGCGCCGGCGGCCTGGGTTATGACGTGATGACGGCGCTGCGCAACATCAAGGGCGGCGAAGGCGTGCTCGCCGGCGTGGCGATCGTCCTGTGTGCACTGATCCCTGACCGAATCAGTCAATCGAGCTTGCGCAAGCAAGACCACACCGGCACAACTAACTGAGAGATTTATCGTGAAGACACATCTGTCGCGTACCTTCGGTGCGGCCGCATTACTGGCCTCCTTGATTCTCCCGGCCACCGTCTTCGCCAAGGACAAAATTGTCATTGGCGAGCAGAACTGGACGGGGGCTATCGCCATTCAACACATCCTTGGTGAGGTAATCAAAAGCCGACTGGATGGCGATGTGTCGTATCTGGCCGGGGATGTCGCGGTGCTGTTCAGCGCCGCCGCCAAAGGCGACGGCTCGGTCGACGTACTGACCGATATCTGGCTGCCTAACCAGTCGGCTGCCTGGGCTAAATACGTCACGGGCGGCACCCGGTCATTGGTGCCGAACACTCATCCGTATGCGGGGGAACAAGGGTTTTATATTCCCGGTTATTTGCAGGACAAGTATGGGGTCAAATCCATCTACGACCTGAAAAAACCTGAAGTGGCCAAGCTCTTTGAGCCACTGGGTGGCGGTAAGGCGGAGTTGCTGGTGGGGCCGGCGGGCTGGGAGTCGACTTACATCGGCCAGATCAAGGCCAAGGATTACGGGTTTGCCGATAAATTCGAGTCGGTGTCCACCGAGGCCTCGGTGACCTACGCCAAACTCGCCTCGGCTTACAAGGCGCAACGTGGCGTGGTGTTCTATGCCTACACCCCTGACTGGATCTTTTCGGCCTTTGACCTGCGTCGCCTGGAAGAGCCGGCATTCGACGGTTACGCCCAGGACAACAAAAAAGATGACCCGCTGTACAAGGCTGATGGTTGCTGGAAATTCATCAGTCCGACCGTCGACCCGGACTGGCTGAACAAGAGTCAGATCACCTGCGCCTTCCCGGATGCCAAGGTGCATGTCCTGGCGTCCGCTGCCTTGCAGAAACGCGCACCGAAAATTGCCGAGTTTCTGCGTAATGTCGCGATCGAACCTGCGCAACTCAATGAGCTGATCCTGAAGATCGAAAAGGAAAAACAGCCAGCGGACGTCGCGGCCAAGGCGTGGGTACAGGCGAACAGTGCCACGGTTGATCAATGGCTCGCCGCCTCGGCGCCGAAAGTGAGCGCGATCCAATGAGCCAGGCGTCCTTGCGTTTGCTCGATGGCGGCATGGGCCGCGAATTGCAGCGTATCGGGGCACCGTTTCGCCAGCCGGAATGGTCGGCCCTCGCGTTGATCGAGGCGCCTGACTATGTGCTGCAGGCTCATCAGGCATTTATTGAGGCCGGTGCGCGAATCGTCACCACTAACAGCTACGCGGTGGTGCCGTTTCACATCGGCGATGAGCGCTTTGCCGAGCAGGGCCGTGCGCTGGCCGAACGGGCCGGACGCCTGGCTCGTCAGGCGGCGGCCGGTAGCACCGAACCGGTCACGGTGGCCGGGTCGTTGCCGCCGGCGCTTGGGTCTTATCGACCTGACTTGTTTGATCATCAACGTTCGGTCGTGATCCATCGCGAGCTCATCGCCGGATTGCAGGCGCACGTTGATGTGTGGCTGGCGGAAACCCAGAGTTCCATCGCTGAAGTCCGGGCAGTCGTCGAGGCGCTTGGCGCAGAATCGAAACCGCTTTGGCTGTCGTTCACGCTGCTTGATGAAGCCGGCGAGCCACCGCGATTGCGTTCCTCGGAGTCAGTCGACCAGGCGGTACACGTAGCGGTCGAATTGGGGGCGAGGGCGGTGCTGTTCAATTGCAGCCAGCCGGAAGTCATGGCAGCGGCGCTGGCGGTGGCGGGGGATGTCCTTCTGCGCCTCGATCAAAGCATCGAGCTGGGGGTTTACGCAAACGCGTTTCCGCCTGTCAGCACAGAGGCAAAGGCCAACAGCACGCTGCTGGAGATTCGCCGCGACCTGGGCCCTGAATCCTACCTGTACTGGTCCAGAACCTGGGTAGCGGCGGGTGCCAGTATTGTCGGTGGATGCTGCGGTATCGGGCCTGAACATATTGCGCAGTTGCATGCGCATCTGCTGCCAAACGAAGCGGTTGTCAGCGCATGACTGATTTTCGCCAAGACGTGATTGTTGAGCAGGCGACGTTCGGTGCCGGCTGTTTTTGGGGGGCTGAAGCGGCATTCAGATCGTTGCCGGGCGTGCTCGACACGCGGGTGATTCCCTACCGCTGTCTGATCGAACATTTCTGGACACTGCACGATCCAACCTCACTTGATCGCCAGGGCGCGGATGTTGAATCGCCCTTGCCCTCGTAGACATTTTTCGGCGTCAAGGTGAGGCTCTTTCGAAGGTCTAAGGACTTACACCACCGGCTTGATGATCCGTCGTCCGATTGGCTATGGGTAGAATCCAGGAGCCTTGCTTAGACTTACCCCTTTTTCCGCTCTTGAAACACCCCAAAAACAAGTCCAGAATTGAGTCTTTTCCTGCTTCGGAAAGAAAATAAAACCCTTATTTTTCAATGGGTCGGCCGCCAGATGCGAGTCTCGTTTCCCGCTCCATATTGTGATCTACAGACTTCCATTGGCGTCTGTAGGTATTTGAAAAGAGGAGCTTCGGCTCCTTTTTTCGTTCCAGCAAACGCCACGAAAATCCACCAACAGCCAGCGTTTTTGAGGCCAGAATTGAGGCTAAGGAGTACGGGTGGCGCCGGTTCCGGGTTGTTGCTGGGGTTGGATCGGGATGACCAGCAGCATCGAGCCCAAGTCTCACGACTTAGGCGTTTGATGATGGCACTCTCTGATTTGGCCGTGCGGCAAGCCAAGGCCGCCGAGAAAACCTACAGCATCCCCGAAACTGACGGCCTAGGCCTGGTGGTCACACCCACCGGTGGCAAATCGTGGCATCTGCGCTACTACTGGCTCGGCAAGCAAAAGCGCATCTCCTTGGGCACTTATCCGACACGCTGCGGCTATGAACAACATCCTGAGCAAGTGAGTAGGCATGTAAGCTAGGCTGTTCGCACGACAGGCCGTCGGTATTCGACGGCCTGAAAACAAAGGCGCTATCAATGTCGAAGCATTTGCTGTTGGGCTGGACCCGTTCCTTGTGCGTGCTTGCTGTCTTGAGCGGCGCGGCCACCATGGCAGTTGCTGCCCCGCCTGAAGAAACCGCTACGGCGGCATCGGACACGCAATCGGTGTCCTTGGTAGGCGGCAAGTTGAAGTTCGTGCTGAAAGGCGTCGAGGCCCGTACCTTGAACAGCGAGAACGGCGGCACGATGTACTTCGATCCGAAAAGCGAGCGGGCCATTATCGTTACCGAAGGTCCGGCGCCGACTGCGGGCACCACCCCGGACGCTGCGTTTCGCCTTGCCGTGGATACCGTGAAGGAAAAGCAGCAGGCCGCGTCACCCAACTTTCGCATGACTAGCGAGAAGACCATACAGGTGAACGGCTTGAAGATGTACCGCCTGGACGGCACCGACGATTTCAACGGCCTGAAACTACTGATGGCCTCGTTGATGACGATGAACGATCAGAAGATCACCATCATCGAAGTGATGTCCAGCGTAAACGACCCGGCCGGCCATACCGCTGCGTTGAAGAACATTCTGGGCAAGTAAATCGCAGGTTTCCGGATAGTAGGCTGTCGGCTCCCGACGGTCTGTCCATCACAAGGAGCCCGCATGATCTCGTGCGCAGACCTTGCCCAACTCGGTGTCGTGCTCCCCGACCCGCCCGCGCCGCGCGGCGATTATGTACCCGACGTGGTGCACCGCGGGGTGGTCTACGTCAGTGGCCGACTGTTGCGCGGTAAGCGTCCGGTCAAGTCACCTTCCCAATGCTTTTGATAGCCAAAGGGCGCTTCGAAAGTGCCCTTCCAGGGCCTTACACGCATTTACCGAAGTTTTAGACTGCACAGTGATGACCATAGCTATTCAACGTCGAACGTAATCTACCCATTCGTATCGCAAGCCGTTGTGTTCTCTGACACCATGGCGCGAGACCTCGGTGAACGCATTCTCGAATTCTGGAAACTTAGTATCACCCTCATGATCGTCATGGAAGAGAGTGAGGTAAAGCCGATCTACCCTATGGATAACTTGGCTATAAATCTCAGACCCTCCACCAATATGAATCTCCTCAGGGTTGTCCTGCGCCGCACACTCAAGTGCCGAATCCAGTGATCGACAAACAATCGCATCATCTCTCCTAAAGGTGGGGTCGCGAGATAGCACGATATTGGGGCGTTTCGTGAGCGCCTGGCCACTTAATACGATGATCGATTCGAAAGTTTTTCGGCCCATGATCACGGGCTTTCCAATCGTCTTTTCGGCGAATCGCTGAAGGTCATCAGGAACGACGCGCAACAGGCCCCGGCGTTTGCCAATCGAACGGTTTTGCGCCCCCATGCCTGCCACCAATGCGATAGGTATTTGCAATGTGCATCCTCCATGAAGTGGTTGTTGAGTAACCGATGATGTTTCTCTGGGGCGAGAATATGGGAGCGGTTAACGTTGGTATAAGATTTGTTACGCATAACCTTAGGAACAATGTAAGCATCCGCCGAACACGCGTTGCGTAGTTAAACGGGCGCCCACCTATGCGGAAGCAACGCTGTAATCTCACTCGCCCGCTGCGTCGGCAGCCGCGTCAGCACATCTTTGAGATAGGCATACGGATCATGCCCATTTATGCGCGCCGACTGGATCAAACTCATGATCGCAGCTGCCCGCTTGCCGCTGCGAAGCGACCCGGCGAACAGCCAGTTCGAGCGCCCAAGTACCCACGGCCGGATCAAGTTCTCGATCTGGTTGTTGTCGATAGGCACAGCACCATCTTCCAGGTAGCGCGTCAGTGCTACCCAGCGTTTAAGGCTGTAATCCAGGGCCTTGGCCGTAGCTGAGCCCTCGGGCACAAGTTCGCGTTGGGCCAGCATCCACTCATGCAGTTTTTCAGCTATGGGCACCGCCGTTTCCTGGCGTAATCGCCAACGGTCTTCGTCGCTCATTTCCTTGGTGTGTCGCTCGACTTCGTACAGCCCGCCAATCGAGTGAAGCGCCTGCTCCGCCAACTGGCTTTTATTCGCGACGTGCAGGTCGAAGAACTTGCGGCGCGCGTGGGCCATGCAGCCGATTTCGGTGATGCCCAGCTCGAAGCTTGCCTTGAAGCCGGCGAAGTCGTCACAGACCAGCTTGCCGTTCCACGTGCCCAGGAAGTTACGCGCATGTTCGCCGGCACGGCTGGGGCTGAAGTCGTAGACCACGGCCTTGAGTGCCGAGAATGGCGTGCTGCTGTAGGCCCAGACGTAAGCGCGGTGGGTTTTCTTCTCTCCTGGAGCCAGCATTTGTACCGGTGTTTCATCGGCGTGGACTACGCGCTGGGCCAGCACTGCTTCGCGCAGCGCATCGACCAGCGGCTGAAGCTGCACGCCGGTTTGCCCCACCCACTGCGCCAGTGTCGAGCGCGGGATGGCCAGGCCCGCACGGCCGAAGATCTTTTCCTGTCGATAGAGCGGCAGGTGGTCGACGAACTTCGCCACCATCACATGCGCCAGCAGCCCGGCAGTGGGGATGCCCTTGTCGATCACCTGCGGCGGCACCGGGGCCTGGATCAGTGTTTCGCACTGCCGACAGGCCCATTTCCCACGAACGTGCTGCTCAACCGTGAACACGCCCGGCGTGTAATCCAGTTTCTCGCTGACGTCTTCACCGATGCGCTGAAGCTGGCAGCCGCACGCGCACTGAGTGTTGTCCGGCTCGTGATGGATCACAGTGCGTGGGAACTGCGGTGGCAACGGCGCACGCTTGGGTTGCTGGCGTGGCTCTGCCTGCGCGGATGCGGGATGAAGTGCTTTTAACTCGGCCTCAATGGCTTCGAGGTCGGTATTGAGCAGGTCATCGAGAAAGCTGCCTTGCGCCGGGCTGATCTGCTCACTGCGCTTAGCGAACTTGTGCCGCTTGAGAATGGCGATTTCGTGAGTGAGCTGCTCTATGATCGTCTCATCACGATGGATCTTTCTGCCCATGGTGTCGACCTTGGACATCAACTGCGCAGCCAGCGCGCGCAGTTGTTCAGGGGGCATTTGGTCGAGATCGGGCAAGGAAGTCATGCCGTGGATTTTACCAAAGCAGTCCTCCGGTCACAGCTAAAAGCCAGGTATTAGAGCAATGTAATTGCGCCGCCTGCACCTACTCGCTGCCAAGGCAATCCAAGTACCAGCGCCTGGAGTTGTTCGGGGTCGAGTTCGACCTCCGCGCCACGATGGATGCCCGGCCAATGAAACTTGCCCTGATTCAAGCGTCGCGCCGCTAGCCAAATACCAACGCCGTCATGCACCTGCACCTTCATGCGGTTGGCCCGGCGGTTGGCAAAGAGGTAGGCGCAGTGCGGCTTAGCCGCACCGAACACGGCAACCACCCGGGCCAGTGCAGTGTCAGTGCCGGCCCGCATGTCCATGGGCTGGGTGGCGAGCCAGATGGAGTCGATACGAATCATTGGGCCAGGCCACGAATAAAACACGCGCAGCCGTCCGGATCTGAGGCTGGCCATTTTACGGTGACGGATTTATCGCCCAGAGCCAGTGAGATGATCACCGTCTCTTCTGTTGCGCGCTTGGGTGCAGCTTGTACGGGGATGAAGGCCGGCAGAGTTGCGGGTGATTGATCCCGGTAAATCGGTAGCCACTTGCGGATCACGTTGGCGTTGATGCCGTAATGGATGGCTACGCTGGAAATCGTCGCTCCAGGTTGCAGGCATTCCTGGACGACCTGGGCTTTGAATAGTTTGGGGTAAGAGCTGCGTTGGCGCATGGAAATCCTGGCGATAAGGGTGATCGCGTCCGCTTTAAATACGCGGACACCATCGCCCTAAATACTGGAGTTCGGTAGGTGTGTTCGCCATCCGCTTACGTTGCGCGAAGGCAATCTCACGATCACCGGTCCGGTGACATCCGCCACCTCACAAGACGACCTCAAGCGTGCCGGCCGTGCATGCGCGCACCGAGCGCGATCGATCAAGCCCTCGGGCTGGAAAATGTGGAGGCACAGGGGAAGGCGTACGTTCCATAGGATTAGCGCAATATAAAACTCAATAAATAGCTTTGCCTGCACGCGCTGTAGCATTTGATTCCTCCACATTGAAGTCTCCTTAGTCAGACGATAGGAATTGATGCATGCCTCGTTTCCCACTCCATCTCCTAATTCCTTGCGCTGCATCCTCAATCTGAGGTCACGTGCGCAGCGTTTTGCCGCAACTGGTCTAAGTAGTTCGCCCATTGTTGAGCCGCCTCCCGGCGTTGCGCTAGTAATTGCGCGCGGGCATACACAGCCCCCAACGCACCTGGCATTCGGTGGGATAAAGACAGTTCAAGCACGATAGGATCTATACCCAAATGCTCATGGGCAATGGTCCGGTAGGTGGCGCGAAAGCCGTGGGCTGTGATGTCGTACTCCGGCCAGATACGCTGAAAGGACTTGAGCATGGAGGTCGGGTTTATAGGACGTCCCGGATAGACCGGCGAGACGAACACCCAGCCTTTGCCTTCTTCATCCACCACGCGGGTTTTATGTAGCTCGCGTAACTGAACCAAGGCTTGCTCAGGCAACGGCACGATGTGCTTGCTCTTATCCAGATGCTTGGTCTTGCTCATCACATAGCGCCAATCGGCGCCCACCAAGTCGACGTCTTCCCAGCGCATCCGCACCAGTTCGCCTGGGCGGACCGGCAACATGACCAGCAGACGCATTGCGGCGGCAACGCTGCCGTCGTTGCAGTCATCAAGGCGTATAAGAAACCTGCCCAGGTCGGCTGGCCTTTCGATTGCCGGGTTGCTGGTCACGACATGGCGGATCTTCAACTCCTCAATGTTGCTAAGCGCCACATTACGTTCCACCCATCCGCGCCCCTCGGCAAAGCCCAGGACGGCACGGATGATAGTACGCACGCGCCGGGCCATGGCCATGGTGCGCTGACGGCGCAACGACGTAATAATCGTGGTGATGTGCTCCAGCTTGATCTCGCTGACCGGTTTTTTACCAATCGCGGGAAAGATGTGGTTGTTCAGCGCTCCGCTAAACCCCGAGATGGATTTGGTCACCAGTTCGGCTGACTTGAATGCCAACCATTGTTTGGCTACGTACTCAAATGTGCGCTCCTCGTTGAGGAGCTGCGCCTCGATTTTGGCGGTCTTGGCCTTGAGCGGCGCGGTGTGGTTTGCCACGTCGCGGCGTGCGCTGCGGGCAATGTCGCGTGCCTCCTTGAGACCAATGTCAGGGTAAGCGCCGATGGAGAAGCGGTTTTCCTTGCCATGCAGCCGATACTTCAAGCGCCAGAACTTGGAAGGGGATTTGCCGACCTTGCTAGACGCCCTCACCTCCAAGTAGAGACCAGGAACTTCGCCGTCAGCGTGTTTGCCGGGTTCGGTCAGCGAGCGGATCAACGCATCGCTCAGTTTTCGTTTGAAAACAACCGCATTATCTGGGGACATCGGTGGGGGCATCCTTTTTAAGGAACCGAAATTTGCCCCCAATTATGCCCCCACGAGCTCTGGAATCCAGTGGATTTAGACAGACGGATATAGACTAATTATGTCATTAAGGTGCTGTTATTAAACGATTTTATGGAATTTAGCGGAATTCCATTACAGGCTATCGGGGTCCCCAAAGAACATCTGAATCCGCGACCTCAACCACCGCTCCCCCGGATCATTGTCCTGCGACCCACGCCACGCCATGTGCAATTCGAACGTGCGCACCGGCAATGGCGGTTCTTCTGCACGCAAGCCTCCCGCGGCCGTCAGTGCTTCGGCCGCGTAGTCCGGCACGATGGCAACAATGTCGGTGCCTGCCAGCAACGTCCCCAGGCCGTTGAACTGCGGTACTGCGAGCACCACATGGCGCTTGCGGTCGAGCTTTTCCAACTCTTCATCGATAAACCCGCTCAAGTCGCCGGCGAACGACACCAGGGCGTGGGGGCGGGCGCAGAAGTCGTCGAGGCTCAGGGCGCCCGGCACGCTGTCGGCGCGCAGCAGTTTCGGCAGGCTGCGGCGCAGTACTTTGCGCTTGGCGTTGGCCGGCAGGTCGGCGGTGTAGCTGACGCCGATGGAAATTTCGCCGGAGGCGAGCAGGCCGGGCATCAGGATGTAGTTGACGCGGCGCACCACCAGTACGATGCCGGGGGCTTCGGCGCGCAGACGTTTGAGCAGTTGGGGCAGCAGGGCGAATTCGACGTCGTCGGACAGGCCGATGCGGAACACCGCGGTGCTGGTGGCCGGGTCGAACTCGGCGGCGCGGCTGACGGCGGTGGAAATCGAGTCCAGGGCCGGGGAGAGCAGGGCGAAGATTTCCACGGCGCGGGCCGAGGGTTCCATGGTGCGCCCGGTGCGTACGAACAACGGGTCATCGAACAGCCCGCGCAAGCGCGATAACGCTGCGCTGATGGCCGGCTGGCCAAGGAACAATTTCTCGGCAGCGCGGGTCACACTGCGCTCATGCATCAAGGTTTCGAATACGATCAAGAGGTTAAGGTCGACACGACGCAGGTCGTTACGGTTCATCTTGTGTCCTGGAAGAGTCAGCTTTACTTGACGAGAGCGGCCATATAAGAGCCCTGAAGGTCCATTCAGACGCGTGACCGGTATGAATCTTACGGGGAAAGGCTGGTACTCTGCACCGGCTAATTGAGTTTTCCTACGATACTTGAGGTCTATTCCTCAGATGCGGAATCAATGACAGACATGTCGACTATTAACGGCGACCGGTGGTCTTAGCCGGAAAGCCCAGATAGAGTTCATGGCAATAGAGGTTACTTTGACGAGGTTTGCGATGTCCCGCACGATCCGTTTTCACAAGTTTGGTCCGGCCGAGGTGCTCAAGTGCGAAGAGCATGCAGCCGCGCAGCCCGCACCGGGCGAAGTGCAGGTCCGTGTCGAGGCGATTGGCATCAGCTGGTATGACATTTTGTGGCGCCAGAACCTGGCGTCTTCCCACGCACGCCTTCCATCCGGCCTTGGCCATGAGATGGCCGGGGTGGTCGTAGCCTTGGGCGAGGGCGTGGATGACTTGGCAGTGGGCGATAAGGTGGCCAGTTTTCCGGCCGAGAGCCCCAATGATTACCCGGTGTATGGCGAGCAGATCGTCCTGCCCCGTTCGGCCCTGACCCGCTATCCGGACGTCTTGAGCCCCATCGAAGCCAGCGTGCACTACACGCCGCTGCTGGTCGCCTACTTTGCGTATGTGGACCTGGCACGGGTCAAACCCGGGCAGTTTGCCCTGGTGACCGACGCCAGCCACTGTGCCGGCCCTTCGTTTGTGCAACTGGGCAAGGCCCTGGGTGTGCGGGTGATTGCCGCCACCAAGGACAGCGCTGAGCGCGAGTACCTGCTTTCTCTGGGCGCAGAAAAAGTCATTGTCACCGAGGAACAGGACCTGCTGATGCAAATCAACAAGTTCACCGACAACCGCGGTGTCGACGTGGTGTTCGATGGCTTGGGTGGCCCGCAGATGTCGTTGCTCGGTGATGTGCTGGCGCCCCGTGGCAGCCTGGTGCTGTATGGCTTGCAGGGCGGTAACCAGACACCGTTCCCGGCGTGCGCGGCGTTCCAGAAGAACATTCAGTTCTTCGTGCACTGTATCGGCAACTTCACCGGCAAGCCGGAGCTGGGCATCATCCAGGATCAGGTGGCGTTGCAGCGTGCGTTGCGTGACATCAACCAACTGACCGCCGATCGTGTGCTCGTGCCCCTGAAAACCACGGTGTTTCCGTTCAATCAGTTTGTCGAAGCCCACCGTTACATGGATGAATGCCCGTGCCGCGAGCGGGTTGCTTTGCAGGTTGCGGCTGTTTGAGCTGTAGGAGTATTCGTAAATGAGTACTCCGACGCCTGAGTGAATGGGGCAAATGCGCCATTTGACAGGGCTTAACCCGCCCGCTCCAGAAGCTGCCGACCTGGTACTTTCAGCCCACAAATCCGGCCCTCTCTCCCTGACGCCGCCCTGAATCCCAGTGCGGCGTCGTTGCATGTGCACCTTTTACGCGACATCGGTTGTTCATCTGAACTGGTTTTCGGCCCGCTTCTGTATCTATTAATCATTATTCCAACACTGATAATTGCGCCTTCACTTTCATCTCAAGGACTGAGCAATGATTGAATCCATGACTCGGCTGCTGATAGTTGCTCGAACTATCGACGCGGCCCACAGGTGTACTCAGCAAGACAGGTACTTTCATAAAGCGTACCGGCCATGCAAATGGAAAAGTTGTTTGAGCCTATTGTCGGACACTTCTTTAAAAGGCTGGTTAAAAACGCGTAGGACCTTGTCGGAAGCCTCCTAAGGCTAACCTTTTAGAAATTTTTACCAATATTTTCATTAGGTTATGCGCTTGTACGGGTAAAAAATGCTTCCCGGCAATCCCTGTCGTTTTGTTGCGTGGTGCTAGTGTCTAATCATCGGCGCACAATGCGAGGCGCGATTTTCCTACACGCAAAATAGGTCAAGCAAACACTGTCAGCAGTTGCTTGAAACTGATATTTCAACTCGGGTAGTAGAACTATGAGCACTATTCACGAACAGGCTATGAATCATGTTTACCAGCAAGTTCTGCAACGTCTGATCGGGCACTTCACTCGCGCGGGACGTACCGCTCTCCAGTTACTGGTCCAGCGAATCATTGTCGCGGCAGGCGGGATGGAGCAGGTGGGGGATTTCAAGGTACTGGTGGCCCACGGTGGCGGTGAAGTCAGCAGCTATACCCTGGCGCTGCTCCGAGCGGCTCAACTGACCATTGCCGGTCGCGCGCCACGTACCTTTCAACTGAGGGTCGCGACGCTACGGCACGCGGGCATGACCGAGGGGCAGCTCGATACCCTGAATCGCGGCTACGGCCGGCTGTTTCTCCACGATGACCCGCGTGTCGAGTTGTTGATGGTGGAAAACCAGGAGGTACAACCCTTCAATCACCAGCGTCCGGTCTCAGCGATCGGGCGAAAGATCAGCCAGCGCAATATGTTGATGGTGGGCCATGTGAGTGCCGGGGACTGCCGCGCCACCCTGTGCAACGACACTTACCTGGCCGTCGGTGATTTTTACCAGCGTGTCACCACGTGCAATGGCGGCGTCCATGCGCTGGTCAGTGGTGACTCCCCGCGTAGGCAGAGTCAGTTTCTCGCCTGGCTCAAGAAAACCGCCCAGGGCGCAGGCGTCCATGTTCCCAAGGGCCATCCGCTGTCGCTCAACGCGTTGTTCGCCCACATGGACGAGTGGAGCACCGGTTATTTCCAGGATGTGTTCGGTGAGCATTACGTGGCCAGTGATAACCCCAGCACGGCGGGGCATCGTCACTTGGCCTACATCGGCATCGCCGACCTGCTGGAAGATGTCGACATCGCGTCGACCTCCCTGCTGACCGAGTTCATGGCCTACGCTCCCGATCCACTGGGCTTTCACTTCAGCCATCCGGCCTATTCCAATCCGTTGCTGATGGCTCATCTACGTGGGTTGCAGGCCGAATGCCTGCGTGCGCTGGATTATGAGGAAGGCGTCGAAGGTTTTGTCCAGCAGGCCGCCGCGTACATGCGCCGTCTGCGCATGCCCGACGACTTGCTCGTTCAGGCCGGGACCCGCGAAGGGCGCATGCTCTGGAGTACCTACGCCCAGGAGTTCTTCGGCTTGGATGAGACCCAACTGACCTGCCTGCTGTTTTCACCCTTTGTTCATCACGGAGAGCGACTGGAAGGTTATCTGCGCCAATGTCACCCGGGCATGCTGGTGGCGTTGCCTGAGTTGCACAAAGTCCTCCAGGGCAACGGTTCCGCCGAAATGCTGCAGCAGTGGGTAACGGACACCAGCGGTTTGCCGATGCCCTTGTTGCAGCACCTGTACCGCAAACGGCCGCTGGCCAGAGAAAACGGCATGTGTCGCGCCGCTGCGGCCCAGGGCGCCGCGCAGGCCGTGCCATTGTTCGGGCGATGACGCTGCGCGGCGAGCGTCAGGCGGATTTCGCGTATCAGGCGGTCTATCGCTACATGATCAGCCTGATCAACGAGGTCAGTACCGACACCCGGGTAAAACTGCCGTCGTTACGGCAGTTGGCCGGACGCCTGAACGTGTCCATTTCGACGATCCAGTACGCCTATGCGCTGCTGGAGAAGGAGGGCAGGGTGTATTCGGTGGCCAAATCCGGCTATTACGCCTGGCCGATGTCGGCAAACCCGCTGGCGTGGGCCGGCGGGGGCCTGCTTGATCGCCTCTACGCGGCGGCCCGGCGCCCCGGCATGCTGGTACTCAGTGGTGACGAGCCGGCATTGCTGGGCTCCCTGGATGAAACACTGCTGCGGCTCGAGCGGGAACTGGTGCGCCAGTACCCGTCGCATTTGCAGCCCTGGTCCCAGCCCTGCGGTGTATGGGAATTACGCGCAGCCCTGGCCGCGCGCTATACCTCGTCGCCCACGCGCTGCTGGCATGCCGACGACGTGTACATCGGCGCCGACCTGCGCGGCGTGTTGGACATCCTGATCGAAGTGCTGGGCCTGCGGGGCACCACCGTGATTGTCGAGTCGCCCTGCGACTGGTTGATCCTGCGCCTGTTGCAGGACGCCGGGGTGCGCATCATCGAGTTGCCCTGGACGCTGGAGGGCCGCCTGGATCGAACTGTGCTGGGGAAGCTGTTGCGTGATGAGCCTGTGCATCTGGTGTTGCTCTCGTCTTCCGTCAGCCTGCCCAGCGGGGTGGCCATGTCAATCGACGAGCGTCTCGACGTGGCACACCTGCTGGAGCAGTCCGGTTGTTGGTTGCTTGAAAACGACACCTTTGGCGAGCTGGGTTTTGAAGCCCCCCACACCGCATTGCGTGAACGGGTGAACCCTGAGCGGCTGATCGTGTTTTCTTCGTTCGAGAAAGTGCTCGGCTCGGAAGCCCCCTACGGCTACCTGCTGTGCCGGCGCATGAGCAATGAGTTGCAGCGTCAGTTCCTGCTGCGCTCATTCCGTTTATCGTCGATCCGTCAGCGCGCGATTGCCCGTTTGTACCAAAGCGGGCGGATTGACCAGCACCTGCACACGCTGCGCCAACGCTTGAGCGAGCAGGCGGCGCACATGAGCCAGCGTCTGGAACAGCACTTGGGCGACCAGGTGACTTATCGGATGCCGGCCGCCGGTGCCGCGTTCTGGCTGGCCTCCACCCGTGCCGTAGACATGCGCCAGGCATTTCAGCGCCTGCTGGCACGGCAAGTGGTGATCGCCCCCGGGGAGCTGTTCAGTGTCAGTGGCTTGCACCAGCAGCACCTGCGCGTGAGTCACACCTTCCACGGGCAGCCCAATCTGGATATTGCCCTGGAAGCATTGAGCGACGCGTTGCGCCAGGCGCAGACTGGGTGAAATTTCTCTTAACGATGTAGGATCGATACCATCGCGCAGCAGTCCAACTCTCAGTAAACTGGCATTTTTTCCGAATCCTTCTATCCGAGGTTTATGCATGACAATCAGTCCTTTTGCGGGCAAGCCGGCGCCGGCCCAGTTGCTGGTGGATATCCCGCGACTGGTCACGGCCTATTACACCGGCCAGCCTGATGCAGCGATCTCTACCCAGCGCGTAGCCTTTGGTACCTCCGGGCACCGTGGCAGCTCGTTCGAACTGAGCTTCAACGAATGGCATGTGCTTGCCATCAGCCAGGCCATCTGCCTGTATCGCGAAGCCCAAGGCATCAACGGCCCGCTGTTCGTTGGCCTGGATACCCATGCACTGTCGACCCCGGCCGGTGCAAGCGCGCTGGAAGTGTTGGCCGCCAATGGTGTGCACGTGATGCTCGCCGAAGGCGATGAATACACGCCAACCCCGGCAATTTCCCACGCCATCATCTGCTACAACCGTGGCCGTACCAGCGGCCTGGCCGACGGCATCGTTATCACGCCGTCCCACAACCCGCCGCAAAGTGGTGGCTACAAGTACAACCCGCCCAACGGCGGCCCGGCCGATACCCACGTCACCAAGTGGATCGAAGCCAAGGCCAACGAGCTGCTGGCCAATAAACTGGCGGGGGTCAAGCGCATCACCCATGCCCAGGCGCTCAAGGCCGACACCACCCATCGCCATGACTACCTCAACAGCTACGTGGCCGACCTGATCAACGTGATCGACATGGACGCCATCCGCAGCGCCGGCCTGCGCCTGGGCGTGGACCCGCTGGGCGGAGCAGGGGTGCGCTACTGGTCGGCGATTGCCGAGCACTATCGACTGAACCTGGAGGTGGTGAACACTGAAGTCGACGCCACGTTCCGCTTCATGAGCGTCGACTGGGACGGCCAGATCCGCATGGACCCGTCCTCCAGCTACGCCATGCAAGGCCTGATCGGTCTCAAGGAACGCTTCGACGTGGCCTTCGCCTGCGACCCGGACCACGACCGTCATGGCATCGTGACCCCGTCCGGCGGCCTGTTGGCGCCGAACAACTACCTGGCGGTGTCCATCGACTACCTGTTCCAGAACCGTCCAGACTGGCGCGCCGATGCGGCCGTGGGCAAGACCGTGGTCAGCAGCGGCCTGATCGATCGCGTGGCCGCGCGCATCGGTCGTCGTCTCTATGAAGTGCCTGTGGGCTTCAAGTGGTTTGCCGATGGCCTGTTCGAGGGTTCATTGGGCTTTGGCGGCGAAGAAAGCGCCGGGGCGTCGTTCCTGCGCAAGGATGGCACGGTGTGGAGCACCGACAAGGACGGCCTGATCCCGGCCTTGCTGGCGGCGGAAATGACCTCGCGCAAAGGCCAGGACCCGAGCCAGATCTACCGTGGTCTCACCGATGCCTTGGGCGAGCCGTTCGCCATTCGTGTCGACGCCAAGGCCACCCCGGC
This sequence comes from Pseudomonas sp. 8 R 14, assembly GCF_900005955.1. Classification (NCBI taxonomy): domain Bacteria; kingdom Pseudomonadati; phylum Pseudomonadota; class Gammaproteobacteria; order Pseudomonadales; family Pseudomonadaceae; genus Pseudomonas; species Pseudomonas sp. 8 R 14. The sequence continues at coordinate 251,750 of NZ_CVTH01000087.1, read as the reverse complement.
GCAAAAAGCCTTGCTGGGCAAGCTGTCGCCGCAACAGGTGACTTCCACCGAGCTTGCAGGCGAAAGCATCCAGCAGATCCTCAGCCATGCGCCAGGCAATAACCAGGCGATCGGCGGGTTGAAGGTGATGACCGAAAACGGCTGGTTCGCCGCGCGGCCGTCGGGTACCGAGGACATCTATAAGATCTACGCCGAGAGCTTCATTGGCGAGGACCACCTCAAGCAGCTGGTGGAAGAGGCGCAGGTGCTGGTAGACGGCGCTATCTCGGAATAACCCCGCAAAACCAATATGGGAGGGGGCAAGCTTTAATGCCAGTCAGTTAAGGCTTTTTGTAGGAGCGAGCTTGCTCGCGAAAAACTCACAGGCGCCGCTTTCATTCAGGAAGCACGCGTTATCGTTGACGTTTTTCGCGAGCAAGCTCGCTCCTACAGGAGGCGATGTACGCTTAACTGACTGGCATTAGGGCAAGCCTCTCCCATAGTTTATTGGGTCAAAGCGTTGGATCAGGCCAGATCGACCAACACGATCTCACTGCCTTCAACCGCCGTCACCCGCAACACCTGCTCATTCTCAACCGCTACACCGTCTCGAGCGTGCGCACGCAAGCCGTTGACCTCAATCACGCCGGTCGCCGGTACCAGATAAGCCCGACGCCCAATGTCCAAGCGGTATTCCGCGCTTTCCCCGGCTTTCAGGTTCGCCGCTACCAGGCGTGCATCCGCGCGGATGCGCAGGCTCTCGCTGTCACCGGCCTTGCCACTGGCCAGGGTCACAAACCCTTCGCGATCACCTTTCGGAAACGGCTTGGCGCCCCAGGAGGGTGGCAGGCCGGCCTCGTTCGGGATGATCCAGATCTGGAAGATCTTGGTCGGCGTGGCTTCCAGGTTGTACTCGCTGTGGGCGATCCCCGTGCCTGCGCTCATCACCTGCACATCACCGGCCTCGGTGCGGCCCTTGTTGCCCAGGTTGTCGGCGTGGCTGATGGCGCCTTCACGCACATAGGTAATGATCTCCATGTCGCGATGGGCGTGCTGCGGGAAGCCGGTGCCGGGGGCGATGATATCGTCGTTCCAGACCCGCAGGTTGCCCCAATGCATACGCTCGGGGTCGTGGTATTCGGCAAATGAAAAGTGGTGATGGGCGTCAAGCCAGCCATGGTGGGCGCCGCCCAGGGCGTTGAAAGGTCGAAGTTCAAGCATGATCGTCTCCTGTTGATGGCGCCTATGATCCGTGAGCCCATGATCGAAAAAAAGCGTAAAAAATGCCTGATTCCTATTGGTTAATTAGATTGATTGCTGGCGTTTTGACTTTCACTTCATCGCCTAACTGCATGACGGTAAAGCAATTGGCTGGAACTGAGCGCCGATTCCGGCGACCATGGTGCCCTTGTCAAAACCCAGCTCATCGCAGGAGTCCGCGTGCCGCAACACAAGCCTGATCTGCCCCCCGAACTGCGCCCATTGGCGGAAATGCCGCTGCTCAAACGCCTTGCCGCACGCCTGTTTGGCCATGGCCTGACACGTTTGCGCGCACAGCATCGGTTTTCCTGGTTGCACGGGCAGGCCGATGGTTTTCGCAGTGGTCACGAGGCCGGCGTGGAGTATGGCTATCGCGAGGGCAAGGCCGATGGCCTCGAGGAAGGCCGACAAGTCCTGTTGATCCGCGACTTCCGTCCCGATGAGCACCGCGCGCCCGGCGTCGATGACAGCCTGTTCGACGATTGGCGGCTACCCTTGACCGCCGACGTGAAGAAACGCATCAAGGCTGATGTGGCCCGGTTGCTGCCGGCCCATGCCCAGCCGAGCGCGGCGCAATGGAAGATGATCTTCAGCGATACGCCGTCAACCTCGGTGATCGCCGGGGCCGGCGCGGGTAAATCCACCTCGCTGGTGCTGCGTATTTTGCTGCTCACCCATTACCTGGGGTTCGAATTGAGCTCGATGACCGTGGTGACCTTCACCCGCGAGTCGCGCAAAGACTTCATCAACAAGCTCATGGACATTCTCACCCTGTGGGGCCAACCCATTGATATGAAAGAAGCCCAGGCGGTGGTACGCACCTTTCACTCGCGCATCCTGCCGATGGTCCGCAGCCTGCCGGGTTTTGAACGCCTGCAGGCGTTTGAAAACCTCAGTGCCGGTTTCGAAGACGCTGACAGCAACCCGTTCGACTTGCGCATCAGCGACGCCCAGCGCCAGCAGATGAATGCCTGCTACCACCAGTTGCAGGGGCGACATGCACGGTTTCGTGAACTGATTGCGCCACTGGCACGCCAGGGCCTGCAACTGCGCGAACTGGAGCGCGATCATCCGGATGTACAAAAGCGCATAGCGGTGACCGAACTGGCGGCCAAGCGCGATGAAGAACTCTGCGATGTGATCGAGGACCTGTGGTTTCGTGCCGGCGCCTGGCCGATCAAGGGGATTGAGCCCAGTCGCCAGCGCTTCGAAATCAATGGCGCGCAGTTCCATTGCCACGGCTATATCCCGGCGCTGGATGCGTGGGTAGTGCTGGGCTTCGACGCCAGGGAAAACCCCCAGGTCAGCCGGCCGAATTCGAAGCTGTCGGTCCGTGCAGAGTGGGCGGTAAAGCGCACCTTGTTTCAAGCTTTCTGTCGTAAGCCATTGATATGGATGGATAGTTATGATGCATCAAAGCGTCTTTTAAGCAGCCTCGCCGGGGATGCCAGCGCGGGTCCCGGCTTTGATTACAAGGTCAAGGGTGAGCTGGCGTCGGCGCCGCTGCTGGACAGTTTCGTGATGGCCGCCGGCTTTATCGAGAACCTGGGGCTGGACGTGCCGACTGCCGTCGGCCAGATGAGCTTCGCCAAGGACGACCCGGACCGCTTCTTCTTCGAAGCTCTGAGCATCTTCTGGAAAGCCTTGGAAGACCACCTTCTCGACCAATCACCGCCGATCATGACCTATAACCGCATGTTCTCGCTGTTCGGCGAGAACACCCCGGAAAATCTCAAGCTCCTCAGCGATCCGCTGCTGCGGCCAATGTCGCACCTGATGATCGACGAATTCCAGGACGTATCGCCCCAGATCGTTTCGTGGATACGCGCGAGCCTGCGGGAAATCCGCAGTCGTGGGCCGGCGATGCATGTGGGCCGTGGTGCGCAACGTTCGTCCTTGCTGTGCGTGGGCGATGACTGGCAGTCGATCTACGGCTGGCGCGGCAGTTCGCCCAAGTACTTCATGGAATTCAACCAGCAATTCCCGGCGCCGAGCACTACCCGCGTCATGCTCGGCGAGAACTACCGCAGCCATCAGCACATCATCGACGCCGCCGAACATATCGTGCGCGCCGCACCGGCCATCCCGGGGAAAAAGGCCAAGGCCAGCGGCACGCCAAAAGCCTTGGTGCCGGTCACGGTATTGGAGCGGGACGATGCGGCGTTGGGGCGGCAACTGCTGGAGCATTATCAACGGGGCGATTCGATATTAATGCTGTATCGAAAAAGTAGCGATAAGTTACTGATTCAAGAGCATATTCATTCGATTGTTAATGTTGATTCTAGCTTGCCCGCAGCGACGCGCAGGTTGAAGCAGCTGACGTACCACAGCGCCAAGGGCCTGCAGGCGGATGCGGTGTTCCTGCTCGGTGATTGCCAGCATGTGACCAGCTCGCCCTACAAGAACCAGGTCTACCGCATGGCGGGCCTGGGCAAGGACGGGGACAGCGAACCCTACGACACTGCGCAAAAGGACGAAGTGCTGCGCCTGGCCTACGTCGGGATTACCCGGGCCGTGAGCCATTGCTACTGGTATGTGGAAAAAACCGAGGGCCAGGCGGTGAATGTGCCCAAAGCCTCGGAGCGGGTCGACGGCAGGAAAGCGTTTTTCGACGATCAGCGCCATTAGTAGGGGACAAATGCGATTCCAACGTGGGAGGAGGCTTGCCCCCTCCCACAGTTGAGCTTCTTTCTGCTGGCTGGACCGGAATCAGGCCCTCAGCGACAACGGCGGCACAAACGATTCCAACTCATCCTCCACCGCCTCGATAATCCGCTCCACATCGGCAGCATTCATCACGGTGGCGCAGGGGATGCCGGCGATGGCAATCAGCGTCTCGCCGCTGGCCCGGTCGAACAGGCGGGCGACCATACTGCCGGGCGCATCCATGCTGCCCTCGAAGCCCATCGGATGAAAATGCCAGCGCATCAGCTGGCAGGCGTTGGGGAATGTCACTTTGTTCATGTTGCCCACCTTGTTCATTGAGCGCTTCCTTTAGCTCGCGGCAGGGGGCCAGGACCGTCACTGGTCGTGGCGTCGTAGAAGCTAAAAATAGCATTCGTTCGCAAGTACAAGGTGACTTTTTCTGCCCCGTTCGGCGGTTGTCAGCCATTCACTTGATGTGGGTCATCTCTTACTCACGATTGGGCACAATGCCACTAATGCGAAGTTCCAATTGGCCATTGTCGGCAGTGGCAAAATTCGGCAATCTCCGAGGTTTACCCGCCTCAGAGCCTTCCATGCCCGACATCGCGCCAGACGATGATTGCCATAACACCCACGCCACGCGTGAGCTGGTGTTGCGCCACCACCTGTGCTGGCGTCATCGCGACCTTGACGGCGTGATGTCCTACTACCACCCGGACATCCAGTACCACGACTTTTTCCAGAACCGTGTGGTCGGTTACGCCGAACTGCGCGAGTACCTGCAAGCCAGCATGCCCCGCGAAGCCGACGAAGCCATTGAACATACCGACCGCATCCGTGCCGATGGCGACACGGCATTCATCCAGTACCGCATCACCTTGCGCGGCGGTCAGGGGCTGGTGTCATTCCGTACCAGCGAGGCCATCACCGTCCGCGATGGGTTGATCTGGCGCGTCAACGAGTACGCGTCATTGGTGCATGAACAACCCTCCCAGGCCCAGCGCCCCAGCGTCAGCCGCCTGGGCCTGTCACCCCAGCAATTGGGGCATATGGCCAATGACTTGCAGCAGTACTTCGAGTGCAGGCAGCCTTATCTGGACCCGGAACTGGACCTGCAGCGTGTCGCCAAGGAGTGTGGCTACAGCCGCAATCAGATTTCCTACCTGCTCAACCAGGTGCTGGGGCAAAGCTTCTACCGCTACGTCAACCAGGCTCGGCTCCAGCACCTGCTGGCCGCACTGGATACCGCGCAACCACCGATCAAGGTCGACGACCTGGCCTTCGCCGCCGGTTTCAATTCGTTGTCGGCGTTCTACAGCGCCTTCCGCCAGCACACCGGCCAGTCGCCCAAGGCCTACGTCAAACAAATTTCCCTGCGTGCACGCGCGCAAGACAGCGAATAACCCGGAGTTCTAGGATCCCCCCATCGAAACGTGGTTGGGGAACTTGGCATGCCGGCATGGCGCACTATCAGTTTATGGATGGACCAACTGGACGACCCGCTGTCGGCGCGGCCGGCCCTTGAGCATGACCTGGACGTCAACGTGGCCATTATCGGCGCCGGTTACACCGGGCTGTGGACCGCCTACTACCTGAAACGCCAGGCGCCTGAGTTGAAGATCGCGATTATCGAGGCGCAAACCGCTGGCTTCGGCGCCTCGGGCCGTAACGGCGGCTGGCTGATGGGCAATCTGCTGGGCGAAGACCGCCTGCTGGCCGGCCTTGCGCCTGAACAGCGCCGCGCCTCCTTCGACCTGCTGCATGGCATTCCCGACGAAGTGGCCCAAGTGCTGGCCAGGGAAGGCATCGACTGCGACTACCGCAAGGGCGGCGCGCTGTACTGCGCCGCACGCTACCCCGAGCAGGAAGGCAGCCTGCGCGCTTACCTGGACAAGCTCTACGCCCAAGGCCTGACCGAAGCCGACTATCGCTGGCTGAGCCCTCGACAGTTGGCTGAACAGATCCGCATCGCCAAGCCCTATGGCGGTATCCATGCCCCCCATGTCGCCACGATCAACCCGGCCAAGCTGGTGCGCGGTCTTGCGCGGGTGTTGGAGAGCATGGGCGTGACGATCTATGAAAACACGCCGGTGACCCACTGGCAGTCCGGTACTGTGCGCACCGCCAAGGCCCGTGTACGCGCTGCCTGGGTGGTGCCGGCTGTCGAGGGTTATGCGAATACCTTGCCGCCCCTCGGCCGATACCAGTTGCCGGTGCAAAGCCTGATCGTTGCCACCGAACCGCTGCCCGCCGGCACCTGGGATGAAATCGGCCTGAGCCATGGCCAGGCCTTTGGCGAAAGCAGCCGCCAGGTCACCTATGGCCAGCGTACGGTGGATAACCGCCTGGTGTTCGGCGCCCGCGGTGGTTACCAGTTCGCCGGCAAATTGCGCCACAACTTTGATTTGACTGACAGCGAAGTGGCACTGCGCCGCTACCTGTTCGGCGAACTCTTCCCACAGCTGAAAAAGGTGCGGATTACCCATTCCTGGGGTGGCAACCTCGGCATGTCGCGCCGTTTCCGCCCGCACATGCTCTGCGATCACAAGACCGGCATCGCCCTGGCCGGTGGTTACGGCGGGGAGGGCGTCGGTGCCACCAACCTGGGCGGCCGCACCCTGGCCGACCTGATCCTCAGTCGCGACACACCGCTTATCCACCAACCCTGGGTGATCCGTGAGCGTGGCCTGCACGCGCTCAAGGCCTGGGAGCCGGAGCCATGCCGCTGGCTTGGCTACAACGCGATCATTCGCAGTTTTGTCCATGAAGACCAGGTGCTGGCCAACCCCAACACAGCACCTTGGCGCCGCAAGCTGGCGATCGGCATAGCCGGGTTCATGGAAGGTTTCATGCATTGAGCCGTTTCACCTACACGAGAAAACCCCATGAGCATCACTCAATTCAAAGACGCGCTGCATGCCCAACTGCCGGACTCATCACCGGTGGCCGTGCCCCTGGGCGAGCCGATCGCCGTGGCCTCGACCTTGAGCGTTGAACGCAGCGACGGCGTCGAGACCGGTATCTGGGAATGCACCCCGGGCCGCTGGCGTCGGCAGATCACATCCCAGGAGTTCTGCCACTTTATCCAGGGTCGCTGCACCTTCACCCCTGACAACGGTGAAATCGTTCACATACAAGCCGGTGACGCACTGATGTTGCCGGCCAACAGCACTGGTATCTGGGACATCCAGGCAACCGTGCGCAAAACCTACGTACTGATTTTGTAACGCTTTGATCCTTGATCGCCTGCCATAAAAACAGCCCTAAAATCGCCAGGAAATCGAACCATGAAAGCCATTGCCCTGTTGCCCTTGATGTGGGTGGCCGCTATCAGCCAAGCCGCTGAGACGGTGAAGATCTACAACTGGTCCAGCTATATCGCGCCGGACACCACGAAGAATTTCCAGAAACAAACCGGCATCGGTTTCAGCTACGACGTGTATGACAGTAACGAAACCCTCGACGGCAAGCTGATGACGGGTAACTCCGGCTACGACGTGGTGTTTCCGTCCAACCACTTCATGGCACGGCAGATCCAGGGCGGCGCCCTGAAGAAGCTCGACAAGAGTCAGTTGCCCAACTGGAAAAACCTCAACCCCGTACTGCTCAAGGCCCTGGAAAACAACGACCCGGGTAATGCCCATGGCTTCCCGTACCTGTGGGGCAGTACCGGCATCGGCTATAACATCGACAAGGTCAAGGCGGTACTGGGGGAAAACGCACCGGTGGATTCCTGGGACCTGATCTTCAAGCCCGAGTACATGGAAAAGCTCAGCAAGTGCGGGGTAGCGATCCTCGACAACGGCCCGGAATTGCTGCCCATCGCCCTCAACTACCTGGGGCTGCCGTCCCACAGTAAAAAACCCGAAGACTACAAAAAGGCCGAGGCGCTGCTGATGAAAGTGCGCCCCTATGTGGCGTACTTCCACTCCTCGAAATACACCGGCGACCTGGCCAATGGCGACATCTGCGTGGCGGTCGGTTTCTCCGGCGACGTACTGCAAGCCGAAAGCCGCGCCAAGGAGGCCAAGAATGGGGTGAAGATCGGCTATCAGATTCCCAAGGAAGGCGCCGCCATCTGGTTCGACATGGTGGCCATGCCCGCCGATGCCCCCGATGAAAAGGCCGGCTACGCGTTCATGAACTACCTGCTGGAGCCCCAGGTGATGGCGGACATCACCAACTCCGTGCACTACGCCAACGGCAACCGTGCAGCGGATAGCCTGGTAGACCCTGAGATCAAGGCGGACACCAAGATCTACCCCAGCGACGAAATGATGGGCAAGTTATTCGCGCTGGAGGCGATGCCGCTGAACATCGACCGGATTCGCACGCGGGTGTGGAACACCATTCGAATGGGCCGCTGAAGAAGTCTGATGTGGGGGGAGGGCGAGCCCCCCATTAATCTGAGTCTTGCATAAACAATTTCAGGCGACCGCATTCTTGTGGTGAGCGGGCTTGTCCCGCGCTGGGGTGCGAAGCGCCCCTGATGAAGGCGAATGCGGTGTATCAGGTATTCCTCTGCGCCTGGTTTTGGGGCTGCTGCGCAGCCCGACGCGGTACAAGCCCGCTCACCACAGGGGTCCCAGTTTTCTGCGTGACAGCGCTAGGTCGAAGAGATTGTGGGACCTCCCACACTTGGTTTGAGTACACCCTGGGCTTCACGGGTTTTCCAGGTCATGCCCCAACGACTGGATAAACAACGAAAACAGTTCCGGCTGTGACGAGATGTCCAGCTTCGCGTACAGATGCCGGCGGTGCACCTTTACCGTGTCCGGCGAGATATGCAGGCGCTCGGCCATGGCCTTGGACGAGAATCCGCGCAGTACCAGGCGGGCGATTTCCAGTTCGCGGTCCGAGAGCACACCGCAACCGAATTGGCTCAGTGCATCCCGGATCTGGCTGTCCATGGCCGGCGCGCGCCGGGTGCTTTGTTGCCAGTGCTGCTGCATCAACGGCAGCACCCAGGCGGCCAGCGTCGTCAGCAACCCGGTCTCCTCAACGCTGAATCGCCGCTGCATGCCCAGTGACAGCGACAACGTCCCCGCGCCCGGCAACTGCAGGATCAATTGCACCTCGTCTTCCAGCACGTTGTCGTGGAAGTAGCTGAGGAAATACTCGCTCTGGCGAAAATGGTCCGGCGCCACTTCCTCAAGCCGGTACACGCCGCTGGCATACCCCTCGCGACACGCCTGGAAAAACGGATCGAGCAAATACAGGCCATTGAGGTACACCAGCATCGACGCCGGCTTGCTGCTCGGCTGGGCGTCGTACTCTTCCAGTGCCTGGGGCGCACCATCCACGGGATAGAAGATCGCCAGCGCGTTATCGAAGGGTACGCATTGGTGCAACAACAGCACCAGCTGTTTCCAGAAACGCTCGGTGCCGATGTGCGCAACAGTGCGGCCCAGGCCGGCGTGCATGCCGACTTCACGAAACAGGCTCATGTAGCAAGCTCCCGCCAACAAAAGATCGCCCCAAGGGTTCGGCTTTTGCCGGGTGCCGTCAAGGGGAGTACGCCAATAGGGGAATTGGCTGGCATAAACCCCACGGTTACCTTTGGCATCATTCAGCGGGAAACATATCCCGCCACTTTCAGACCTTTCGTTTCTGCCTCACACCAAGAACAACGACAGAGGATAACGATATGAGCACTTCCCCCACGCCCGACGGCGTGCTGAAACCCACCCTGAGCGTCTTCGATGTGGTGGCCATTACCGTTTCGGCTGTGACCCCCGCCAGTTCCGTTTTCGTGATCGCGCCCTTTGCCATCCAGCAGGCTGGCAGCGGCGTGTTCCTGGCGTTCGTGATGGCAGGGCTGCTCGCGCTGATGTTCGCGTTTTGCTACGCCGAACTGGGCCGCGCCCATAACAGCGCCGGTGGCGAGTATGTGTATGCCAAGCGCGTGTTCGGCGGCATGGCCGGCTACGCGACGTTCCTGACCGTATTGGTGATGCTGCTGTTTATCCCGCCGGTATTGGCCACCGGTGCCGCAACCTACCTCAACAATGCTTTGGGTACCAGATTCGACGCGCAAACCGTGGCCCTGGTGATCGTGGTGTGCAGCTACGCCCTGGGTATCCTCAATATCAAGCTCAACGCCTGGATCACCGGGGCCTGCCTGCTGCTGGAAGTCGCGGCGTTGCTGGTGATCGTGTGCATCGGCTTCGGTAACCCGGTGCAGCCGGCCAGCGTGCTGTTTCAACCCCAGATCGTCGAAAACGGTGTGTTGCACCTGGCGCCCTGGGCCCTGGTGATCGGCGCGGTAGGCATTGGCCTGTTTTCCTACAACGGTTACGGCCCCGCCGTGTTGCTGGCCGAAGACATGAAATGCGGGGGCAAGGGCGTACACAAGGCGGTGCTGTGGTCCCTGGGCCTGGTGGTGGTGATCGAGCTGGTGCCGATCACGGCGCTGCTGATCGGCGCGCCGTCACTGAGTGCGATGATCAGCAGCCCGGACCCCATCGGCTACCTGCTCACCAGCCATGGCAATGAAACCCTGTCGCGCCTGGTCAGCGCGGGCATCTTCCTGTCGGTGTTCAACGCCATCGTCGCCATCGTTATCCAGATTGGCCGCGTGGTGTTCAGCAGCGGGCGCGATGCATTGTGGACGCCTACCATCAACAAGCTGTTTACCCGCATTCATCCGCGCTGGGATTCACCCTGGCTGGCCACGCTGTTCCTGGCGATCCCGTCGGCGTTGCTGAGCTTCAGCTCCAACCTGACCGACCTCACCTCGTTCAGCGTATTGCTGATCATATTGGTGTACCTGGTGGTGGCGTTGAGCGCGCTGATGAGCCGCGTGCTGCTGCGCGACCGCGAGCATCCCTATCGCATGCCGCTGTGGCCGCTGCCGGCGTTGCTGGCTGCACTGGGCGCGGGTTACTTGCTGGTGACCTTGATCTACGCGGCGTCAGTACGCGACATCATGATCATCATCGGCTTGCTGGCCCTGTCGGTGATTCTGTATTGCATCAGTGGCCGGTCGAGTCCGGCCTTTCAAAAATTGTAAGGAGTGGTTATGCGTGCACGTCAATTGGGCATCACGCTGGGGCTGGGCACACCCGGCGAGTTGAATGCCATCACCGACGTTCCCGGGGTTCGGGTCGGTCACTGTACGCTCAAGACCCGCGTCGACGGTAAACAGGTGCGCACTGGCGTCAGCGTGGTCCAGCCCCGCGCCGGGGAAGCGCGGTTGCAGCCATGCTTTGCCGGGTATCACGTGCTGAACGGCAATGGCGACGCCACTGGCCTGGAATGGATCAGCGAGGCGGGCCTGTTGACCACGCCGCTGGCCATCACCAACACCCACAGCATCGGCATCGTGCGCGACACCTTGATTGCCCTGGAGCACAAGCGCCTGGCGGACCCGGCGGTGTACTGGTGCATGCCGGTGGTGATGGAAACCTACGACGGCCTGCTCAACGATATCTGGGGCCAGCACGTCACCCCCGAGCATGTGCGCCAGGCGCTGGACAGCGCCGAACGCGGCCCCGTGCAAGAAGGCGCGGTGGGCGGTGGGACGGGGATGATCTGCCATGAATTCAAGGGCGGTATCGGCAGCGCCTCGCGCCGTTTGCCGGCAGAGCAGGGCGGTTGGACTGTCGGCGTGCTGGTCCAGGCCAACCATGGCAAGCGCCAGGAACTGCGGGTCGACGGCTATCCGGTGGGCCGCCGCTTGATGGACCTGCCGTCACCCTTTGCCGAACGAGGCACGCCGGGCATGGGCTCGATCGTGGTGATCATCGCCACGGATGCGCCCCTGCTGCCGCACCAATGCCAGCGCCTGGCACAACGCGCGTCTATAGGCATCGCGCGCACCGGCGGTGGCACCGAGGATTCCAGCGGCGACCTGTTCCTGGCCTTCGCCACTGGCAACCAGGAACTGCCGCCAGCGGACTACGCGCGCAAGGGCCTGCCGTTGAGCAGCACCTTGCAGATGGTGAATAACGATCATATATCCCCGCTGTTCAGCGCTGCGGCGGAGGCGGTGGAGGAGGCGATCATCAACGCAATCCTGGCGGGCGAAGACATGGTGACCGACGACGGCGTACAGGTTCCGGGCTTGAAAGGCGAAACGTTGATACGGGCATTGCACGACACGGGCTGGCGCGCGTCCCGATAAGGGAGGGCCAGCGCCGATATATAAATATAAACAGTGGCTGTTTAATGTCGCCAATGACACCGTGACAATACAATGGATCCAATTATCAAGTGCGCCGTTCAACTTGAGTGGCTTTAGCGCTATTTAATATTTAAATAACCCTCCGCTGTCTTTTGTCGGACAACAGCAACGTTGCCCAACAGATACGGCGCCTAACTTGGAATGCATGTTTGTTGCCCGATTTTCATGCTGGAAAAGATGTAGACGAAAGATTTCAAGTTGTGTCAGTTTCGTGACGCCTTCAAAAGAGGCGAGTGATAGGACGATCTCGCCCACGGGATTCCTATCGACCCAAGACTGATGCATTTGCAAACAAGGAAGTACGTTTATGTCAAAAGCAAAAGACAAGGCTATCGTGTCGGCGGCGCAAGCCAGCACCGCTTACTCGCAAATCGATAGCTTCAGCCATCTGTATGACCGTGGCGGCAATCTCACGATCAATGGCAAACCCTCCTACACCGTTGACCAGGCGGCCACCCAGCTGCTGCGCGACGGCGCCGCGTACCGGGACTTTGACGGCAACGGCAAGATCGACCTGACCTACACCTTCCTGACCTCGGCGTCCTCGAGCACCATGAACAAACATGGTATCTCGGGCTTCAGCCAGTTCAACGCCCAGCAGAAAGCACAGGCCGCCCTGGCCATGCAATCCTGGTCGGACGTGGCCAACGTCACCTTCACCGAGAAAGCCACCGGCGGTGACGGCCACATGACATTCGGCAACTACAGCAGCGGCCAGGACGGCGCGGCAGCCTTCGCCTACCTGCCCGGCACCGGTGCAGGCTACGACGGCACCTCGTGGTACCTGACCAACAACAGCTACACGCCGAACAAGACCCCGGACCTGAACAACTATGGCCGGCAGACCCTGACCCACGAAATCGGGCATACCCTGGGCCTGGCTCACCCTGGCGACTACAACGCCGGCGAAGGCGCCCCGACCTACAACGACGCGACCTATGGACAGGACACGCGCGGCTACAGCCTCATGAGTTACTGGAGCGAGAGCAACACCAACCAGAACTTCAGTAAAGGCGGGGTAGAAGCCTATGCCTCTGGCCCGCTGATCGACGACATCGCCGCGATCCAGAAGCTCTACGGTGCCAACTACAACACCCGCGCCGGCGACACCACCTACGGGTTCAACTCCAACACCGGGCGTGATTTCCTCAGCGCCACGTCCAACGCCGACAAGCTGGTGTTCTCGGTCTGGGACGGTGGCGGCAATGACACCCTGGACTTCTCCGGCTTCACCCAGAACCAGAAGATCAACCTCAATGAGGCCTCGTTCTCCGACGTTGGCGGCCTGGTCGGCAACGTCTCCATCGCCAAGGGCGTGACCGTCGAGAACGCGTTCGGCGGTGCGGGCAATGACCTGATCATCGGCAACAACGCGGCCAACGTGATCAAGGGTGGGGCCGGCAACGACCTCATCTACGGTGGCGGCGGCGCGGATCAACTGTGGGGCGGCGCGGGCAACGACACGTTTGTGTTCGGCGCCAGTTCCGATTCCAAGCCAGGGGCGGCGGACAAGATCTTTGACTTCACCTCGGGCTCCGACAAGATCGACCTCAGCGGCATCACCAAAGGGGCCGGCCTGACCTTCGTCAATGCCTTTACCGGGCATGCCGGCGATGCGGTATTGACCTACGCGGCAGGCACCAACCTGGGCACCCTGGCCGTCGACTTCTCCGGGCACGGCGTGGCGGATTTCCTCGTCACCACCGTCGGCCAGGCAGCGGTCAGCGACATCGTGGCATGATGCACGGGCGCGGCGCGCAAGCGCCGCGTCTCCAGGCTGGAGCGTACAGATGCAGCGTTTTTACAATGTGATCGCCTGCGTATTGCAGGTGATGTTCGTGTCGGCAGGAGCCCACGCAATGGCGAGCAGTCTTGTTTTACCCACCAGCGCCCAGCTGGCCGGGCATTGGCAGTTGCACCAGCAGGATCAGGTGTGTGCACTGGACCTGCTCGAGCAGGCCAATGCTTTGGGCGGCGATGTGGCCTGCGTGGCGCAGTGGCTGGGGGACAAGCCCCTGACCTGGTCGCCCACACCCGACGGTATCTGGCTGTTCAATGCCGAAGGCAGCGGGATCACCCATTTGAATCGTCAGAAAGACGGCGAGTATCAGGCGCGGACGAAGTCCGGCACCGTGGTTGAATTAAAACGAGTGCCTTAGTTGTTGTTATAAGCCTATAACTCGATTTCATTAGTTGAGCGGCCTCTATCGCGGAGGACGGCAAACTTATGCGCGTAATTTGATTCAAGGAAGATCAGAACCTATGGCCAGGCCCCATGCGGTTGCGCCTTTATTCAAGGCGCTGGGTGAATACAAGAGCATCTTGATCAGCGTCGGTTGTTTTACCGCGCTGATTAACCTGTTGATGCTGGTGCCGTCGATCTACATGCTGCAAGTGTATGACCGTGTGCTCTCCTCGCAGAATGAAACCACCCTGGTGATGTTGACCCTGATGGTGGTGGGCTTCTTTGCGTTTATTGGCCTGCTCGAGGTCATCCGCAGTTTTATCGTGATCCGCATCGGCAGCCAGTTGGAGCGGCGTTTCAACTTGCGCGTGTACAAGGCTGCGTTCGAACGCAACCTGCAACGCGGCCAGGGGCATGCCGGGCAATCCCTGGGTGACTTGACCCATATCCGCCAATTCATCACCGGGCCGGCGCTGTTTGCGTTCTTCGATGCGCCGTGGTTTCCCATCTATCTGTTGGTGATTTTCCTCTTCAACGTCTGGCTCGGGGTGTTGGCCACCGCCGGCGCAGTGCTGTTGATCGGCCTTGCGTGCCTCAACGAATACCTGACCAAGAAACCCTTGGGCGAGGCCAGTGGCTTCTCCCAGCAGTCGACGCAGCTGGCCACCAGCCATTTACACAACGCCGAAACCATCCAGGCCATGGGCATGCTCGGCGCGTTGCGCCACCGCTGGTTTGCTGTGCATTCGCAGTTCCTGGGTTTGCAGAACAGAGCCAGTGATACCGGGTCGGTGATCACCTCGTTGAGCAAATCCCTGCGCCTGTGCCTGCAATCCCTGGTGCTGGGTCTGGGCGCGCTGCTGGTGATCAAGGGCGACATGACCGCCGGGATGATGATCGCGGGCTCGATCCTGATGGGCCGTGTACTCAGCCCCATCGACCAGTTGATTGCGGTCTGGAAGCAATGGAGTTCGGCCAAGCTGGCCTACCAGCGGCTGGACGAATTGCTGCGCGAGTTTCCGCCGGAAGTGGAGCAGATGAAATTGCCCGCACCCCAGGGCCAGGTCAGCTTCGAACAGGTCAGCGCGGGGCCGCCCGGGCGGCGCATGCCCACCCTGCATCAGGTCAGCTTCAGCCTCGGCGCCGGCGAAGTGCTCGGCGTGCTTGGCGCCTCGGGCTCCGGCAAATCCACCCTGGCCCGTGTGTTGGTGGGCGTGTGGCCGACCCTGGCCGGCACCGTGCGCCTGGACGGTGCGGACATTCACCGCTGGGACCGCGACGACCTCGGCCCGTACATCGGCTATCTGCCCCAGGACATTGAACTGTTCAGTGGCAGCATCGCCGACAACATCGCACGTTTTCGCGAGGCCGACCCCGAGCGGGTGGTGCGGGCTGCGCAGCAAGCCGGCGTGCATGAATTGATCCTGCGCCTGCCCCACGGTTATGACACGGTCCTCGGCGATAACGGCGGTGGTCTGTCCGGCGGCCAGAAACAACGCGTAGCTCTGGCACGTGCGCTGTACGGCGGGCCGCGCTTGATCGTCCTGGACGAGCCCAACTCCAACCTCGACACCGTCGGCGAAGCCGCGCTGGCCAGCGCCATTGTCCAGATGAAGGCCCAGGGCAGCAGTGTGGTGCTGGTGACCCATCGTTCTTCGGCCTTGGCCCAGGCCGATAAATTGCTGGTGCTCAACGAAGGGCGTTTGCAGGCATTCGGGCCGAGCCAGGACGTGCTGCGGGCGTTGTCCGGCCACCGTGACCAAGCGCCCCAAGGTAGGAGCGAGCTTGCTCGCGAAGGGCGTTAACGATGATGCGCCCTGATTGGATACACGCGGTGACGCTGAGTTTTTCGCGAGCAAGCTCGCTCCTACAGGTTTTGCGTCAAGCAGTAAGGATGTCAGCATGATTCATGAACAACACGACGCCCGATTTTTCGTACGCATGGGCTGGCTGCTGACCGTGGTCGGTGCCGGTGGCTTTTTCCTCTGGGCCAGCCTGGCGCCCCTGGACCAGGGCATCCCGGTGCAGGGCACGGTGGTGGTGTCGGGCAAACGCAAGGCGGTGCAAACCTTCAGCCCCGGCGTGGTCAGTCGGATCCTGGTCAAGGAGGGTGAGCTGGTGAAGCAAGGCCAGCCGCTGTTCCGTCTCGACCAGACCCAGAATCAGGCCGACGTGCAGTCCCTGCAGGCCCAGTACCGCATGGCCTGGGCCAGCGTCGCGCGGTGGCAGAGCGAGCGCGACAATCAATCCGCTATCACCTTTCCCGCCGAGCTGAGCAGCAACCCCGATCCCGCACTGGCGTTGGTCCTGGAAGGCCAGCGCCAATTGTTCAGCAGCCGTCGCGAAGCCTTTGCCCGTGAACAGGCAGGCATCCGCGCGAATATCGAGGGCGCCACCGCACAGCTCAACGGCATGCGCCGCGCCCGCAGCGACCTGACCGCCCAGGCCCAGTCCCTGCGCGACCAACTCAGCAACCTGCAACCCCTGGCCGACAACGGCTATATCCCGCGCAACCGGCTGATGGAGTACCAACGCCAGCTGTCCCAGGTGCAACAGGACCTGGCGCAGAACACCGGAGAGAGCGGCCGGGTGGAGCAGGGCATCCTTGAATCGCGCCTGAAATTGCAGCAGCACAGCGAGGAATACCAGAAGGACGTGCGCAGCCAATTGGCCGACGCGCAATTGCGCAGCCTGACCCTCGAGCAGCAACTCACCTCGGCCGGCTTCGATCTGCAACACAGCGAGATCAACGCACCGGCTGACGGCATTGCGGTCAACCTCAGCGTGCACACCGAAGGCGCCGTGGTGCGTGCCGGTGAAACCCTGTTGGAAATCGTGCCCCAGGGCACGCGCCTGGAAGTGGAAGGGCATTTGCCGGTGCACCTGGTGGACAAGGTCGGCACGCACCTGCCGGTGGATATCCTGTTCACCGCCTTCAACCAGAGCCGCACCCCGCGTGTGCCGGGGGAGGTCAGCCTGATTTCCGCCGACCAGATGCTCGACGAAAAAACCGGCGCGCCGTATTACGTATTGCGCACCACCGTCAGCGAGGCAGCACTGGAGACACTCCACGGCCTGGTCATCAAGCCGGGCATGCCCGCCGAGATGTTTGTGCGCACCGGCGAGCGTTCGTTGCTCAATTACCTGTTCAAGCCGCTGCTCGACCGCGCCGGCTCCGCGTTGACCGAGGAATGAGCATGAAAGCTGTGTTCATCGCCTTGCTGTTTACCTGCATTAACGCCCAGGCCGCCATGGGCCCGTTCGATGTATACGAACAGGCCTTGCGTAACGATCCGGTGTTTCTCGGTGCGATCAAGGAGCGCGACGCCGGCCTGGAAAACCGCACCATCGGCCGCGCAGGCTTGCTGCCCAAGCTGTCGTATAACTACAACAAGGGCCGCAACAACTCCCAGGCCACCTTGCCCGACGGCCGCGGCGGCAATTACCACGACGACCGCAACTACAACAGCTACGGCTCGACCTTCAGCCTGCAACAGCCGCTGTTCGACTATGAGGCCTACGCCAACTACCGCAAGGGCGTGGCCCAGGCGCTGTTCGCCGATGAAAGCTTTCGCGACAAGAGCCAGGCGCTGCTGGTGCGGGTGCTGAGCTATTACACCCAGGCGCTGTTTGCCCAGGACCAGATCGACATCGCACGGGCCAAGAAGAAGGCCTTCGAGCAGCAGTTCCAGCAGAACCGGCACCTGTTCCAGCAGGGCGAGGGCACCCGCACCGATATCCTCGAAGCCGAGTCGCGCTATGAGCTGGCCACCGCCGAAGAGATCCAGGCGCTGGACGAGCAGGACGCCTCGCTTAGAGAACTGGGTGCGCTGATCGGTGTGCAAAGCGTCAACATCGACGACCTCGCCCCGTTGAACGAAGGTTTCGCCGCGTTCACCCTGACCCCGGCCAACTACGACACCTGGCATGAACTGGCGATCAGCAACAACCCCACGCTGGCGTCCCAGCGCCAGGCCCTGGAAGTCGCGCGTTATGAAGTGGAGCGTAACCGCGCCGGACACCTGCCCAAGGTCACTGCGTACGCCAGTTCGCGCCAGCAGGAGTCCGACAGCGGCAACACCTACAACCAGCGCTACGACACCAACACCATCGGCGTCGAAGTGAGCCTGCCGTTGTATGCCGGTGGCGGCATCTCCGCGTCCACCCGCCAGGCCAGTCGCGCCATGGAACAGGCCGAGTACGAGCTGGAAGGCAAGACCCGCGAGACCCTGATCGAACTGCGTCGGCAGTTCAGCGCGTGCCTGTCTGGCGTGAGCAAACTGCGCGCTTACCAAAAGGCCCTGACCTCCGCAGAAGCACTGGTGCTGTCGACCCAGCAGAGCATCCTCGGTGGCGAGCGGGTCAACCTCGATGCGCTGAACGCCGAACAACAGCTCTACAGCACGCGGCGCGACCTGGCCCAGGCGCGTTACGACTACCTGATGGCCTGGACCAAATTGCACTACTACGCCGGCAACCTGCGCGACACCGACCTGGCCAAGGTGGATGAGGCGTTCGGGCCGGCACCGCATTAATTGGCTTTCTCGACAATTCCAACAACAGAGAGGCAATACCATGGGTGTGTTCGACTATAAAAACCTCGGAGCCGAGGGCTCCAAAGCGTTGTTCGCCGATGCCATGGCGATCACGCTGTACTCCTATCACAACCTGGATAACGGCTTTGCCGTGGGCTACCAGCACAACGGCCTGGGGCTCGGTTTGCCCGCCACGCTGGTCGCTGCACTGCTGGGCAGTACGGATTCCCAGGGCGTGATTCCCGGCATTCCCTGGAACCCGGATTCGGAGAAAGCCGCCTTGGAGGCCGTGCAACAAGCCGGTTGGACGCCCATCAGCGCAAGCACCCTGGGCTATACCGGCAAGGTCGACGCCCGAGGCACGTTCTTCGGCGAAAAAGCCGGCTACACCACAGCCCAGGTCGAGGTGCTGGGCAAGTACGATGAAGCCGGCAAGCTGCTGGAAATCGGTATCGGTTTTCGCGGTACGTCGGGCCCTCGGGAAACGCTGGTCAGCGACTCCATTGGCGATCTGGTCAGCGATCTGCTCGCAGCGTTGGGCCCCAAGGATTACGCGAAGAACTATGCCGGTGAAGCCTTTGGCGGCCTGCTCAAGAACGTCGCCGACTACGCCAGTGCCCACGGCCTCAGCGGCCACGACGTAGTGGTCAGCGGCCATAGCCTGGGCGGCCTGGCGGTCAACAGCATGGCCGACTTGAGCAGCAGCAAATGGGCGGGTTTCTACCAGGACGCCAACTACCTGGCCTACGCCTCGCCGACCCAGAGCGCTGGCGACAAGGTGCTTAATATCGGCTACGAAAACGACCCGGTATTCCGTGCGCTGGACGGATCATCCTTCAATTGGTCATCGTTGGGCGTGCATGACAAACCCCATGAATCAACCACCGACAATATCGTCAGCTTTAACGACCACTACGCTTCGACGCTGTGGAATGTGCTGCCGTTTTCCATCACCAACCTGCCGACCTGGATCTCCCATTTGCCTACGGGTTATGGCGATGGGATGACGCGCATCCTCGAGTCCGGGTTCTATGGGCAGATGAGCCGCGACTCGACGATTATCGTCGCCAACCTGTCCGACCCGGCACGCGCCACCACCTGGGTGCAGGACCTCAACCGCAATGCCGAACCGCACAAGGGCGATACCTACATCATTGGCAGTGACGGCAATGACCTGATCCAGGGCGGCAAGGGCGCGGACTTTATCGAGGGCGGCAAGGGCAATGACACGATCCGCGACAGCAGCGGGCATAACACCTTTTTGTTCAGCGGGCAGTTTGGCCAGGACCGGATTATCGGCTATCAAGCGACGGACAAGCTGGTGTTCAGGGACGTTGAGGGGAGTGCGGATTACCGTGATCACGCCAAGGTCGTGGGCGGGGATACGGTGATCAGTTTTGGCGCGGATTCGGTGACGTTGGTGGGGGTGGTTGGCTTGTCGGGGGAGGGGATTGTGATCGGTTAAAACGGTGGGAGGGGCAAGCCCTCTCCCACATTTGATCAGTGCGGGCCGCTGGAAATCAGTCTTCCTTGCGCACCGTGGCCACATCGTCGGCTTTGACGCGGATGCGCTTGCCGGCGATATCGGTGAACTCATAAAACCCGTCGGCCGTCTTGGTTTTTGGAGAGTCCTTGGTCAAATACTGCGTGCCATTTTGCAGTGTCACTACGGTTTGCGTCGCGCAACCGGCCAATACCAGAAAAGTGAGTGCAACCAGTGGCAGCCCCAAATTCTTCATGTTCATAACCCTTACCTTTAACCCTGAAAAATCCCACGCCAGGGACGCGGGCGACAAATGTTACGCCATCGACTCCCCATCTGATCATTTTTATGCAAAAAGTTGCGTGTGCCATTTATCTATTACCGATTGCAACACCGCATTTACGACGGCACTCTGTATGCATAACCAGTATTCGACCAATGCGTACCATGGCCAATCCCCTCGAAAACCCGCTCTATTACCTGCATAACTTCCGCCAGGTCCTGCATTGGCTGGGGCAACGCTATGCCGATCTGCTCGACCCTGACGAAAAGCATTTCATTCAGCAATTCGACAGGTTGCCGCAAGCCTCCCAGGCGCTGTTGGTGCGCATGGTGATGCGCAAGGGCGTGCATTTTCGCGCGGGCAAGCTGCACTACGTGGAGATCGGTTGCCCCCATGCCGCTGCCGCGCCTTTGCGGGAATTGGGATGGGTGGACGACAACCATCTTCTGGCATTTGAAGCATTATTCGCCTTGCTGCAAAAAGGCGAGATCCTCAGCACCTTCGCCCCCTGGATCGGCCAGCCCAAGGGCAAGAAGGTCGATTGGCTGGAAGGGTTGGCGGCGCAGTTCACCGACACGCGCCGTTTCGCCGACTGGTGCCCGGACCTGGCCGACACGCTGTACAGCCTCACCGTGATGGAGTTATGCGACCGCCTGCGGCTGATGTTCTTCGGCAACCTGCACCAGGACTGGTCCGAGTTTGTCCTCGCGGACCTGGGCATCTACACCTATGAAAAAGTCGAGTTCTGCGCCGAATCGCGGGGGTTGCGCAGCCGCGCCGACGTGCACGGTTTTCTATTCCTGCACCAATGCCAGCAGGCGTTTGAACGCGGTGAGGCGCTGGCGCAGGTGCTGGCTGAAGTGGCCACGCTGAACACCGACAACCCCTGGCTGGAAAAGCGCCGGGCCAAGCTGTTGTTCCAGCTCGGCCAGTATTGCGAGCGCGGTGCCGAGTTGGACCTGGCGCAGCAGATCTACCGCACCTGCGCCTACCCCGGCGCGCGCGCGCGGCTGATTCGCGTGCTGGAGCGCCAGGAGGATTACGCCCAGGCCATGGCCCTGGCAAGCATCGCGCAACAGGCACCGGAAAGTGCCGCCGAACAGCAACACCTGTTGCGCGTCATGCCCCGTCTGCGCCGCAAGCTCGGCGAACCCCGGCTGCCGACGCTCAAATCCCGTGAAGTCACACGCCTGGACCTGGAACTTGCGCTGCCGGAGCCGTTGATGTCGGTGGAATCCTGTGTCCAGGCCCACCTGAGCGCACCTGATGCACCGGTGCACTACGTCGAGAACGGCCTGATCAATTCGCTGTTCGGCCTGCTGTGCTGGGATGCGATCTTCGCACCACTGCCGGGTGCGTTTTTCCACCCGTTCCAGCGTGGGCCGGCGGACCTGCACAGCGAAGACTTCCACGCGCGCCGCGTCCCCCTGTTTGACGCGTGTTTTGCGCAACTACAGGACGGGCGCTACACAACCACCATCCGCCAACGCTACCTCGATAAGTGGGGGATCCAGTCGCCCTTTGTGTTCTGGAACCTGCTCAGTGAAGACCTGCTGGAACAAGCCTTGGCCTGCCTGCCCGCCGAACACCTGCGCTACTGGTTCGAACGGTTGCTGCTGGATATCCGCGCCAACCGCGCCGGCATGCCGGACCTGATCCAGTTCTGGCCGGCGCAGAAGACCTATCGCATGATCGAGGTCAAGGGCCCTGGCGACCGCCTGCAGGACAACCAGCTGCGTTGGCTGGAGTTCTGCGGTGAATACCAGATGCCCGTCACCGTCTGCTACGTACGCTGGGCGGAGCAACCCGCTTGAGCTACAGCGTAGCCGTGCGGGCGCTGTGCGAGTTCACCGCCAAGGTCGGCGACCTGGACCTGCGCTTTACCCCGTCGCCCAGCGCCCAGGAAGGTATAGCGGGCCATCGCACCGTTGCTTCGCGACGCAGCGCGCACTACCAGAACGAAGTGGCCCTCGAGGGCGACTACCAGCAACTGAAGGTGCGGGGCAGGGCAGACGGCTATGACCCGGACGCCAACCGCCTGGAAGAAGTGAAGACCTATCGAGGCGACCTGGCTGCCCAGCCCGCCAACCACCGGCAACTGCATTGGGCCCAGGCCAAGGTGTACGGCTGGTTGATGTGCCAGAAGCTTGGCCTCACGGATATCGACGTGGCGCTGGTGTATTTCGATATCGTCGGCGAAGGCGAAACCCTGCTCAATCAACGTTTCCAGGCGGACGAGCTGCAAGCGTTCTTCAATCAGCAATGTGCACTGTTTCTCGGCTGGGCCCGCCAGGAAATGCAGCACCGTGAAGCGCGCGACGTTGCGGCGCAGACCTTGGGTTTCCCCCATGCCGATTTTCGCCCCGGCCAACGCACTCTGGCCGAGTCGGTGTACAAGGCCGTCAGCACCGGCCGTTGCCTGATGGCCCAGGCCCCCACGGGCATCGGCAAGACCATCGGCACGATCTTCCCGCTGCTCAAGGCCCTGGCGCCCCAGCAACTGGACAAGGTGTTTTTCCTCACCGCCAAGACCCCCGGTCGCCAACTCGCCCTCGATGCAGCCAAGGTGCTGCATGCCAGCAGCGACCTGCCCCTGCGTGTTCTCGAGCTGGTGGCGCGGGACAAGGCCTGCGAGCACTTGGACAAGGCCTGTCACGGCGACGCCTGCCCCTTGGCCAAGGGCTTCTACGACCGTTTGCCCGCCGCCCGCCTTGCCGCGTCCAAGGTCCGCCTGCTCGACCAACACAACCTGCGCAATGTCGCCCTCGATCACAGGGTGTGCCCCTATTACCTGAGCCAGGAAATGGCACGCTGGGCCGACCTGGTGGTTGCCGACTACAACTACTATTTCGACTTCGGCGCCATGCTCTTCGGCCTGGCCCAACTCAACCAATGGCGCGCTGCCGTGCTGGTGGACGAAGCCCACAACCTGGTGGAACGTGCGCGCTCGATGTACAGCGCGAGCCTCGACCAGTACAGCCTGAAGATCCTGCGCGACACCGCGCCCGAGCCGCTGAAGAAACCCCTGCAGCGCCTCAACCGCGAATGGAACGCCCTGCACAAAGACCAGGTCGCGCCGTACCAAGCCTATGCCTCCAGGCCGGACAAACTGCTCCAGGCCCTGAACCTGTGCACCAGCGCCCTGGGTGATTACTTCAACGACCACCCCGAAGCCCTCAGCGGTGACCTGCAAGCCTTCTACTTCGAAGCGCTACAATTTACCAAGGTCGCCGAGCTGTTCAACGAGCACTTCATCTTCGACATCAGCAAGCGCCAGCTCGGCGGCAAACGCAGCAGCTCGACCCTGTGCCTGCGTAACGTGGTACCCGCCGAATTCATCCGGCCGCGCTTGACGGCGGCCCGCAGCAGCGTGTTGTTTTCCGCCACCTTGAGCCCTCGCCACTATTACGCCGACCTGCTGGGGCTGCCAGCGGACACGGCCTGGGTCGACGTGGAGTCGCCGTTCAAGGCCGAACAACTGCACGTGCGCATCGTCGGCGACATTTCCACCCGCTTCGTGCATCGCCAAGCCTCGCTGGCGCCGATTGTCGAGCTGATCGCCCGCCAGTTCGCCCGGCAACCGGGCAACTACCTGGCGTTTTTCTCAAGCTTTGATTACCTCCAACAGGTGGCGCAACTGCTCGCCGAAACACACCCGCAGATCCCGTTGTGGCACCAGTCGCGGGGCATGGCCGAGGCCGAACGCCAAGGGTTTCTCGACCAATTCACCGAACATAGCCAAGGCATCGGCTTTGCCGTGCTGGGCGGCGCGTTTGGCGAGGGCATCGACTTGCCGGGCACACGCCTGATCGGCGCATTTATCGCCACCCTGGGGTTGCCGCAACTCAACCCGGTCAACGAGCAGATAAAACTGCGCATGGCGGCGATTTTTGGCGCAGGGTACGACTACACCTACCTGTACCCCGGCATCCAAAAGGTTGTGCAGGCGGCGGGGAGGGTGATCCGCAGCCAGCACGACCGGGGTGTGGTGATGTTGATGGATGATCGGTTTGGGGAGGGCAGGGTGCGGCAGTTGTTGCCGAGGTGGTGGGCAGTTGATTGAGTGATTCCTGCCATCAATGATGCTGGTCCTTAGCCAACGGATCCCGCAGGCTGGAAAAAAACCTCAGACAGGCCTCGCCAATGAGCCGAAGCCAGCGCTATTCCTGATTGGCAGTCGCGATCCTGTAGGTGTGTTTGAAGCTCACCCACTCAAGCGAATGCCCGAGTGGGTGCCTGACCTTGAACAGCATGTCCTGGACAACTGTGGCCATTGGATCCAGAGCGAGCAAACGCGGCAGGTCAATACGTTGCTACTCGACTTTTTAGACCGCACCGGTTGAGGGCCTGCGGCGTGCTCAACTGATGGTCAGTGCCCGACGCCAGGATTCGTTCAAGTCCACTGCACGTGCCTGGGTGAAACCGGTGGAGATCACGTAATACAGTTCAGGACGGTAGCCTTTGAACTGCTGCAATTGCACACGCTCGAGCAAGCGCTGCACCGGTGAGCGTTCCGGCCAGGATGGGCCGACCTCTTTTTCTTCGATGTGCAGAATGATGTCGTTCAACGATTTTACGTAGCGCAGGATCAACGAAATGCGGTCGGTCGGTTGGCGCCACGCGTAGTAAGGAATGTTGACGATCACGTGCTCTGGATTGTCGTGGATATGATCGTCTGGGTAGCCTTCAACCGTAGGTGCTTCCAGGCGGAAAATGGAGCCTTTGACCTCGGCCGTTGTTTTCTTGGAATAGATCTCAAAGGGCGGGGCAGCCTTTCTCAGCACGAAGCTGATCTCCAGGCGGCCTTCAGCGGCAGCCCGTACGTCGAGGAAGTCGAAGAACGCCGATACCGGTCTCCCGGCAATCCTAATAGGCACAAATTGGTGAACCACCTTCACACCGCCCTTCGGCGGGTATGAGCGGAACATCACATCGTACAAGTCGTCTTTCAGCCCAACCGTTGGCGGGGTGTACATCTGCACCTCAAGCGGTTGTTCGTTGAGTACTTCCAAGTCGACATAACCAAGCGGTCCCGCATTTACAATCACGGGGCCGTCGTACTTGGTGACGTCCAGATTGACCGACACCGGCATGCTTGCCGACCCTGGTGTCGAAATATTCCCCACCAGGTCGATGACTTCCAGCCACACCAACAGGCGGTCACTGTCGCCCGCTTCGACGATGTCCTGGTAGGTCACCGTGATAACCGTCGGTTTCACGGCTCCCCCGACCTGTTGAGTGATGATGACTGATCCCCAGTGGAGGATGATTCGGTCGGTGGGATTCAGGTTGGGGTATAGCTGGAGGGTTACGGTAACGCCCCTGCTGGCGTTGCCGGGGACAATCACCGTTTCGGACAGGCTGAATTTCAGCGCGGAATGCCCCGGTTCTATTTGATCCTGATCATCACCGGCAGGGATGTCGGTTTTTACCAGAACCTCCAATGGATATGACTGGTCGTACTGCGCACCACCGGCATAGTGAACAACATACACCAGGGCATTCTTTCCATCGGGAAGGTCTTGTGACGAGGCTGAAAAGAAGTAGTTGTTGAGCTTGATGTCGTCGGCTGTAAGTTCTTTGGTCGCGAAAACCACCACCGTTCCCGCACTATCCAGCTTACCCACCGAAATGATATCGCCAGGCGCTGCGACCCAGTTTTTATCCACCTGTATCGTCACCCCTGACTCAAACAGCCACTTCGGGATGCCTGCATCAAAGCCTGGTACGTTTTCGCTCATGCCTGGAATGTAGAGGCGGTCGAGGTTTTTGGGGGTGCGTTTTTTATCAGCCTTCAAACTACCTTTTGCTGAGGTCACGGCCTTGGGTTTTGCGGGTGCCTTGGGCGTTACGGCGCTCGTCTGCTTGGCGGCAGCCTTAGTGGCCGTAGGCTGTTTGACCGGCACTGCTGGCTGGTTCTTTTTGGCTGACATGAGCTCTCTCCTGACAGAGGACGTCGCACGTGGCCCCAGGGCAAGCGTGCCGTTTACGCCATCAAACACCTGAACGCGCGCCTCGGATACTGTCAGAATTAACAGGTACCGACCGACGGCCCTTGTGACATGGATTCGCCTGATGGCCATTCGTCGTCACCTGTTAGTTCTGACAGTAGGCAAGCACGGCTCTCAGGCGTTTGATACGGGTAAGCCAGACGAAACCCGTCGCAGGACTCTCGCCATGACCAAGAAAAAGACGCCGAGCTCACTTCTTCCTCCCATCGTCGTACCGCTGCTTGAGCCGCCGGTCGAGGGTGATATTGACGGTGCCGATGGCGGTGTAGGCCTTCGGCATTCAGAGAATCCGTTGGTCGTGTACCTGGTCAATCCAAAAGTCGCTGTGACTGCGGGAAGCATTGCCTTACTCTACTGGGGCAACCGCAATGTTCCGGTTGCCTCTACCCCGATTCGCGAGGGCGATGAAAACCTGGACTTTATTCCGCTGACGGTGCCTGCAAGCCGTATTGTCGAATATTGGGCCAACCCGGTGTTCGGCAAGCTAAGACGCGCCAGCGGCAATGAAAGTTTTACTGAAGAGCTTAAGTTACGGGTAAGCCTGAGCCGCCCTGGGGGACGTGACCCGAATGACCAACTGCCCGGCCATCAGGGTTTGGTCTGTGTGATCCCGGCGCTGATTCTGTTGAATGGCGTCAGCGAAGCGGACGCGTTGATAGGTATCAAGATTGTTATCCGCCACTGGCTGCACATGCGCCCTTATGACCTGATCATTCTGGCCTGGGGCTCACAGCAGGTGCTGCATCGGGTGCAACCCGGCGAGGAGGGGCGCGACATTACGCTGACCGTTGACTACGCCACGATCAGTGCCGCCGGCAATAACCCACTCACCCGAGTGGCCTTCCAAGTCAGGGATGCCGGGGGCAACCTGCCGGATGAGTGGGCGCGTTGGTCGGCGGTGTCGCTGATTGATGTGCACCTTAATCAAATACGCCCGGAGGCACCTTGGCTGGCCTTCCCAGAGAGCGAAACCGGAACCGAGATTGATCTGGGTGAGTTGGGCAGTTGGGATGTGGAAATTGAGGCCTGGATTACCAGCGCAGAAATCAGTGCGTATTCGCATGTGACGCTGATCTGGGCCGGTACGGACAGCGAAGGCAATTCGATCCCCCATACACCCACACAGGTATTGAGTGCGCAAGGCCTCTATAGGTTCGACATCCCCAACGCGTCAGTGGTCGCCATTGCAGAGGGTACGGCCAGTGTGCATCTGCTGTTTCAGAAGGGGACGGTGGAACAGCCGTCCAAAAAACTCTACCTGAACATCACCGGGGAAGTGTTCAGGTGGCCGGCGCCGACGATTGACGAGGACTTTGGTGGCCACATTAATCCCGATATCGCGGCGACGGTACGTTTTCCACTGCAAGCAAGCTGGCCGGGTAACGGTTATCTCGAAGTGATCTTTCGGGTGAGCAGCCCTGACAACACCATCGAACATCGGGTGGGCCGTGAAGTCGACGATATTGAACCTACGCCCAGCGGAGACATGCTGTTTACCGTGCACCCCAATGAGCTCCTGCGTTTCGTTGGCCAGCTTGTGGAGGTGTTCTATGCCCACACACGTCCTGGCGGTCGGCCTCAGGAATCCCTGCGGATGCAAGTTATCGTCGGGCAGCTTCAGCGCACGATGCCCCCACCAATTGTTGATAAGGTGATCAGCGGCCAGTTGAACCCCGATGATATCGGCGCTTACGTGAAGGTGTTTGCACCGTTCACTGAAACAAAACGTGGGGACTGGATCAGGATGTACTGGATCGGCCCGCATGCCCGTGTCGAAGTTCCGGTGCAGGTGGCCGTCGACGGTGACACCACGGAGCACGACATCGAAAGCTTCTATGTCACAAACAACCTGAACAGTACGGTGACTGCGTTCTATACCTTGAAACGTGGCGACGAGATGCCGCGGTATTCAAAAATTACTGAGGTGCTGGTAAGTCGTGAAGTGGGTGAATTACCTCCACCGACATTGCTGGAGGCGCAGGTGACCGGCCCGGGTACTGCGGATCTGGAACCGCTACGGGTACAGCAGGGCACGAAACTGGTGGTGAGTTACGTGGGCATGCGCAACATCGACTCCATCCAGATGACCATGGACGGTGCTGGCGACGGCGGGTCGCCGGCTATCCCGGCCAAGCCTGGTAATCAAGCCTTGGAGCAAGTGGAGTTCGATATCACCAAGGCGGCGATTCACGCGAACATTCGCAACCAAGACACCACCGTCAAATTCAACTATGTGGTGACACGTAATGGTGTACCCAAGACATCGGGCACGCTGACAGTCACGGTGAAACCGATTCCTTTGGCTGAGCTGGCCAAGACAGCGCTGAAAATCAATGAAGCCAATGCGATCACCAAGGTGTTGGACCTGAGCACGTTTACCGAGGACGCCACGGCCCACGTCGGTGTCTGGCCGTTCATCACGTTGGGTTACCCCATTTGGTTGCGGATTCTGGGAAAAACAGCCGCCAATGTCACCCATGATCGTACGGTGTTTAACGGGGCAGGGTCGTCAGCGGTCAATGCCTCTTGGCTTGCTGCTGGGAGCATCGAAAGGCTGCTGCCACGCGACTATCTGGATGGGTTGGGCCATGGCACTGAATTGAAAATGGAGTTCAAGGCTGCGGTCAGTCGCAGCAAAGTTGAGACTCAGGCGGTTACTTTTCCGGTGGTTGCATACATCGTCAACACGTTACCTGCCGAGTTCCCAGTGCCCAGGCTGACCCAGGCAACCGGCTCCGGCACTGCGGTGACCCTGGCCCCTCTGAACGCACGAAACGGCGCAACTGTATCGGTGGAATACACACCGATGTACACCACCGACAGCATCGAGGTCACGATGGTAGGGAGTAGGGGGGCCGGTACGCCAGTCATTGCCGCCAAACCAGGTTTGACCAGTGGCGTGGTCACGTTTGATATTCCCAACGCGGCGATTGCGGCGAACGTTGGAGCTGTCAACAAGACCTTCACGCTCCAGTACCAGGTAATCCGTGCAGGCGTGGTTAGCTCGTCGAAAATTGTGACGGTGACGGTGACACCAATCCCCCAGGCTGATTTACCGAGGCCATTGATCAATGGCGTTGCGCATAACGGTACGTTGGATATCGGTGCGATGTCAGCAAATCCTCCGCTCACTATTGCACCGTGGCCCTTGCAGGTGGCAGGCAAGAGGGTCTGGCTGATCTTTCATTGCGAAGGTGCACAGACAAATCCTTATAAGCCATGGAACGGATACGCAAACCCTTCGGCCTCAGGTATTAATCATTACGTGGTGTTGAATTGGTTGAGAAGCTGCCCGGATGGCAATGAGATCCGGGTTGAGTTCAAAGTGGGGTTTGACCCGAATGCCTATGAGGCGGGTGCTGTGAGTTTTCCGGTGACGAGCTATACCGCCAACACCTTGCCGGCTGAGTTCCCAGTACCCAAGCTGACCCAGGCAACCGGCACCGGCACTGCGGTGACCCTGGACCCGTTGAACGCACAAAACGGCGCCACGGTATCGGTGGAATACACACCGATGTACACCACCGACAGTATCAAGATCACGATGGTGGGGAGCCCCGATGCAGGCTCGCCGGACATCGCACCCAAGCCAGGGGTGACCAGTGGCGTGGTCACGTTTGATATTCCCAAGACGGCGATTGCGGCGAACGTTGGAACTGTCAACAAGACCTTCACGCTCCAATACGAGGTGACCCGTGCAGGCGTGGTTCACTCGTCGAAAATTGTGACGGTAACGGTGACGCCGATACCCCAGGCTAATTTGCCGAGGCCATTGATCAATGGCGTTGCGCATAACCGTACGTTGGATATCCGTGCGATGTCAGCAAATCCTCCGCTCAATATTGCACCGTGGCCCTTGCAGGTGGCAGGCAATAAGGTCTGGCTGATCTTTCATTGCGAAGGTGCACAGACAAATCCTTATAAGGTATGGGACGGATACGCAAACCCTTCGGCCTCAGGTATTGATCATTACGTGCTGTTGAGTTGGTTGAGAAGCTGCCCGGATGGCAAAGAGATTCGGGTTGAGTTCAAAGTGGCGTTTGACCCGAATGCGAATGAGGCCGGAGCTGTGAGTTTTCCCCACACCATATATACGGCATCTACAACTCCGAGAGTTGAGTCTGAGGGCTTTGAAACAGTACCACCATTTCTATATGCGAAACCTGGATATGTTGCAGTGGCGCCCACGATGAAAGTCCAAGTCCGTGCTGGGAACAATTTCTCGATTTGGCCTACAACGGAGTTTCACAACTCTATTGCCGTTACTGCTGAGAGTAACGGGACAATACTTTCTTTTGAATTGAATTTTACATGCGTAAAGGTGGAATTTTGGGCCATGCGAGAATCTACGGTTAATTTGCTTGACGCAAATCGTAAAGTTATTTTAACTGGCTCTACACCCACTCCTGGCTGGCCGGCTACTCCTATCAAGCACAGTTATTCAGTTGCGGGAATCAAGTTTATCGAGTTTACATTGCGTACCCCCCGTCTAGTGGTGGATGACTTTACATTAACGCACTATTGAATCCGGTCCTTTGATCATTCCCACGCTCCGCGTGGGAATGCCGACTACACCCTCTGCTCCCGCTCTTGAGCGGTCGGATACATTCCCATGTGAGTGGACACAATAATCAAACCACCTCCAAATAAGAACTATGAACCGCCCCCGCCAACTCCCGCACGGTCTCAATAAACTCCGTCAACCGACTGTGCAACCCATCCTCCAATATCTCATCAATCCCCGTATACCTTAGCCGCGCCTCAAACTCCGCCGCCAGACGCTGCGCCGTGCGCCCATAACTGCCAGGCAGGTCCGCGAGGATATGGCTCAGTTCCTCGATGCACGCGTGCAACGAACGCGGCACGTCACTGCGTAATAACAGCAACTCCGACACCGACCGCGCATTCAGCGCATTCGGATACAGCTCCGTATACGCCTCGAACGACGACAGCGCGCGGAGCAGGGCGCTCCACTGGTAATAGCCGCGTGCCGACAAGTCGCTGACTTCTTCCGACTCTTCGCCGAACATCTCGTAGCGTGCGTCCAGCAGGCGCAAGGTGTTGTCGGCGCGCTCGACGAAGGTGCCCAGGCGGATAAACCGATAGGCGTCGTTACGCATGATGGTGCCGGATGTGGCCCCGCGAAACAGGTGCGAACGCTGCTTGACCCAGTCACAGAAGTGGCTGATACCGTGTCGCGCCAGGCCGCCGGCGGCGATGCTGCGCATTTCCAGCCAGGTGGCGTTGAGGTTTTCCCACATGTCGGCGGTGATGCGCCCGCGCACGGCGTGGGCGTTGCCACGGGCGGCGCGCAGGCAGTTGTAGATGCTGGCGGGGTTTTCTTCGTCGAGGGCGAAGAAGTGCAGCATGCGCTCGGCATCCAGGGTTTGGTGGCACTCCAGGTAACTGTCCAGGGTGCCGCTGCTGAGCAACGACATCGCCAGTTCGTCCAGGCCATCGCTACGCCCGGCCTGGGGCATCAGCGACAGCGAATAACTGACTTCCAGCATGCGCGCCAGGTTCTCGGCGCGCTCCAGGTAGCGGGACATCCAGTACAGATCTGCGGCGGTTCTACTCAACATGATTCAGCCCTCCACCACCCAGGTGTCCTTGGTTCCGCCGCCTTGCGACGAGTTCACGATCAATGAGCCTTCACGCAGTGCCACCCGTGTGAGGCCACCCGGCACGAGACGGGTTTCCTTGCCCGAGAGCACGAAGGGCCGCAGGTCGATATGCCGGGGGGCGATGCCGTTTTCGACAAAGGTGGGGCAGGTGGACAGGCTCAGGGTCGGTTGGGCGATATACGCATGGGGGCGGGCTTTGATGCGTTGGCGGAAATCTTCGATCTCGGCCGCCGTGGCCGCTGGGCCGACCAGCATGCCGTAGCCGCCGGAGCCCTGGGTTTCCTTGACCACCAGTTCCGGCAAGTGGGCCAGTACGTGGGACAGTTCATCGGGTTTGCGGCACTGGAACGTCGGTACGTTCTGCAGCACCGGTTCTTCGTCCAAGTAGAAGCGGATCATTTCCGGCACGTAGGGGTAGATTGACTTGTCGTCGGCCACACCGGTGCCGATAGCGTTGGCCAGCACCACGTTGCCGGCGCAATACGCCGCGACCAGGCCAGGCACGCCGAGCATCGAGTCCGGGTTGAACGCCAGGGGGTCGAGAAACGCGTCGTCGATGCGCCGATAGATCACATCCACCGCCTTGGGGCCATCGGTGGTGCGCATGAACACCTTGAGGTCGTGCACGAACAGGTCGGCGCCTTCGACCAGTTCCACGCCCATTTCCCGCGCCAGGAACGCATGTTCGAAGAACGCGCTGTTGAAGCGGCCAGGGGTCAGCACCACGACGTTGGGGTTGTCCAGCCGGCTGGCGCTTTTCAGGGTCTTGAGCAGCAGGTTGGGGTAGTGGTCCACCGGCGCGATACGCTGCTTGGCGAACACTTCCGGGAACAGGCGCATCATCATCTTGCGGTCTTCGAGCATGTAGCTCACGCCGCTGGGGGTGCGCAGGTTGTCTTCGAGGACGTAGTAGGTGCCATCGCCGTCGCGTACCAGGTCCACCCCCGAGATGTGGGAATAAATATCGCGGTGCAGGTCCAGGCCGACCATTGCCTTCTGGTAACCCTCATTGCCCAGCACCTGGTCGGCCGGAATGATCCCGGCCTTGATGATGCGCTGGTCGTGGTAGATGTCGGCGAGGAACATGTTCAGCGCATTGACCCGCTGGATACAGCCGCGTTCGATCACGCTCCATTCGCTGGCGGGGATGCTGCGGGGGATGATGTCGAAGGGGATCAGGCGCTCGGTGTCCTGCTCGTCGCCATAGAGGGTGAAGGTGATTCCCGCGCGATGGAACAGCAAATCGGCTTCGCGACGACGCTGGGCCAGCAATTCCGGCGGCGTGTTGGCCAGCCAGCGGGAGAAGTCCTGATAGTGCGCACGGCACACGCCGTTTGCGTCATTCATTTCATCGAAGAAAGATCGAGCCATTCCAGTACCTTGTCAGTGCCGAGGGACGCATGGGGTGGCACTGCCGCTTTAAAAAACGCATTTTTTTATGAGCCCGTGGCTGATGGTGCCACCGGGCCTGGTCCTTACTTTCTTATGGGGTCGGCTCTGGGTCGGGGGGTAACGAATGTTCCTGTATTCGGGCAGATGAATGGATAAAGCAATGCGTGTGCCGGAATGGGCATCCCGCGCTGATTTCCCATTGTGGTGAGCGGGCCTTCTGTGGTTACCAGGCTTCTGGGGTGAGTGGGACTGTTGTGGTGAGCTGGACTGCTGGGGGGAGTGGGACTGTTGTGGTGAGCTGGACTGCTGGGGGGAGCCGGACCGCGGTGGTGAGCGGGCTTGCCCCGCGTTGGGCTGCGCAGCGGCCCAAAAAAACTTGGGAGCGCTTCGCACTCCAACGCGGGGCAAGCCCACTCACCACAGTAAGCCCACTCACTACAACAAGCCCGCTCACCACAAAAAAAGCAGGCCATGACAAGGCTGCTCACCATAAGGGAGCGGTTTGCGCACCGCGATGGTGCAACAACAAACTTGAACTTCGCCATAGCCCGATTCTTCTAAGGGGTTTGAGCCCAGCAGGGAGCACGGATGTGCCCAGAATCATTTCACCCGACACCCCGGAAGCGAACCTGGCCGACCACAGCGAGCACAACGCCAAGATCTTTGGCTCGCCCAAGGACCGCCTGGACTTCTACCGTCGCGAAATCCAATACGAAACCACCATCCTCGCCAACCGCACCGATGCTTACCTGACGGCGCAGTCGTTTCTGGTGATTGCCTTTGTCTCCGGCATGGGCAACCTCAACCCCGAGTGGGGCAAGTTGTTCACCCTGGTGGTGCCGGTGTTCCTGACGCTGCTCGGCATACTCAGTTCCCTGAATGCCTGGCCGGGGATCCGCGCCGCGTACGAAATCATCGATCACTGGCACTACAAGCAGAGCGAACTGCTGCGCAGCGAGCCGGTGATGGGCATGGCCTACGATGAGTCGCCGCTGTTTTCCGAAATGGAGTCCTCCCATAAGGGCTATCGCAAGTCGCTGCTGTTCTCCATGCGTGCGCCGTGGCTGTTCATGGTGTTCTGGGTGTTGCTGGGGGCGTACGCGTTTTATATCCAGGTGGATAACCCGGGCTCTTAAGCAGTTGGAACTTCAGCGGCCCGCACGGGACCTTACCTTTACGCAGTCTGCGTTTTTTCCAAAGAGGTGACCCATGAGCACAGACAAAGACCCCCAGACCAGCAACCGTAACGACCCGGCAATCGACGGCGGCGAACCGGCCCCAGGCACGGCGGCCGATGCCCCGAAAGACCCGAAACCCGCCGCCGACCCCAAGGCCAGGGAAAACGACTACAGTCCAGACTTCAAGCCTGAGCGCGAGCCCAAGCCTGAAACCGATGCCGATATCGACACCCAAGGCGGTTAGAGGAGACGGTCATGTCCAAAGAACTGGAAGAAGAGCTCAACGATCCGGGCAATGAAGACCCGGGTTCCCTGATGGATGATGCAGAAGTACCGCTCAATGATCTGGATGACGCGGCGGATGTGGGCAATACCGAGCGTCAGGACTGAGCTTTCGCCTGGGCACGTCGTTCATACCACGCGAGCATCGGCTGGGTACTCAAGCCATGAACGACGATGCTCAAGGCGATCACTGACAACGTCAGGTTCACCGCCACCGCGCTGCTGGTGCCGACAAGGCCATGGTTGAGCGCGTAGAACAGGTAGTAGATGCTGCCGATTCCGCGAATCCCGAACCAGCCCATCAGCCCGCGCTGCTGGCGATCGACCAGGCGACCCCAGGGCATTGCAAACACACTGACCGGTCGAATCACGCAGAACAGCAACGCCGCCAACGGCAATGCCCGCCAATCCCAATGACTGGCCAGCACGATGCCGAGCACCGTGACCAGGAACACTTCCATCGAGCGCTCCACCAGGCTGCCGAACGAGAGCATGTCGCCCATCATTACGCCGGCGGCGATCTGGGTCTCGGCCAACTCGCTCACATCCCCTTGCAGAGCGTGCTCCGGTTCCACCTCAAGATGACCCACCACCGGCAGCGCCAAATGCTCCGAGGGCGTGTGGGAGTTGCCGGTTGACCTGAACTCTGCCTGACGCAGCCCGAGCCCGGCGGCGAATACGGACAGAAAGCCGTAACCCCCCACCGCTTCGGCCACCACGTAGGCCAGGGCGATCAGGGCGAGGGTCAGGTAGTCATTGGGGGAGAGCGTACTATCACTGTTGTTGACGCGTAGCCACAGGGTCGTGCGGCCAATGCCCCGGCCCATCCAGTAGCCGATCAACAGCCCTGCCGGCACCGCCCATAACAGGTTCTTCAACGCCCAACCGCCTAGCCAGTCACCGTCAAAGCCGCCGTGCTGCATGAAGACCAAGGCAAAAATCACAAAGGGAAAGGCCGTGCCATCGTTCAACCCGGCTTCTCCGGACAAACCGAAGCGCAGCGCATCGTAATCCTGTGCATTATTGACCTGCACCAGCCCCGCCAGCACCGGGTCGGTCGGCGCGAGAATGGCACCCACCAGCAGCGACACCCCCCACGACAGTTCAAACACGTAATGCAGCGCCAGGCAGCTGCCGAGGATGGTCAACAGCATGACCGGCCCGGCCATGCCGAACGCGATGCGCCAGGTGCGATGGCCCAGGGGCAGGCGCAGTTTGAGCCCGCTGACGAACAGTGAAAACAGCACCGCGACTTCCGTGAGGTGCTCCATCCAGCGCGCAGACTGCTTGATGTCCAGGTGCAGCAGGTCCACGCCGAGGGGGCCGATGCCCACGCCCAGCAACAGGCACACCGCCGAGGTGGTCACCGGCATCCAGCGCAGGTAAGAGGAGGTGAGGGCAAGGGTCAGCAGCACTGCACCGAGGACGGCCATCCATAGAATAAAAGTCATCGGGAGGGTGTCCAGGGCCGTGGTCTATTCACGTTCGAGGCGTGTCGCTGACTGCAGGTTCAATGTGATTGCGTCGCCTTGAATTCATTGGCGATTGATCAGCAGGCGCTCCAGGTCTTCAGTAGGCAGCGGCCGGCTGAACAGGTAGCCCTGGATCTGATCGCAGCCGGCCTCCTTGAGGAACGCCAATTGCGCCTGGGTTTCCACACCTTCGGCCACCACCCGCAGGTTCAGGCTATGGGCCAACTCGATAATGGTACGGGTGATCGCGGCATCCTGGGGGTTGCTGGTGACCTCGCGGATAAACGCAATGTCGATCTTCAGCGTGTCGATGGGGAAGCGTCGCAGGTAGGCCAGGCTCGAATAGCCGGTGCCGAAGTCGTCAATGGAGATCTTCACGCCCATGGCGTGCAGGCGTTGCAGGCTGGCGATGGTGTGCTGGGTATTCTCCATCAGCGAGCCTTCGGTCAGTTCCACTTCCAGCCAATGGGGTTCGACGCCGGTCTCAGTGAGAATACGCGCGATATCGGCAATCAGGTCGCCCTCGATCAACTGATGGCCGGAGACGTTCACCGACACCTCGACGGCGCCAATCGCGCTGCGCTGCCACGTCGCAATCTGCTGGCACACGCTGCGGATCACCCAGCGCCCTACCTCCACGATCAAACCCAGGCTTTCCAGAACGGGCACGAACACCGCCGGCGATACCGCACCGTAGCCTGGGCGCTCCCAACGCAGCAGTGCCTCCAGGGCGCAGATCTGCCCGTCGGCCAAAGCGACTTTTGGCTGGTAGTGCAGGGTGAACTCATCGTGCTCCACGGCCTGGCGCAGGGCGTTTTCCAGGTCCTGGCGGGCCAGGTCGTGCACGTTCATGCGCGTGCTGTCACCGGCATGTTGGCGCAGTTGCTGCTCAAGCAACTGACTATGGCGCTTGAGTTGATCGCCATGGCTCTTGAGCCGCAGCAGGTTGCGCACCCGCAGCCACAACTCGACCCGTTCCACCGGCTTGCTGATGAACTCTTCGGCACCGGTTTCCAGGCCACTGACCCGTGCACTTGACTCGCTGAGGGCCGACAGCATGATGATCGGAATACTCGCCGTGGCTGCGTCGCCCTTGAGCTGGCTGGCCACTTCGTAGCCGTCCATGCCTGGCATCATGATGTCCAGCAGGATCAGGTCAGGTGGCTGTTTGGCCACCAGTTGCAAGGCTTCTTCGCCGCTGGCCGCCGTGAGGGTCTGGTAGCCCTCGTGTTGCAACAGGGTTTCCAGCAGCTTGCGAACCTGGGGTTCGTCATCAACGATCAACAGCGTTGCGGGTTGGCTGGCCATGGAGAGGACTCATCTGAGGGGTGAGAGGGGGGGGTGGTGCAACAGCGTGTCGATCACCTGGTACAGCTCTTTGTAGCGCAACGGCTTGCTGATGTAGGCATCGCAACCGGCCAACCGGGTCTTTTCACGGTCTTCCTTCATGGCCATCGCGGTGAGGGCAATCACCGGGATATGGGCGGTGTGCGGGTCCTGCTTGAGCAGCGCGGTAGCGGCCAGGCCATCCATGCCCGGCAGCTGGATGTCCATCAGGATCAACGCCGGTTGGGCTTCGCGGGCCAGGGTCAGGCCGCTCTCGGCGTCGGCGGCCCACACCACCGTGTGGCCGGCGTTGACCAGCAGCAGCCGGGCCAGGCGCATATTGGCCTGGTTGTCTTCGACGATCAGGATATGGGCCATTGCGCCTCCGTGCCGCGGTGGAGTGGCAGCCACACCACAAAGCGAGCGCCCTGGCCTTCACGGCTGGCCACCGCGACACTGCCACCGTGCAGGTCGACCAGTTGCTTGACCATCGCCAAGCCCAGGCCAGTGCCTTCGAATTTGCGCGCCAGGCTGCTGTCGATCTGGCTGAAGGCCTTGAACAGCTTGCCCATGTCGTCCTCGGCAATACCGATACCGGTGTCGCTGACGCTCAATTCGAGGAACTGCTGGTGGGCGCTGGGTTGCAGGGCAAACCCGTGCATCGGCCAATCGCCGGGCACTCGCCCGACCTGTGCGCGGGCCACTTGGCGCACCGCCAGGGTCACGGTACTGCCGTGGGCGCTGAATTTCACCGCATTGGCCAGCAGGTTGTAGATGATCTGCTTGGTCTTGCGCAGGTCCAGGGCCAGTGTGCCGAAGTCGCCCTGGCTTTCGAGCTTCAACTGGATGCGTTGCAGGGCGGCTTTTTCGCGCACGATCAACAGGCTGTTGGACAGCAGGCCCTCCAGCTCCACGGCTTCCAGCTCCAGGTCCATCATCCCGGCTTCGACCTTGGACAGGTCGAGAATGTCGTTGATCAGCGACAACAGGTGCTGGCCGCTGGTGAAGATGTCGCCGATGTATTCGCGCTGGGTCTCACTCATGTCGCCCACCAGCCCGTCCTTCAACGCCTCGGAAAAACCGATCACCGCATTCAATGGTGTGCGCAATTCGTGGGACATGGTGGCGAGGAACTCGGACTTCATATGGCTGGCATGTTCCAGCTCCAGGTTCTTTTCCTCCAGCGCGCGCTCAAAGCCTTTACGCTCGGCTTCTTCCTGTTTGCGTGCGGTGTTGTCGGTGCCGATCAGCAGGTAACCGATGATGGTGTCATGCCGGTTGCGCAGCGCCGTCACCGAGACCATGGCCGACAGGCGGCTGCCGTCCTTGCGAATATAGGTCAGCTCGTAAATATCCTCGATGCCGCGGGACGCCTTGAACACCAGCGCTTCGAAGCCCGGCGTGATCGGCGTGTCCAGCTCCAGGCTGAGGGCGGCGGCGCGGGTGATCAGTTCGGCGGGGTCGGAGATGTCGGCGGGGGTAATGCGGTTGAGGACATCGTCGGCGGCATAGCCGAGCATGCGTTCGGCGCCGACATTGAAGATCTGGATCACGCCCTTTTCATCGGTGGCGATGCTGGAGAAATAGGCGCTGTTGAAGATTGCGTCTTGCAGGGCACCGGTTTTCAGCAGGTTTTTCTGGCGTTTGAATTCGACGATTTTTTCAGCCCGTGATTGGGCTTCAAGCGGTGGTCCAGTGACGGGTTTGTCCATGGCGGTGTTTTCCAGGCAGATCGGCCCGGCCGTGTCGATGACAGGGCCGCAGAGCATGCTCACAGAAAATCGCGTGGACGCGATGAGGAGGAGATGAGGTCCCCGGACAATAGCAGATACTGCCCGCACTACGGTATGGATGCACTCAAACGAGTGTACGCCGACACAGGGCGGCGGGTCGCCCTGTTACCGGGCGGCGCGGCTTAGAGCATCACGCTGCTGATGACCTGGGTGCTGTCATCCGGGCATAGGTATCTACACAACTCTTAAAGGCTGACACATAACTCTGTGGTGAGCGGGCTTGTCGAATCGTCGCACCGCCCGCGCTGGGCTGCGAAGCGGCCCCAATAAGGTCACCGCAGAGTGCCAGAATCAATCGAGGTGAAGGTTTTGGGGCTGCTTCGCAGCCCAGCGCGGGGCAAGCCCGCTCACCACAGAAGCCTAATTGCCATAGATTCCGTATTCACTGGAAGTTGTGTATATACCCATGGTCATCCGGGTCGATGACGCTGTGGAATCCCAAGGCCTTGTTCAACTCGCGCAACGGCGCATTGGTTGCCGCGTCGACCGTGTACATGCGTTTGAAGCCATTGGCGCGGGCCGCCGTCATCAGGTGCTGCATCAAAAGGCGCCCCAGGCCCAGGTGCTGCCAGGCATCGGCCACGGTGACCGCGCATTCGCATTCATCCGTCCTGGCCTCTGCATAGCGGGCCACGCCGATTTCGATCAACTGGCCGTTGTCGTGCACCAGGGCGATAAAGGCCAGGCGTCGCTGGTTATCGACATCCATCAATTGGTCCATCAGGGTCTTGCCGGGCTCGTTGATTTCCCCCAGGAAGCGCGCGTGCCGCGATTCACGGGACAGGCCCTTGATGAAGTTGTATTCCCGTTCACGGTCGTCGGCGCCGAGGGGGCGCACCAGCACATGACGGCCATCGTCGAGCTGATCGATCCAGTGGGGTCTCGGTTGCGCTGCGTAGGCGAGGGCGGCCTGCTGGTTGCGTGCTTCGAGGGTAGGCATGGTGGGCTCCTGGCGGTCAGCATCGGGCAACAGTGCCTTTCGATCATGCCCCTGGGGGCAGGGGCGCCATTGATCTGCATCAAGACGCCTGGCCGCCGGGCAGGGCAGGCGACGTTCGGTCATGTGCATCGGCAAAGGGTTGACCATGATCAACGTTCGGCCCGCCGTCGCGGCGCAGTCTGGTCCCACCCCACATGCCCAGCAGGAGGTCACACCATGGCAACCATGAGAGCCGGCGTCAGCGAACGCATGGGCGTCGCCCGTGGCCTGGGCGCGACCCATATCGTCGACTTCAAGCAAGGCAACGTGGTCGAGCAGATCATGGCCCTGACCCACGGGCGTGGCGTGGATGTGGCGATCGAGGCGTTGGGCACCCAAGGCACCTTCGAATCGGCCTTGCGCGTGCTGCGTCCCGGTG
This sequence comes from Pseudomonas sp. 8 R 14, assembly GCF_900005955.1. NCBI lineage: Bacteria > Pseudomonadati > Pseudomonadota > Gammaproteobacteria > Pseudomonadales > Pseudomonadaceae > Pseudomonas > Pseudomonas sp. 8 R 14. The sequence continues at coordinate 210,758 of NZ_CVTH01000087.1, read as the reverse complement.
GCCGCTTGTCCAGCCTTGGGGTGTACTCCAGCGACTTGCGCATCCCCTATGACGCGTTTGGCGCAGGCCTGGGGGATTACAGCATCGTCTCGACCCTGTGCCCCGGCGGCAAGGAACGCATGCGTCGCTTGATGGCGGTGGTCGCCAGCGGCGGGGTGGACCTGTCGCCGCTGGTGACCCACCGCTTCAAGCTCGACGACATCGAGGCGGCCTATGAACTGTTCGCCCATCAGCGCGATGGGGTGATGAAAGTCGCGATTACGCCTTGAAAGCCTGCGCGCAGAACACCCTGGTGCGCAGGCTGCCAAAACGTTAGAAATGCCAAAATTGCACTTTATGCGCTTGATGAAACGTTTCTTCTAGCGACAAACGGGCTGCGCAAGCGCTTGCGTAAGTAAATGTATCTGATTAGAGTCGGTGGCAATCGGCTCTGATCAAAGAGGGCTGAACGACAAAAATAATAAAACCAGGAGCTCATTGATGAGCCTTGAACCCTTGCTTGAGATGCAGGGCATCAGCAAAACCTTCAACGGTTTGCGCGTGCTCAAGAATGTCGGCCTGAAGGTCTACCCCGGCGAAATCCACGCCTTGATGGGGGAGAACGGCGCCGGCAAATCGACCCTGATGAAAATCCTCTCCGGCGCTTACCAGGCCGATCCCGGCGGTGAAATCCGCATGGCCGGCCAGGCCGTCGCCACCTTTACCCCCGCCACCGCCAAAGCCCTCGGCATCGCCGTGATCTACCAGGAATTGAGCCTGTGCCCGAACCTGAGCGTGGCCGAGAACATCTACCTGGGCCGCGAACTGCGCCGTGGCTGGACCATCGACCGCAAGGGCATGCAAGCCGGTTGCGTCGAAGTGCTGCAGCGTCTGGGCGCCGAATTCACCCCGGCCACCCAGGTCAGCAGCCTGTCGATTGCCGAGCGTCAGCTGGTGGAAATCGCCCGGGCCTTGCACGCCCATGCCAGGATCCTGGTGATGGACGAACCGACCACGCCGCTGTCGTCGCGCGAGACCGACCGCCTGTTTGCGCTGATCAAGCAATTGCGCAGCCAGGGCCTGGCGATCATCTACATCAGTCATCGCATGGCCGAGATCTATGAACTGTCGGACCGTGTCTCGGTGCTGCGCGACGGCCAATACATCGGCGAACTGAGCCGCGACGCGCTGTCGGCCGAAGTCCTCGTGAAGATGATGGTGGGCCGCGATCTGTCCGGTTTCTACAAGAAGGAACACGCCGCCTACGACCCCGGTGCGGTGGTGATGCGTGTGCGTGACATGGCCGATGGCAAGCGCGTGCGTAATTGCAGTTTCGACCTGCATGCCGGTGAAGTGCTGGGTATCGCGGGGCTGGTCGGGGCAGGGCGCACCGAGTTGGCGCGGCTGATCTTCGCCGCCGATCCGCGCACCAGCGGCACCCTGGAAGTGGTGGGCAAGACCGTGACCCAACTGCGCAACCCGGCGGATGCGATTCGTGCCGGCGTGGTGTACCTCACCGAAGACCGCAAGGCCCAGGGCCTGTTCCTGGACATGAGCGTGGCCGACAACATCAACGTCTGCGCCTGTGTGCCGGATGCCCGTGCCGGTGGCGTGCTTGACCGGGCTCACGCCGCGCAACGCTCGAATGACGCGATCAAGTCGCTGTCGATTCGCGTGGCGTCGGGCAAGGTCAATGTCGGCACGCTGTCCGGCGGCAACCAGCAGAAGGTCTTGCTGGCGCGACTGCTGGAGGTCAAGCCGCACGTGCTGATCCTCGACGAACCCACACGCGGCGTGGACATCGGCTCCAAATCCGAGATCTACCGCATCATCAATCAACTGGCGCAGGCCGGCGTGGGCATCGTGGTGATCTCCAGCGAGCTGCCGGAAATCATCGGTACCTGCGACCGGGTGCTGATCATGCGCGAAGGCCAGTTGGTGGCCGAAGTCGGCGGGGCCTCCGGTCACGTCATCTCCCAGGAACGTATTATTGACCTCGCCACCGGTGGCGATCAGGTGGTTGCCCATGGCTGATTCAATGATTGCAACAACAGGCAAGGCCGAACGTGCCCGCGAACTGATGCGCACGGTCGGTATGTTGCCGGTGCTGATTTTGTTGCTGGTGGGCTTCGCCATGACCAGCGAGAACTTCCTGACCATGCAAAACCTGTCGATCATCACCCAGCAGGCCTCGGTCAACGTGGTGCTGGCGGCGGGCATGACCTTTGTGATCCTCACGGCGGGGATCGACCTGTCGGTGGGCGCGATCCTGGCGGCGTCGGCCGTGGTGGCGCTGCAGGCGTCGATGTCGCCGCAGTTCGGCATGTTCGGGATTGCGGCCGGTATCGGCTTCGGCCTGCTGCTGGGCCTGGTCAACGGTGGGTTGATTGCCTTCATGCGCCTGCCGCCGTTTATCGTCACCCTTGGCGCACTCACCGCCATGCGCGGCCTGGCGCGTCTGCTGGCGGATGACAAGACCGTCTTCAACCCCGACCTGCCGTTTGCCTTTATCGGCAACGACTCGATCCTCGGCGTGCCCTGGCTGGTGGTGATCGCCGTGGCGGTGGTGGCGCTGTCGTGGTTCATCCTGCGCCGCACGGTGATGGGCGTACAGATCTATTCGGTGGGCGGCAACCCCGAAGCGGCGCGACTCTCCGGGATCAAGGTGTGGAAGGTGCTGCTGTTCGTCTACGCCATGTCCGGCGCCTTGGCCGGTCTGGGTGCGGTGATGAGCGCCTCGCGCCTGTTCGCCGCCAACGGCCTGCAACTGGGGCAATCCTACGAGCTGGATGCGATTGCCGCGGTGATCCTCGGCGGCACCAGCTTTACCGGCGGCGTCGGCACCATCGGCGGCACGCTGATCGGCGCGCTGATTATCGCGGTGCTCACCAACGGCCTGGTGCTGCTGGGGGTGTCGGACATCTGGCAATACATCATCAAGGGCATTGTGATCATCGGCGCGGTCGCGCTGGATCGCTACCGCCAGTCCGGTGCACGGACCTGATTTCACTCCCATAACAATCACAAGAGAGACCCGCATGAACCTTCAACGCATGTTTCCCGTCATTGCCTTGGCTGCCCTGATGTCCCAAGCCGCAGAGGCCCGCGAACTCAAGGCCCTGGGCATCAGCATGGGCTCGCTCGGCAACCCGTATTTCGTGACCCTGGCCGATGGCGCCACGGCCCGGGCCAAGGAGCTGAACCCCAACGTCAAGGTCACCTCGGTGTCCGCCGACTACGACTTGAGCAAGCAGTTCTCGCAGATCGATAACTTTATCTCGTCCAAGGTCGACCTGATTCTGATCAACGCCGTCGACCCTTCGGCCATGGCCTCGGCGATCAAGAAAGCCCGGGATGCCGGCATCGTCGTGGTGGCGGTGGATGTGGACGCCAAGGGTGTGAATGCCACCGTGCAGACCGACAACGTCGAAGCCGGCAAACTGGCCTGCCAATACCTGGTGGACAAGCTTGCCGGCAAGGGCAACGTGATTATCCAGAACGGCCCGCAAGTCACCGCCGTGACCGACCGCGTCAAAGGCTGTAAAGCCGCATTGGCCGGCGCGCCGGACATCAAGGTGCTGTCCGACGACCAGGACGGCAAAGGCTCCCGCGAAGGCGGCCTGAACGTGATGCAAGGCTACCTCACGCGCTTCCCGAAAATCGACGGCCTGTTTGCGATCAACGACCCCCAAGCCATCGGCAGCGACCTGGCGGCCAAGCAGCTCAAGCGCAGCGGCATCATCATTACCTCGGTGGATGGCGCGCCGGATATCGAGAACGCGCTGAAGACCGATACCCAGATCCAGGCGTCAGCCAGCCAGGACCCATGGGCCATGGCGCAGACGGCGGTGAATGTCGGCAATGACCTGCTCAATGACAAAGCCCCGGCCGAAGCGGTGACCCTGCTCACGCCAAAACTGATCACCCGCGACAACGTCGGTACGTACAGCGGCTGGTCGAGTAAACACTGATAGCCTGAGAGGAACAGCGTCGTGGTGACCATGGATGACGTGGCAAGCAGGGCGGGGGTGTCGACGTCGACCGTGTCACACGTGTTGAACGGCACCCGCAAGGTCAGCCCGGCCACGGTGCTGGCGGTGCAGCGGGCGATCCAGGCGCTGGGGTATATCCCCAACACCCTGGCGCGTTCGCTGGCGCGGTCGAGTACCAACACGATTGGCGTGGCGATCTCGGCGCTGTCCAACCATTACTTCAGCGAGACGGTGCACGCGATTGAAACCGAGTGCGCCAAGCACGGCTACATGATGCTGTTTGTCGACACCCACGACGACCCGGAGCAGGAGCTGCGGGTCGTCACGGCGCTGCATCACCGGCGGGTCGACGGTATTGTGCTGGCGCCTTCGAACGGTTCGATGGCCCTGGAGTACATGCGCGCCAACGAGATTCCGGCGGTGTTGGTGGACCGCATGATGAGCGAGCAGTTTGACCAGGTCGGGGTGGAGAATGCCCAGGCCACCCAGGCCCTGATTGAGCACCTGATCGGGCACGGGCACCGCCGCATCGGTTTTATCGCCGGGCGCACGGGGTTCAGCACCACAGATGAGCGGGTGGCGGGTTACTGCGCGGCGTTGCACGCGGCGGGGCTGGCCTTCGATCCGCAGTTGCTGGTCAACGGTGGCTCCAACACCGAACCGGCGCGCCAGGTCACGGCGCAGTTGCTGGGCCTGGCTTCGCCACCCACGGCGATCATGACCGGCAATAACCTGATGACCCTCGGCGCGATGCACGCCTTGCGTGACGCGCAGCTTGAAGTGCCGAGACAAATGGCCCTGGTGGGGTTTGATGATTTTGACTGGGCGGATTTTTTCGTGCCGCGCTTGAGCCTGATCGCACAGCCGGTCAAGGCCCTTGGCGCCCGCGCGGTCGACCTGTTGCTGCAACGCATGGCGTCGCCTGACGCAGCGCCCCAGAGCGTGCGCCTGGCACCGACCCTGCAGTTACGTAACTCCTGTGGCTGTCATTGATGGGAATAACACACGCATGAACAGTCCTGTTTCCCTGGGCATTGACCTGGGCACGTCGGAACTCAAAGCCATCCTCATGGACGCCACGGGCGCGGTGCTGGCCCATGCCAGCGTGCGCTTGAGCGTGTCGCGCCGGCACAGCGGCTGGTCTGAACAGGCGCCGGAAGACTGGTGGCAAGCCTGCTTGCAGGCGTTGGCGCAACTGCGCGGACACGAGGCGTTTACCCGCGTGGCCTGTATCGGCCTGTCGGGGCAGATGCACGGCGCGGTGTTGCTGGGGGCGGACAACCGCGTGTTGTACCCGGCGATCCTGTGGGACGACTCCCGTGCAATGGCCGAAGCCGAACAGCTGGGGCCCGGCTTCGCCGACGTCACCGGCAGCCTGCCGATGGCCGGGCTGACCGCGCCGAAACTGCTGTGGCTGCAACGGCATGAGCCCGAGGTGTTCCAGGCGATTGATTGCGTGCTGTCGCCGAAGGATTACCTGCGCTTGCGTTTGAGTGGCGAGCGCATCAGCGAGATGTCCGACGCGGCGGGTACGTTGTGGCTGGATGTGGCGCGGCGGGCATGGTTTACCCCGATGGTTCGCGCTACAGGCCTTACGCCCGGGCAATTGCCCAGGCTGGTGGAGGGTGGTGCGGCGAGCGCGTTGTTGACGGCCACGGGACTGGGCCTGTCAGCTGACGTGGTGATTGCCGGCGGTGGCGGTGACAACCCTGTGGCGGCGGTCGGCATCGGCGCGGTCAACGCCGGTGATGGCTTCATTACCCTTGGCACCAGCGCGGCCATCGTTGCGATCACCGATCACGCTGCAGGCAACCCGGCCAGTGCAGTGCACAGCTTCTGCCACGCGCTGCCCAACCGCTGGTACACCATGGGCGCCATGCTCGCCGGCGCCAGTTGCCTGCGCTGGGTCACACGGCTGACGGGTATGGCCGATGAGCAAACGTTGCTGGAGCAGGTGCAGGCGCAATTGCCGATTGAGCAGCACGTGCCTTTGGGGACACCGTTGTTCCTGCCGTACCTGGCCGGCGAACGCACACCCCACAACGATCCTTTGCTGCGCGGCGGCTTCATGAACCTGGGCCACGACTGCACACCGGCGATGCTGGGCTATGCGGTGATGGAAGGGGTGGGTTTCGGTTTGCTCGATGCGTTGCGCGCGGTGCAATCGACCGGCGCCGACGTGGGAGCCTGCGCCCTGGTGGGCGGCGGTGCGCGCAGTGAGTACTGGGCGCAGCTGCTGGCGAATATCCTGCAGCGGGAAATCTTCACCTTGCAGGGCAGTGAATTGAGCGCGTGTATTGGCGCGGCAAAGCTCGGGTTTGTGGCGATGGGGCAGGGGGCGGAGCTGCTCGCGGCGGGGATGCCGGTCAAAGCCCGGTACACACCTGACCTGAAGCAGCAGCCGGTGTTGGCGGCGCGTTATCGCAAGTTTCAAAGTTTGCTGCCCGCCGCCAAGGCCCTTCACGACTAGGCTCCTGTGGCGAGCGGGCCCGTTATGGTGAGCGGGCCTGTTGTGTGGGGAACGGGCTTGCTGTGGTGAGCGAGCTTGTTGTGGTGAGGTGGCTTGTTGTGGTGAGGTGGCAAGCAGGCTTGTTGTGGTGAGGTGGCTTGTTGTGGTGAGCGGGCTTGCCCCGCGCTGGGCTGCGAAGCAGCCCCAATAAAGGCACCGCGTTTATCCAGGCATAGTGAGTAGTCAGGTTTAGGGGCCGCTTCGCGCCCCAGCGCGGGGCAAGCCCGCTCACCACAGCAAGCCCGCTCACCACAACAGGCCTGCTTGCCACCTCACCACAACAAGCCCGCCTGCTACAGGAAGCCTGCTCACCACACCAGGCCCACTCTCCACAGGAATCGGTGTGTTACGGTTCAGTCGTTGGTCAGCGGCGGCAAACGTCGCTTCACCGGGGTTTTCTTGACGATGGCGGTGTTGGTTTCGGCATAGGCATTGATCCGATCCAGCAGGCTGTCGAGATGGTCCATGGTGCGCACGTGCAGGCGTGCGATAAAGCAGTCTTCGCCGGTGACCTTGTCGCATTCGGTGAACTCCGGGATCGCCTGGATCTGGCGCTCCACCTCCTGCAATTTGCCGGGCAGGGGGCGGATGCGCACGATGGCTTGCAGCAGGTAGCCGAAGTGCCTGGGGTCGATGTCGACGGTGTAGTGGGTCAGCACGCCGCGTTCTTCCAGGCGGCGCAGGCGTTCGCCCACACTGGGCGAGGACAGCCCGGTGATGCCCGCCAGGGCCTTGAGGGATAACCGCGAGTCATCCATCAAAGCGGCGATCAGTTGCTGGTCGATCGTGTCAATCATGGTGTTCGCCTAATAAGAAAAGGTGATTGCGGGATTTTGCCTTTTTTAGTCACTGGAGCCGCGCACAAGCAGATTGCCATAATTGAGCCTCACTTGAGGAGCATCAATCATGGGTTCATCCATCCGTCGCGGTTCGTGGGAAATGATCGCCGCCATGCTGATCTCGGGCACCATCGGCTGGTTTGTGCTGGTGTCCGGCGTGTCGGTGCTCGAAGTGGTGTTCTGGCGCTGCGTGATCGGTGGGCTGACCTTGTTGCTGGTGTGCGCGCGGCTGGGTTACCTGCGCCTGGACCTGCTCAGTTGGGCCTCGTTCGGCCTGGCGATGCTCAGTGGCGTGGCAATTGTCGGCAACTGGTTGCTGCTGTTCGAGTCCTATTCCCGTGCGTCCATCGCCATCAGCACCGCGGTGTACAACGTGCAGCCGTTCATGTTGGTGATGCTGGCGGCGCTGTTCCTTGGGGAAAAAATCACCGTGCAGAAACTGGCGTGGCTGAGCCTGGCGTTCCTGGGAATGCTGGCGATTGTCACGGCCCATGGCGATCAGCCAACCGGCGACGATTACCTTGCAGGCATTGCCCTGGCACTGGGCGCGGCATTGCTGTACGCGATTGCCGCACTGATCATCAAGCGTTTGAAGGACGTACCACCGCATTTGATGGCGTTGATCCAGGTGACCACCGGCGCAGTGTTACTGGCGCCCTTGGTGCCTTGGAACAGCTTGCCTGCCACCACCAACGCCTGGGCGGCATTGGTCACGCTCGGCGTGGTGCACACCGGCTTGATGTACGTGTTGCTGTATGGCGCGATCCAGAAACTGCCCACCGCCATCACCGGCGCACTGTCGTTTATCTACCCGATTGCGGCGATCTTCGTCGATTGGATTGCCTTCGGGCATCGCCTGGGTTGGCTGCAATGGCTGGGGGTGGCGACGATCCTGCTGGCGGCGGCGGGGTTGCAGCGGGGCTGGTGGTGGCCCCGCTCCCACAGGGTCAGTGCGTGCCCTGAAAGATGATATTTTCCGGGTTGAAATGCTCCACCACACTGCCCGGCTGTGGCAACCCAAGGATATGCCCCTTGATCTTGCCCACCACGTGCATTTCGCAGGGTTTGCAGTCGAACTTCAACGTCAGCACTTCATCGCCGTGAATCAACTGCATCGGCGCGACCTTGGTCTTCACCCCTGTCACACCCTTGGCTTGTTTAGGGCACAGGTTGAAGGAGAAACGCAGGCAGTGCTTGGTGATCATCACCGGCACTTCGCCTTTCTCTTCATGGGCTTCAAAGGCTGCGTCGATCAGCTTCACCCCGTGACGGTGGTAGAAGTCGCGGGCTTTCTGGTTGTAGACATTGGCCAGGAACGACAGGTGCGCTTCCGGGTACACCGGCGGCGGCGTGGTTTCGGCCTTGCGCCCGCCACGGGGGTGGGCGGCAACACGGGCGGCGGTCAGGGCTTCGATCACTTCGCGGCGCAATGCCTTGAGCTGCGAGTTGGGAATGAAGAACGCCTGCGGTGCATCCAGTTCGATACGGGTGGCGTGATACTCGGTGGTACCGAGTTGGCCAAGCAGGTCGCGCAGGGTGTCCAGCGCCTGTTCCGGCTTGTTGGCCACGCCGAACGGGCCGGGCAGGGTGACGCTGGCGCAGATGCCTTCTTCGCTGGTCGCGGTGACGTCCAACTGCTCTTCACGCAAACGCGCGACCCATGACAGGCCGATACGGCGTTCGGCCGAAGTCTTGAGCAACGCCTGCTGCCAGTTGTGGTCGAGGTTGCGGTTCAGCGGGTGGTTCGGGCGCAACTGATGCAGGCCGGCCGGCATTTCATTCGGCTCGACGCGGTAGCGGTAGCGCTTCTCGCCGTCCTCCTCGAACTCGCCCTTGGGCTCGGCGATGTTGGCGCGGAAACCCACCACTTCGCGCTTGACCAGCACATTGAGGCCGTCGCCGTTGGACAGCGGCTCATGGGTGATCACTTGCAGGTCACGCTTGCCGGCTTTTTCCACCACACCCACCGGCAAACCGGTGAAGGTCGGGGTGTCGAAGGCGCCGATGTCGATCTTGCGGTCGCTGACAAAGTAGTCGGTGCTGCCACGGTGGAAGGTTTTTTCCGGGTCGGGCAGGAAGAAGTGCGCGGTACGGCCGCTGGACGCGCGGGCGAGGTCCGGACGGTCTTCGAGGATTTCGTCGAGGCGCTGGCGGTAATAGGCGGTGATGTTCTTCACATAGCCCATGTCCTTGTAGCGGCCTTCGATCTTGAACGAACGCACGCCGGCTTCCACCAGCGCGCGCAGGTTGGCGCTCTGGTTGTTGTCTTTCATCGACAGCAGGTGCTTTTCAAAGGCCACGACGCGGCCCTGGTCGTCTTTCAAGGTATACGGCAGGCGGCACGCCTGGGAGCAGTCGCCACGGTTGGCGCTGCGGCCATTTTGCGCGTGGGAGATATTGCACTGCCCGGAGAACGCCACGCACAGGGCGCCGTGGATAAAGAACTCGATGGCGGCATCGGTCTCGTCGGCGATGGCGCGGATTTCCTGCAGGTTCAGCTCGCGGGCCAACACCAACTGCGAGAACCCGGCCTGGTCGAGGAACTTGGCGCGGCCCAGGGTGCGGATGTCGGTCTGGGTGCTGGCGTGCAGCTCTATGGGTGGGATATCCAGCTCCATCACGCCCAGGTCCTGCACGATCAGCGCGTCGACACCGGCGTCGTAGAGCTGATGGATCAGCTTGCGCGCGGCTTCGAGTTCGTTGTCATGCAGGATGGTGTTGATAGTCGTGAACACGCGGGCGTGGTAACGACGGGCGAATTCCACCAGTTGGGCGATATCGCTCACCTCGTTGCACGCGTTATGGCGCGCGCCGAAGCTCGGGCCGCCAATGTAGATGGCGTCGGCGCCATGCAGGATGGCCTCGCGCGCGATGGCGACATCGCGGGCAGGGCTGAGCAATTCCAGGTGATGCTTGGGCAAGGACATAGTTTTTTTAGTCAGGCTTGTCACGGTTGAGGCGCGCATTGTAGCTGTGAAATGCCTGACCGGCATTACTTCAGGCTTGAGCGGCCATCGCGGTGACTTCCACGCGCATGCCGTCTACCGCCAGCGCAGCCACGCCAACCGCCGCACGCACGGGCCATGGCTTGGCAAAAAAGCGTTTGTAGACCTCATTGAAGGCGGCGCGGTCGGCCATATCGGTCAGATAAATGGTCAGGTGCATGACCCGGTCCATGGAGCTGCCGGCCTTTTCCAGTGCGACTTTCAGCGCTTGCAGGGTGCATTCGCTTTGCAGGGTGATATCGCCCAGTTCCAGGCTGCCGTCGGCGCGGGTCGGGATCTGGGTGGAGACCAGGATGCCGTTGAAACCGACAACGTCGGAAGAAATCGAGTCGGCATCCGGATCGGGGGTGTAGGACAGGTCGTGGTTGGCCATGGGCGCCTCTGGTTGGCAGTAACGGAAAGGCGCCATGGTCCCCGAAAACAATCCCAGGGGCAAACCGCTGGCTTATACCCAGCGGCGGAACAACACGCTGGCATTCACGCCACCAAACCCGAAGCCGTTAGACAGCGCGTATTCAATCGCCATCGGCCGCGCGTCACCGCGCACCATGTCCAGGCCCTCGGCCAGGTCATCCGGGTGTTCCAGGTTGAGGGTCACCGGTGCGACCTGATCGCGCAGGGCAAGTACGGTGAAGATCGCCTCAATGCCGCCCGCGGCGCCCAGCAAATGGCCGGTGGCGGACTTGGTCGAGCTGATCGCCAGGTGGCCACCCACACCGAATACGGTCCTGATGGCTGCCAATTCGCCTTTGTCGCCCACCGGCGTCGAGGTGGCGTGGGCATTCAGGTACTGCACCGCGGACGCCTCGATCCCCGCCTGACGCAACGCCTGCGTCATCGCCCGGCGCGCACCGTCGCCGTCTTCCGGGCCGGCGGTCATGTGGTAGGCATCGGCACTGGTGCCATAGCCCACCAGCTCGGCAATCGGCTGGGCACCGCGTGCAAGGGCGTGTTGCAGTTCCTCGATGACCAGGATGCCGGCGCCTTCGCCCATGACAAAGCCGTCACGCGCCTGATCGAACGGGCGCGAGGCGCGCTCGGGGGCGTCGTTGAAGTCGCTGGACAACGCCCGCGCCGCCGCAAAGCCGCCCAGGCTGACGCGGTGGATCGCCGCTTCGGCGCCACCGCACACCGCCACGTCCACTTCACCGGCACGGATCATCCGCGCAGCGTCGCCAATCGCCTGCACCCCCGCCGCACAGGCCGTGACCGGCGCTCCCAGCGGGCCTTTCAAGCCATAGTTGATCGACACATGCCCGGCGGCCATGTTGCTCAGGAACGATGGAATGGTGAACGGCGACAAGCGTCGCGGCCCCTTGCTGTCGGTGGTACGTACCGCCTCGGCGATGGCCGGAAAACCGCCGACGCCCGAGGCGATGATGGTGGCGGTGCGTTCCTGCTGCTGCACGGTGTTCGGGGCCCAGCCGGCCTGCTTCAGGGCTTCGTCGGCCGCCGCCAGGGCGAACAGGATGAAACGGTCCATCTTGCGCTGCTCTTTTGCGGCCAGCAGGCGATCAGGATCGAACCCGGCTTCGGGGTCCTGCAGCACGCTCTGCACTTGGCCGCCGATGCTGATAGCCAGGTCGCCGATCAGTTCTTCAGGCAGGCGACGAATGCCCGACTGCCCGTTCAACAGGCGTTTCCAGGTTGACTCCACGTCAGCGCCCAACGGTGTCAGCGCACCCATGCCTGTCACAACGATACGTTTACTCATGATCAATCGACTCCGGTTGCATTGAGGGTTCAGACTCTATGGACGTCACTATCATGATGAAAGTAACATGGCGTCACACAACTTTGCACCGGCCCCTAGGAACCTTTATGCAACGCAAGTCCCTGACCCGCGACGAATGCCCCATCGCCCGCAGCCTCGAACGGGTAGGGGAGTGGTGGAGCATCCTGATCATGCGCGACGCGTTGCAGGGGTTGCGCCGCTTCGATGAGTTTTCGCGCAGCCTGGGCATCGCGCCGAACATGCTCACGCGCCGCCTGACAGCGTTGGTGGAGGCGGGGATGCTGGAGCGCAGGGCCTACAGTGAGCGGCCGCCGCGCTATGAATATGTGCCGACCGCCAAGGGCGAGGATTTCCGCATGGTGCTGATGTCGCTGGTGGCGTGGGGCAACCGGCATTACGCCGAAGAAGGCACCAGTGTCGAGTTGGTCGAGCGGGACACCGGGCGGCCGGTGCAGCCGATGTTGGCGAGTGCAGAGGGACACATCGTGCCGTTGGAGGACTGTGTGTTGCAGGCCGGCCCGGCGGCCAGTACCGGTATGCGGGAGCGCTTGGCTTCGCTTGCCGCAAAGCCTTGAATCCTGCGGGCTCAAGCAATAATTTGACGCCAGAAAATAATCCTGCTGCGCCCCTTAAAGTCGCGTATTTCCCAGCCGATAGCGAGTCAAGACACAGGTTTTTCCGCACGGCTGAGGGCTCGTCATGTTCAATACAACACTCAAAACCGAACTGGCGGCCAGGACGGCCGAAGTCACCGAGTACAAAGGACTGATCAGCGCCCTGGAACGCTCCATGGCGGTAGTCGAATTCGACCTCAACGGCAAGGTCCTGCGTGCCAACGATAACTTCCTGAAAACCCTGGGCTACAGTCGCGACCAATTGGCGAGCAAATCCCACCGGGACTTTTGCTTGCCGGCGCTGACCAACAGCCCCGCCTACAGCCAGTTCTGGGGTGAGCTCAAGTCCGGTAAGTTCGTATCGGGCACCTTCAAGCGCGTGGATGCCCACGGCAAGACCGTCTGGCTGGAAGCCAGCTACAACCCGGTGCTGGATGAGCGTGGCCAAGTGCTGAAAGTGGTCAAGTACGCCCTGGATGTCACCGCCAAAGTCGAACAGGAGGCGGCGACCCGCAGCAAACTGGCCGCAGTGGATCGGGCAATGGCAGTGATCGAGTTCGACTTGAACGGTCAGGTGCTGGACGCCAACGAGAACTTTCTGCACGTCATGGGCTATACGCTGGCCGAAATCAAAGGCAAGCACCACCGCCTGTTTTGCGAACCCAGCCTGATCAACAGCAGCGAGTACACCGACTTCTGGCGACGCTTGAACAACGGTGAATTTTTCACCGGGCAATTCAAACGTCTAGGCAAGCATGGCCGTGTCGCGTGGCTGGAGGCCAGTTACAACCCGGTCTACGACGGCGACGGCACGCTGATCAAGATCGTCAAGTTTGCCAGTGACATCACTGAACGCGTGGAAAAGTTCGAGGAAGACTCACGCGGCGCCTCCCGGGCCTACCATATTTCCTCCGAGACCGAGCGGTTTGCCGAGCACGGTACCCAGGTGATCCAGGATACGGCGACAGAGATGCGCCGGATCGCCGAGAACATCGGCGCATCGGCGCGTCTGGTCGGGCAATTGGGCGAGCGCTCCGAGCAAATTACCGCCATCGTCAATACCATTCGAGGCATCGCCGACCAAACCAACCTGTTGGCCCTCAACGCGGCCATCGAGGCTGCCCGTGCGGGCGACCAAGGGCGTGGTTTTGCCGTGGTGGCCGATGAGGTCAGGCAGTTGGCGGGGCGTACCAGCCGCTCTACCGCGGAAATCGCCGAGATGATTGGCATGATCCTGTCGGAAACCCGCGACGCGGTGGCCAGCATGAGCTCCACCCAAGAGGGCGCGCAACGCGGTGTGAACCTGGCGGACCAGGCGGGTTCGGTGATTTTGCAGATTCGCACCAGCACCAGTGATGCGGTGCAGGCTGTGAGTATGTTTGCGTCGAAACTGGATGAGTCGGAAGTGATTCCGAAAACTGCCGTCGGCTGGGTAGGCTGATCGCGTTTTAGGCGTGGAGAGGGAGCCATTCCCTCTCCTGACAAAGCTCCCTTTACAGCAAGGTGAACGGGTAGTCGACGATCACCCGTAGCTCATTCAAGTCACCATCGCGCTGGTCGGCGTTGGACGCCACGATGGCATCACGCACGCGCAACGACAGGTTTTTTGCCGGGCCACTCTGGATCACATATTTGGCCTCCACGTCCGTCTCGTGATGGGCGCCGTCGGCACCGTAATCGCCGGCATAGGCGCTGTTGACCGGGGTGTGGGTGCCGTTGATGTCCGAACCGTTGATATAACGGCTCATGAAACTCAACCCCGGCACGCCATAACTGGCCATGTTCAAGTCATAACGAATCCCCCACGACTGCTCGCCCGGCCCGTTGAAGTCGCCCCACTGCACCGAGTTGGCCAGGAACACCGAATCGCCACCTTCACCCGCGCCGTTGTTACCGGTGCCGATGTAGTCAAAGGGCGTGTCGCCGTGCACCTTCTGGAACGACAGCGTCAGCGTGTGCGCCTGCAGGAACGAATAGGCCGCCGCCACCGAGTAGGTGGTGTCGTTGATCGCGCCGGCCTTGGCGGCGCCGGTGTCGAGGGTGCGGTACAGGTTGCCGTCCAGGGCCAGGGATTGGTCATGGGGAAGGGCGATGACGTAGTTGAGGTTGGTGTAGTACTGGCGCCAGATGTCTTCCAGTTCGCCGGCATACAGTGTCGCGCTCAGTGACGGGGTGAAGGTGTATTTGCCGCCGACAAAGCTCGCGCTGTTGGCCGCCACGTTGGCGTAGGTGGCGTAAATATCGTGGTCATGGTTGCTGGTCATGCCGCTGTTGGTGCTGGTGAAGTGCCCGGCTTCCAGGTCCAGTCCGCTGATTTCGCTGCTGGTGAGATCAAAGCCGGTGGCGGTCTGCGGCAGCAGGCGGGTGCCGCCGGTGGCGAAGACCGGCGCGGTGGGCTGCATGTCACCGAACTTCAACTGGGTCTTGGAAATTTTGAGTTTCACCGCAGCACCGACGGAACCGTAGGCATTCTCGGGATCGCCGTGCCGATCGGTCGGCAGGTCGCCGGTGCCGGCGTCCGCGTGGGTAGCGTCGAGTTTCAGCGCGCCGTAGGCGTAGGCATCCACGCCAAAGCCGAGGGTGCCCTGGGTGAAGCCCGAGGCGTAGTTGAGCATGGCGCCCTGGGCCCAGTCGCGGTTGTCGGCCTTGCCGCTCGCACGGTCGCGGTCGAAGTAATAGTTGCGCAACAAGCCGGTGACGCTGCTGCCGTCGATAAAACCCTTGGCATCGGCTTGGTCCGTGACGGACTCGGCAAACGCCACGGGGCTGATACTGGCGCACACCGCCAGCGCCAACAGGCTCCACTGTTTAATCATGTTATTAACTTCCCCGGAATAATGAACGCGCACAGAAACGCCGCACTGTCTGGCAGGCGTACACGCTTGTATGGGCAGAATTTTAAAGTGAGGCGTTACGGTTTCTTATTGTCTTCGACGGGTTTGCCGAAGCTGACTCCAGGCAGATTTTGCGCGGCCTGCAGGTGTGCCGGGGATGAAACTCGATTAATTAAACTTCACTATTTTTAATCGGCGGGAGGTGTAGCGTGGGGACTGTCTTAGCCGCTCTGCTTCGACAATACCCTTTGGTTGCCGCCGTAGTTGCTACGGCGGATTTTTTTCCATGGGGAGTTTTTAAGTTGAACTAACAAGGGCGAGGGCGCTGGAGTAATTGGCCCCTTACTCCACGCAGTTATTACTCTTCCACGTCCATGAACTCCTTGGCCCACGCCACGTAACTTTCAGGCAGCGTGTAGGTATGGGTCAGTTCCGTCGCACTGAGGTTCGAGGTGCTGTGGGTCAGCTGGCGCTGGGCACGGAGGCTGTCGTAAGTAGCCTTGATCGCCGCAAAGTACGCGCCATGGCCGGCAACCACCACGCGCACGCCCAAATCCGCCAAACGCTGGGCGTCGTTGAGCTTGGGATTGCCGTAGGTCACCAGCATCAGCGGCACGGTGAGGTTTTCCGCGATCTTCTCCAGGTGCTCGAAGTCGCTGACACCCACCATGCAGATGCCGTCGGCACCGGCTTTCTGATAAGCCCGGGTGCGCTCGATCACCGCTTCGGTGGACAACACGCCGGCGTTGGTCCGGGCGATGATCGACAGTTCAGGATCGACACGGGCTTCCAGGGCGGCGCGGACCTTGCCGATGCCTTCCTGGATGGAAATCAGGTCGGTGGATTTACGCCCGAATTGTGCAGGCAGCAGCGTGTCTTCAATCGTCAATGCCGCGACGCCGGCGCGCTCAAGCTCTTCGACGGTGCGCATCACGTTGAGTGCATTGCCGTAACCGTGGTCGGCATCGGCAATAAAAGGCAACTGGGCGACGCGGCCGATACGGGTGGCCTGCTCGACGAACTCACTCAGCGTGATCAAGGCAAAATCGGGCGCCGCCAATACCTGCAACGACGCGACTGACCCTCCCAGGATACCCACCTCAAACCCCAGGTCTGCCGCGATACGGGCGGACATGGGGTCGAATACGGAAGCGGTTTCAACGCAGCTCGGCTTGGCCAGCAATTCGCGGAAGTTGCGGCGCAGCGTCGAATGAGATTTTTTGGGCATGTTCTTTCCTGGCTCTGGTCATCGTCACGTGACGATCTATGTCTATTCGTGGTCGCGCGAGATTACCATGCAGGCGGGTCGGGGATTATGACGTTTGAGCATGGGGTATGCTGGAAACAGATGGTGCATGCCGGCCTTAAAATGCTTATTTCGCATTATTATAGAATTACGTTATGCATTATAAGAAGTTTACAGCGGCCGATCCGGTCCTTATGGTGTGGGCAGATTATTCCTGTGAACACTATCGAGACCGTACGCGCGGATCGACTTGAACGGCCTGACAAGGCATCTGGAGACGAACGTGCGTTACCTGACGAGACTGGCGGCCGGGTTGGCGGCCGTATTGCTGTGCCTGACCGCGAATGCGCAAACGCTGGTGGTGGGCGACCAAAGCTACAACGCCCAGGCCGCGATGGAAGCGGCGGGGGTGCTTGAAAACCTGCCCTATACCCTTGAATGGAAGCAGTTCACTGCCGGGTCGCCGGTTGCCGAAGCACTCAACGTCGGCAGCCTGGACATTGGCTTGCTGGGTGATGCGCCCGTGCTGTTCCTGGGCGCATTAGGCGCGCCCATCAAAGTGATTGCGGTCAGTCGGCAAAATCTCGACGGCGTGGCCATTCTGGTGAAAAAGGATTCGCCGATCAGGAGCCTTGCGGATCTCGCGGGCAAACGTGCGGCCATCTGGAAAGGCTCCTGGAGCCAGCAACTGCTGTTGACTGCGCTGGATAAAGCCGGCGTGCCACGAGACTCACTGGAGTTGCGCTACCTCAGCGCGCTGGACGCCTCCCATGCGTTGGAAGGCGGTTCGGTGGACGTTATCGCCACCTGGGAACCTTACGTTACGCAGCAGGAACGCCAAGGTGCGCGGGTGCTCGCGACGGCTGACGGATTGATTCCGGCCCAGAGCTTCATTGCAGCCAACGCCCGTGCCGTCGAAGCCAAGCGTGTGCAGATCAGCGATTTTCTCCTGCGCCTGAAAAAGGCGCGTGACTGGGCTCGCCAAACCCCGGCCAACACCGACGCCTATGCCGATGCGTGGGCCAGGCGTACGCGTGCGGACGCCGGTATAGCGCGCGCCTGGTTTGCCCGCGCGCGCACCACCGTCGAGCCGGTGACTGCCCAGTCGCCAGCAGAGGCGCAAAAAACCGTGGACTTTTTTGCTGGCCAAGGGCTGGTCAAACCGTACCCGGCAGCCAATCTGTTCGATCAGTCATTCGCGGCGTCCTTGCAGCCAGCCGTCGCTGATAACCAGCCGTGAGGCGTCAAGGAATACTCTGGACATGACCAACAGACAGCTCAAACTGGGTGCCTTGACGATGGGCAGTGGCGGGCCGGGTCGCCATAACCTGTGGCTCGATCCTCAATTACCGGCCGACGCCAGCGTCAACGTCGATTGGTACATCGATATTGCGCGTCAGGCCGAGGCGGCGTTGTTCGACTTGATGTTTATCGTCGACAGCCAGTTCATCACACCGGGGTCGCCCTCCCATTATCTGAATCGGCTGGAACCGCTGACGCTGCTCTCGGCACTGGCTGTGAGCACACGCCATATAGGCTTGGTCGGTACGCTGACCACCTCTTACAACTCGCCCTACAATGTTGCGCGGCGCCTGGCTTCACTGGACCTGATCAGCAAAGGTCGTGCGGGATGGAACGTGGTGACCAGCGGCGATGCCGGCACGGCAGGCAACTACAGCCGGGACGAACACTACGATTACGACACGCGCTACGGCCGAGCGGCTGAACACGTCCAGGTTGTGCAGGGCTTGTGGAACTCCTACGAGGAAGATGCCTTCGTGCGCGACCGGGCGACCGGGCAGTTTCTCGACCCGAGCAAACTGCATCGCCTGAATCACCAGGGCGAGCACTTTTCGGTGGTCGGCCCGCTGAACATCCAACGCTCACCCCAAGGCCAGCCGGTGATATTCCAGGCCGGTGATTCGCCGCAGGGGCGCGAGCTGGGTGCCGCCACCGCCGATGTGATCTTTACCCATGCCGCCAGTATCGAGCAGGGCCAGGCTTTCTACCGCGATATAAAGGGCAGGGCAGCACAAAGGGGGCGCGACCCGGAGCAGATACTGGTCATGCCTGGCGCTGAAATTTACGTCGGCGACACGGATGAGCACGCCCGTGAAATCGAGCAGCACTACCATCAGGTCGACCACAGCTTTGAACTCGCACTGAAGGAATTTGGACGTAACTTTGGCTGGCATGATTTCAGCCAGTACGACCTCGATGCGCCGTTTCCCCAGGCAAGCCTCGAGTCTGCGCGCAGCAGCTTTTTTACCGCAGCCAAACGGATTGCCGATCAGGCTCGCGAGAAAGGTTTCACGTTGCGCCAGGCCGTAGAGTTTGGTCGCCAACTGCGTCCCGGCGCATTCGTGGGCACTGCTGACACGGTCGCGCAGAAAATGGCCGACTGGTTCGAGGCCCGCGCCGTGGATGGCTTCAACATCTACATCGGGCACCCCGAGCAATTCAAGCGTTTTACCCAAGACGTCATACCGTTATTGCAGGCGCGTGGCGTGTATCGCAAAGCGTATGAAGGGACGACCTTGCGCGAAAGCCTGGGGTTGCCGATTCCGCGCTTTGAGCGCCGCAGTTAGTGCCTCAACGCCCGGCGCACAGAAAACACAGTGGTTAAATCTTGAATTGCCTCAACAGGCCTTCCAGGCGATGACCGATGGCGTACAGCTCATCGACCGTGTGTACGCCGCTTTGGGTCTGGTCTGCGACGTTTTCAATCGCGCGGGCTATCTGGTGGACGCTGCGATTGATGGCCTCTGCAACCGACGTCTGCTCTTGCGCGGCGCTGGCGATGTGCGCGTTCATGGTGTTGATGGTAACGATCAACTCGACCGCCTTGCCCAGCGACTGCCCGGCTTGTCCAGCGTGCAGGCTGGCGCCATGACCTGCTGCGCCGGAGTGACTCATTGCAGTGACGACCTTGGTGGTGGCCTGGTCAAGGCGCTCGATCATCGCTTGAATTTCCTGGGTGCTGAGTTGCGTCCGGCTTGCCAGCGCGCGTACTTCGTCGGCAACCACGGCAAATCCGCGACCTGCATCCCCGGCCCGGGCGGCTTCGATCGCGGCGTTGAGTGCGAGAAGGTTGGTTTGCTCGGCGATCGAGCGGATTACATCCAGCACCGTGACAATGCCTGCTACATCGCCTTGCAGGCTTTTCAGCGAGGCGCCTCCCGCGGACAGGTCCTCGGTCAGGCTTCCCAACCGGGTGATGCTTTCATTGACGACCTGCCTGGCGTGCTGGGCCTGCACATCGGTTTCGCCCGCTGCCTCTGAAGCGCTCTGGGCACTGTTGGCGACCTCTTGCGCCGCAGATGACATCTGATTGATTGCTGCAGCGACTTGATCGGTTTCCTGGCGTTGCTGTTCCATGACCTGATCGATGCATTTGCTCTGTTCGGCCACCTGGGTCACGGATGTATTCAATTCTCTGGCCATGCCGACGATCTGGCCGACCAGCCCATGAATCTTATCGGCGAAGGCATTGAACGACACGGCCACCTGGCCGAACTCGTCGCGGCTGATGGGTAAGCGCCGTGTCAGATCGCCTTCGCCCGCGGCGATCTCATCGAGGTGCTCGCGAATCCGCGACAGGGGACGCAGGCTGCTTTTAACCATTAACACTGCGAGCACACCGGTGATCCCGAGCGCAATCAAGGCAATGACGGTTATCCCGTAGACCAGGCTGCGCACACGCTGATGGATTTCCCCTCGTACTTGGGCAACCTGGCTTTCGATTCGGTCGAGATTGATCGCGGTGACCACGACCATGTCCCAAGCTGGCAGGTAAAAGCTGTAAGCCAGCTTGGGAGCGACTTTATCCGTATTGATCAGGGCCCCCGAATAGTTGACGAAGTGGCTGTCGTTCTTCGCTGCGGCAACCATTTCCCGATTCAGGTAAATCCCGTTCTTGTCTTTGCGGTCACTCATGTTGGTGCCGACGCCTTCACTGCTGTCACCACGAAACAGGCGCACGACCTGACTGTCGTAACCGATAAAATAGCCGTCGTCCCCATACTTCATTTTCGACAGTCGCGCGATCGCCAGCGCACGCGTTGCGGTGTCCCCCGTCTCGGCCTGCGCATACAGCTCCGCTACCGAGGTTCGGGCAAGGTTGGCGTAGTCTTTCAAGCGTTCCCGGCTTTCATCCAGCAGGCGTTTCCGGGTCGCCGTGACTTCCTGCTCGGCGCTCGACAGCAAGGTGGTGCTCGTTGTCAGCGCCAGCACCGTGGACAACAGCACCACCGGAGTCAGCACCAGCATCAGTACTTTGTTTTTAAACAGCATGCGTGGGGTTCCTCACCTGAATCTGTAGGAAAGCGGCCGCAAGGGCCGCGATCGTCGACTTACCAAAGGGCAATGTCATAGGTGAGGTAGAGGCGATTACTGTCGCGGCCGCGGGAGAACTCAGAGCGGTAGACATAGTTGCGCATGCGTACGCCCAGGCCCTTGAACGTGCCGGCTTGCACAACGTAAGCCAGCTCGGTATCCCGCTCCCATTCCTTGACTGTGGTGGTGGACTTGCCGTCATTGCCGCTCAGGTAGCGCGTTGAGAAGGTCAGGCCGGGCACGCCGACGGCGGCGAAGTTGTAGCCATAGTTGAGCATCCAGGTCTTCTCGTCCTCCTCAATGAATTTGCCGATGCCGGCATTACTGAACGAGTAGACGGTCGCGCCGCTGATGTAGGGTAATCCGGCATCACCGCGAAGGGCCTGGTAGCCGCCACCGAGGGTATGGCCTGAGATCACGTAGGACAACTGGCCGCTGAACATGTCATTGTCGATTTTGCCTGCGTAGGCCGAGCCGCTATCAACGCTGTTGAAGTAGCGCAGGTCGCTGGTCAGCACGCCGCCGGCCAGCGGCAGGTCATGCTGGATGCCAGCGAAGTTCTGTCGGTAGAAGTGCTCGAGTTCCCCGTAGAAATAACTCAAGCGCAGGTTTTTGCCCCATTTGTACTCAGCCCCGGCGTAGTTGAAATCTCCGGATTTTTCCCCGCTGTAGCCATCAGGCACGATCGGCACGCTGTTGGTGGAGTCGCGCAGTTTGAAACGGTCCAGATGCCCGCCGGTCACGGTCAGGTTCTCGATGTCGCTGCTGCTGACCTGGGTGCCCTGGTAGGTCTGGGGCAACAAGCGCGCATCGTTGTAAATCAACACCGGCGTCTTGGGCAGCAAGGTGCCGTACTTGACAGTGGTTTTGGCGAACCTGGCTTTTGCCGTAGCGCCGGCGCTGGCAAACTCGCCGGCCGCCCGCCCGTCATCATGCACCGGCATGAGCCCGGTGCCACTGCGCCCGCGCCCTGAATCGAGCTTTACCCCATAGAGCCCCAGGGCGTCCACGCCGAAGCCGAGGGGGCCCGCAGTAAATCCGGACTGATAGTCCAGCAGAAATCCCTGGGCCCACTCGGTGCGTTCGCTTTTTGCCGTTCTGGCGGCCCGCGCACTCAAGCCGTGCTCGTCGCGAAAGTTCTCGTTGAAATACACATTGCGCAGTTGCAGCTTGAGCTTGCTGTCATCAATAAAACCTTCGGCGTTGGCCGCCGCGACGGGTACCAGGCCTAACGCGCAAAACAAAGCTCGACGGGTATACATAGGGTTCATGGCAAATGACTCGTTGTTGTTATTTGGGGTACAGGTCGGCACGCGCCTCGTGAGTGACGCGCGCTGGAAGGCAGCAGGGGTTATGGGTGGATCAGGTGAACAGGCTGATGGCCCCGGTCAACAAGGCCAGGGCGGTAACGACCAGGGAAGTCAGCACGGCCCATTTGACGGTGGCCTTCTGGAAGTCGCCGATATCGCGATCGACCATGCCCACCAGCAACAGGGTCGAGGCCACCAGCGGACTCATGAGGTGAACAGGCTGGCCCAGGATCGAGGCGCGGGCGATTTCGACCGGGTCGATGCCATAAGCGGCGGCGGCATTGGCCAGGATCGGCACCACGCCAAAATAGTAGGCGTCATTGGACAGTACAAAGGTCAGCGGCATGCTGGTGATCGCAACCACCAACGGAAACAGGTGGCCCCAGGATGGCGGGATCCAGTCGACAAGGGTCTGTGCCAGGGCATCCACCATCTTTGTACCGGAAAAGATCCCGGCAAAGATCCCGGCGGCAAATACCAGCAACACCACGGTCATGGCGTTGCCCGAGTGCGCCAGGATGCGTTCTTTCTGAATGTCCAATTGCGGGTAGTTGATCATCAGCGCGAGCACGAAGCCGATCAGGAACAGGATCGCGGAATGCATCAGCCCCATCACCAGTGCCACCATCACCGCGATCACCAGCACCAGATTGACATAGGCCAGCTTCGGACGTTTGTGGGGCGTGTCCTCGAGAATCGCATCGATGTAGCAATCGCCGCCGCCGCTTTGCAGTTGCACGTTGCCGATACGCTTGCGCTCTGCGCGACCCAGTATGAAGGCCGTGAAGATCACCCACAGGGCACCGCCGATCATGGTCGGCAGCAACGGCACGAAGTACTCGCCGGCATCCAGGCCCAGCGCGGCAATAGCCCGTGTCGCAGGGCCGCCCCAGGGAGTCATGCCACTCATGATGCTCAGCGACAGCATGGAGAGGGTCGCCAGGATCATCGGGTTCATGCCGATGCGTTTATACAGCGGCAGCATTGCGGCGCAGGTGATCATGTAGGTCGTTGTGCCGTCGCCGTCGAGCGCTACCAGCAACGACAGCAGGGCCGTGCCCACGGCGATCTTCATCGGGTCGCCATTGACCCTCTTCAGGATTTTGCGGATCAGCGGGTCGAACAGGCCTGCGTCGATCATCAGGCCGAAGAACAGGATCGCAAACAGCAGCAACGCGGCAGACGGGGCGACCATTTTCAGGCCGTCGAGCATCATCTTGCCGGTGGTGCCGCCAAAGCCGCCGATCACCGCGAAGACGATGGGAACCACGGTGAGCGCGACGATGGGCGACAAACGCTTTGTCATGATGAGATAGGTGAATACGACCACCATGGCCAAGCCAAGGAAAGCGAGCATAGGACGATTCTCTTGTTGTTATCGTAAAAATGGCTGACGCCGAGGCGCACGCGCCCTGACCCGCCGGGCGGCACAACGCGCCTGGCGGGGAGGGGGGGGCAGTCAAGTCAGGGGGGAAGCGTTATCCGGTTGTCTCTAGACGCGTTTGGCGTCCTTCAGGTCGTCCCAGGCTTTTCCCGGTGCGGCAGAAGATTTTGCGTCGAGCATCCGGTTCAGCGTTTCGCGGTGGCAGGCATTTTCAGACATCGAAATCACCACCGTCGCTACCGCGTTACTGGCCAGGCTGGTCAGGGCGCGGGCTTCAGACATGAAGCGGTCAACACCGATCAGCAATGCCAGGCCGGCCAATGGGATGTCGTGAATGACCGTCAGGGTCGAGGCCAGTGCCACGAACCCGCTGCCGGTAACCCCGGCGGCGCCTTTGGAGGACAGCAGCATGATCGCCAGCATGGTGATGATCTGCGTCAGGCTCAGATCAATGTTGCAGGCCTGGGCAATGAAAATCGCCGCCAACGACAGGTAGATGGCCGTGCCGTCCAGGTTGAACGAGTAGCCGGTGGGCAGCACCAGGCCGACGACGCCTTTTTTGCAGCCCAGTGCCTCGAGTTTCTCCAGCATGCGCGGCATCACCGGTTCCGTGGAGGAGGTGCCGAGTACCACCAGAAACTCTTCCCGAAAGTAGCGCAGCAGCTTCCACAGGCTGAAACCGTTGGCGCGGCAAATGCTGCCCAGTACCACGAAGACGAAAAAGCCGCAGGCGATGTACAAGGTCATGATCAACTTCGCCAGCGAACCCAGCGAGGTGATGCCGTACTGGCCGACAGTGAACGCCAAGGCCCCGAAAGCGCCGACCGGTGCAAAACGCATCAGGTAGGAAAAGATCTTGAAGACCATTTGCGAGGCGGATTCGAGCACGTCGAGTACCGGTTTGCCACGCTCGCCCAGCGACGACAAGGCAAAGCCGGACAACACCGCGATAAACAGCACCGGCAACACTTCACCTTTACTGAAGGCGCCGATAAACGTCTCGGGAATGATGTGCATGAAAAACTCCACCACCCCAAGCTTTGCGGCCGACTCCGTGTACTGGGCCAATCCTTTGGTGCTCAGCTGGCTGGGATCGATGTTCATGCCGGCGCCCGGCTGGAACACGTACACCGCGACCAGGCCAATCACCAGGCTGATCACCGTGAGGACGAAGAACAACAGCATGGTTTTGCCCAGCAGGCGCCCGAGGGAGCGCTTGTCGCTCATCCCTGCGATGCCGGTGACGATGGTGCAGAACACCACGGGCGCAATCATCATCTTGATCAGTTTGATGAACGCGTCACCCAGGGGCTTGAGTGCAATGGCCTGCTGGGCCCAGAAATGCCCGACCACGATGCCGAGCGCCACGGCGCAGAGGATCTGGAAGTAGAGCGATTTAACAACTTTCATGGCATCACCCATTTTTAGAATTGTGCGGATGCAAAAATGCCAACGACTATCGGAATTTATCCGGCAAGGCGCTGCGAGTCAGTGGCGTAGACGTAGCCGGAGAAAAGCCTGCGGGCGGTGCGTACGACTGAAGCCTGAATTGTCTCACCGTTGACGCCGGTGTAGGACAATACGACATCAATCCCGCCGCTCGGGTGTTCGATACGCACCGCTTCTAGGCGCGGCGTACTGATCCCGCCGAGCATCTGCGCGACGATGCTGCCTTCGATCACACACGCAGTGGCCAAACCAATCGAGCCCGTAATGGCGAGCGCGCGGTGGCAGTTGTGCGGCATGAAGTAACGAACCTGGAGCGTGCCCCCCGCTTTCGCGGGCGAAACCAGTACCGGCTTGGGAATCACTTTGTCGCTGACATCGCCCAGGCCCATGGCCAGGCCGGCCTGCAGCCGCAGCGTCTCAAGGCGTCGCAGGAATTCCTTATCGGCGTCCAGTTCCGCCGGGCTCTCATCGCCACGCTTGCCCAGTTGGCTGGCTTCGACAAGCACCATGGGCATTGCCATGTCGATACAGGTCACCGCAATGCCATCGATCACGTCCTGCGTGTTACCGGTGGGAAAGAGCTTGCCTGTCTTGCTGCCGGCTGCGTCGAGGAACGTCAGTTGCACCGGTGCCGCCGTACCGGGCACGCCATCAATGGCGGTATCGCCCTCGTAACTGACTTTGCCATCCGGCGTGTACACGTCGGAGTGAATAAAGGTGCCGGTATTTAGGTTGCGAATGCGCACACGGGTGCGCTCCGGGGTGCCTTTGACCAGACCCTGCTCGACGGCGAACGGGCCCACCGCGCACAGCATGTTGCCGCAGTTGGGTGCGCTGTCGACCCTGCGTTGTGAAACCATCACTTGAACGAACAGGTAATCAACGTCCGCATCCGGGTGCAGCGAAGGGCTGACAATCGCAACCTTGCTGGTTTGCGGGCTGCCACCGCCGATGCCGTCGATCTCCAGTTCATGACCGGAGCCCATCAGGTTGAGCAGCAGTTCGTCGCGGGCTTCAACGGCGGCGGGCAAATCCCAGTCGAGAAAAACCGGACCTTTCGAGGTGCCGCCGCGCATCAGCACACAGGGAATTCTTTGCATGATACTGACTCTTGTTGATCAATCGGTGTAATTGATGTTCTTGGAGCAAGAGTCTCAAGCTTTAAAAAATGTTTCAAATGCAAATATTGAAGAGATTATTGCGTTTTGCGAATGATAAATTTACGCTGAGTTTCCTTTTGACGCCTTGTACGGGTGAGATAAGACATGGAATATGAGCTGAATGACATTCGATCCTTCGTGAAAATCGCTGAACTTGGCAGTTTTCACGAAGCAGCCGATGCCTTGCACCTGTCTCAGCCGGCACTCAGTCGCCGAATTAAAAAACTGGAAGAGGGGTTGGGCACCTCGTTGCTGGATCGCACCACGCGTAAGGTCAGCCTCACGAGCGTCGGTCGTGACTTTCTTCCAAAGGCACGTCGGTTGCTGGATGACTTCGATGAGTCGATTCTCAATATCCGTGAGCTGGCCGAACGCCAGATTGGCCGGGTAACCCTGGCGTGTATCCCTACTGCGGCTTTCTATTTCTTGCCGTCAGTCATTCGTCTGTATAACGAGCGCTACCCAAAAATCCGCATCCGCCTGCTGGATTTGAGTGCCAATGAGGGGCTTGAAGCGGTGCTGCGGGGGGAGGCCGACTTCGGGATCAACATGATGAGTGGGCAGCATCCAGACATTGAGTTCGTGCCCCTGGTCAGCGAGCCTTTCGTATTGGCGTGCAGGCGTGATCATGAGTTGGCTGGACGCAGTTCGGTCACCTGGTCCGAATTGAGCGATTACCGCCTGATCGGGGTAGGGCGCCTGAGCGGCAACCGCATGTTGCTCGATCACGCGCTGTCTGGCCTGAGTTGGCGGCCGCAATGGTTCTACGAGGTCCAGCACCTCTCGACTTCGCTGGGCCTGGTGGAGGCCGGCCTGGGGGTTTCGGCGATGCCGAGCCTGGCCATGCCGGCTGAAGATCATCCAACCTTGGTCAGCGTCCCGTTGATCGAGCCGGTTGTGAACCGCTCCTTGGGCCTGGTTTACCGCCGGGGAGCATCGCTTTCGCCGGCGGCGGAAAAATTCGTCTCGATACTGCTTGAACAGTGGCCTCAATGAGCCATACGGCTGGTTTTTTTCTCAAACACGCCGCGGCTCGTCCTCGACAATCTTGCGCATCAGGCTCAGGTAGCGACTCGCTGCCAGCCCCAGGGGACGGTTCTTTACCCAGATGATATCGACCCATAGCCGCATCTGACTCGGCATGTTGTCAAACACCACCTCCGTCAATGCGCCCGAACTGATCAGAGGTTGTACCAACGGCTGTGGAAGATAAGCCCAGCCCAATCCTTGCTGGACCAGATCCAGCGTTGCCAGGTAATTGTCGCTGTGCCAAATCCGCCGTGACAGCACAACACGTGGATCAGAGTCTGTAGGCCCTCCAGTAGCCACGATGATCTGCCGGACGTTGACCAGTTGCTCTTCACTCAAGGGGCTTTTCTTGCCGGCGGCCGCAGGATGATCCGGAGAGGCAACGGCTACCAACAATTGGCTCCCCGCTTCAAGAAACGTCTCCCGCTCGTCAAGCCCTGGTCGTTCAAATCCAAGGGCCAATTGCACCCGCCCTTCATGGAGCATGCGCATCGCCTCCGGATGGGACGCGGAGCGAATCTCGATTTCAAGCGTGGGAAACTCCCTGGCGATAATGGACAGCGGACGATTCCATACGCCTGTCTGCAACTCCGGCGCCATCGCAAGGACCAAGCGCTCCTCCAACCCCTGATGAAGCTGGAGCGCATGGGCGTCCAGCAGGTTTAACTGGCTGGCGACCTGTCGTGCCTGGGGCTCAAGTGCTTTGGCGGCTGCCGTAGGAATGGCTTTGCGGGTTGATCGGTCAAAAAGCAATAAATCCAGCTCGGCTTCAAGCTGCGACACCGCCATGTTGATGGCCGAGGGTACCCGCCCCAATTTGCGTGCGGCGGCAGAGAAGGAGCCGCTGTCGACAACCGCAAGGAAAACTTTCAGTGACTCACTGGTGAACGCCATGGCAGTTGTCAGATTTTCTGATGATGATCGTCTTTATTTATCAGGTTTATTAGCCTAATTTCCACTTCTATTCCAAATTAAGTACGTGGGGAACACCATGTTAAATACTGATTTGAGGGGGCACGTGGCACTTGTCAGTGGTGCCGGCAGTGAAGCGGGTATTGGCATGGCGATCGCTCGCAGGCTAGGTGCAGCGGGTGCGAGATTGATCATCACCGCCAGTAGCCGCCGCATCGAGGAACGCGTTAAAGAGCTGCTCGCAGAAGGGTTTGAAATTGAGGGCAGGGCGGTTGACCTCATCGATGAACGTCAGGTGCGTGAATTCGGCCTCTGGGCGGTGTCGGTCTGGGGACGGGTCGATATTCTGGTGAATAATGCCGGCATGGCCATGCAAGGCAGCCCTGAGGTTTTCTCGGAATTGGCGAGCATGGAACTGCATGAGTGGAATCTTTCACTGGCCAGAAACTTAACCACCGCTTTTCTTCTGACGCGGGCTGTTTTGCCCGGTATGAGGGCGCGAAATTACGGGCGCATTGTCAATATCAGTTCCACCACGGGCACCCGCGGGAGCAATCCGGGCGAAGCCGCTTATAGCGCTGCCAAAGCCGCGATGGTGGGCATGAACATGGGACTGGCACTTGAAGTCGCCAAGCACGGGATTACCGTCAACAGCGTGGCGCCCGGATGGATCACCACGGGCTCAACCACACCGGTTGAAGCAGAGGCGGGGCGCTTTACCCCGATCGGGCGGGCGGGCAGTCCCCACGAGGTGGCGGCGGCGGTTGCATTTCTGGCGTCTCCAGAATCCAGTTACATCACCGGTGAAGTTATCGTGGTCGATGGCGGTAATTGCCTGGTCGAGAATAAAGCCCCTCACTCCGGTTAATGACGTTTGAATGAATATCTGCGCGATATATCAAGGCTATATGTCAGCCGGCAATGTAAATAGTTAAAGCCAACGCCCACGTTATAAGTTTGCGGAGCGATCTTCACCCAATATTCGGGAGCTGATGCTGCACCTGGAGAATGATGGAGTGTGGCTTATCTATACGGCGATGAAGTTTAACTAATGTGATACTTAATAAAGGGTTCTAATCATGTCGAACAGTGGAGTTTGTGAATCAGCGATTGCTGCCTTTACCGCAGCCGAGCGTGCCCGGTTTATAGAAAACAACCCAACGTCGATGGCGCTGGCCAAGCGTGCAAAGTCGGCGCTGTTCAACGGTGTGCCCATGCACTGGATGAGCGATTGGTCGATGCCTTCGCCGCTCTTTGTCCAGCGTGCCAAAGGTGCCCGCTTCACCGACGTCGACGGTCATGACTACATAGACTTTTGCCTCGGCGACACCGGCACGATGTTTGGCCATTCACCTGATCCTATCGCCCGCGCCATAGCCGAGCAGGCGAACAATGGCTTGACCACGATGCTGCCCGGCGAAGATGCGGTGGTCTGCGCAGAGTTGCTGGCCCAGCGGTTTGAGCTGCCTTATTGGCAAGTTACCGCCAACGCTACCGACGCCAATCGTTATGTGCTGCGCTGGGCGCGCGCTATCACCCAGCGCAATGTTCTACTGGTGTTCGACGGCTGTTATCACGGCACCGTGGATGACGTGATGGTCCGGTACCGAGAGGGCAAGACCGTGCACCGTTCGGGCCTGGTGGGGCAAGCCTACGACTTGACCCAATACAGTCGATCCATTCCCTTCAACGATGTTGCTGCACTGGAGGCTGCTTTAGCTCAGGGCGACGTGTGCGCGCTGATGTGCGAGCCGGCGATGACCAATATAGGCATGGTCCTGCCCGATCCGGGGTTCATGCAACAGTGCCGCGAGCTGACGCGAAAATACGGCAGCCTGTTGGTCATTGATGAGACCCACACTATTTCTACCGGCATCGGTGGATGCACGCGCCAATGGGATTTGAAGCCCGACTTTTTCGTAGTGGGGAAACCCATCGCCGGTGGCGTGCCTTGCGCAGTCTTTGGCATGACCGAGCACGTTGCGTTGGCCATGCACCATGCGCAGAAAAGCATCAGCGAAGAGAGCGGCGGGCATGGCCACAGTGGCATGGGCACCACCTTGTCCGCCAACGCACTGGCGATGCGCTGCATGCGCGTCAGTCTCGAAGAGGTCATGACCGAGTCTGCGTACCAGCACATGTTGCCCCTGGCCTCAAGACTGGCCCAGGGATTTCGAGCGTTGTTCAAGCGGCACCAATTGAACTGGTCGGTAACCGAGTTGGGGGCTCGTTGTGAATTTCAATTCTGTGCCACACCGCCAAGAACAGGTGCGCAAGCCGAGGCGGCTTTTCATGACAGCCTTCAAATGGCGCTGCACCTCTATCTGATCAATCGCGGGATCCTGATCACGCCTTTTCACAACATGACCCTGTGCTGTCCGCAAACAAGTGAAGGGGATGTCGACAGGCTGATCGGTGAGTTGGATAACGCGCTGACCACGCTGCTTGCCCTACCTGGAGCGCGGGTTATCTCTTCATAAGTTCCATTGTTCTTGAATACTGTCCAGTCGCTTGAATAAGCGCCGAGAGGTTTGATATGCAATTTGCTGATAAAAAAGAGGCCGAAATTTATCTGGCCGCCCACCCTGAAGTGCTGAGCATCGAGTTGTTCCTTATTGACGCGAATGGTGTTCCGCGAGGAAAGCTGCTGCATCGCGACGAACTGTTGGCGATCTACGCAAACGGTCGGCCGCTGCCAAGCTCCATTCTCGCCTTGACCGTGCAGGGTGAAGACGTCGAAGACACAGGCCTGGTCTGGGATGTCGCCGATGCCGATTGTTGGACATACCCCTTGGCGGGAAGCCTGACCCTGCAACCCTGGCGCACCAACCCCACCGGTCAGGTGCAGGTGAGCATGCACCCGACCCAAGGTATTCCCGCCGCACCGGCGGACCCGCGACACGTACTGGTGCATGTCATTGACCGACTGAAAGCCGATGGTTTCCACCCGGTAATGGCCGTTGAACTGGAGTTTTACTTGCTGGACCAGCAACGCGATGCCAACGGTCGGCCGCAGCCAGCACTGCAGACCAACGGCGTCCGTCCCCAGGCACCGCAGGTTTATGGCCTATACGAGTTAGAACAGCTGCAACCTTTTCTTGATGACCTCTACGCTGCGTGCGCGCTACAAGGGCTGCCCGTACGCACAGCCATCTCCGAGTACGCTCCAGGCCAAGTCGAGTTGACCCTGGAACATCGTTTCGACGCACTCCAGGCTATTGATGAAGGCGTACGCTACAAACGCCTGGTCAAAGGTGTCGCCAACAAACATGGGCTACAAGCGTGCTTCATGGCCAAGCCGTTCAGTGACCAGGCCGGGAGTGGCATGCATTTGCACGTCAGCCTGGCCGACGAGGAGGGTAACAACCTGTATGCGAGCGAAGACCCACAGGGTACGCCACTGTTGCGTCACTCAATTGGCGGGATGATGGCGACCTTGTTTGACTCACTGGCGATATTTTGCCCCCATGCCAATTCATATCGCCGGTTCCAGACCGGCAGTTACGCGCCGTTGGCCAAAAGTTGGGGCGTCAACAATCGTACGGTGTCGTTCCGCGTGCCCGGCGGCCCTGCACTAAGTCGACATATCGAACACCGCATTTGCGGGGCCGACGCCAACCCGTATCTTGCCGCCGCCGCATTACTGGCGGGGATTCACTACGGCATCAACCATCAAAGCGATCCCGGCCCGGCGATCGTGGGAAATGGGTATGAGCAGGCGACCGATTTTCTACCCACCGACTGGCTGACCGCGTTGCAGGCCTTGCAGGATTCAACGTGGGCACGCGAGGCGCTGGGCGCCGAATTCCTAAAGGTGTATCTGGCGATCAAATGGCGCGAGTTCCGTCACTTCAACGCTGAGGTCGGGGAGCAGGACTGGCGCTGGTACCTCACTCACGCATGACTGATGGGCGATAACCGATGCTCATCAGCGGTTGTCAGCGTGGATTTGGGACCCGTGAGTCGAAACAAGGGTAGAGTGTTCATCACTTTCTGTTCATAAGGGCCTTCGCGTAATCGCACTGAGCGGTTCCAGCGTCCGGACAGGGCAAAAAAACGGTATATCAATTGTTAAGTGAAGAATGAATCGTCCGCTGTTTGTTTCTCTGGATGGGCCCAAGGGCACCGGCAAAACCACGCTGTTGGAGGCCGTTACGAAAGCACTGAGGGCAGACAACAAAAAAGTAATCCGGCTTTGCGAGAGAAAAAGCGATCCCTACCGGGAGGGAACAATGGCGCTTGTTAACCAGCTCGTCAGAAGTCCCTCCCGGGAGCTGGAGCTGCGGGTGTGTGAACGCTTTGCTGACAGCCGTGCCTGGATTTCCCGGCAGGTGCTGGCTAAACAGCCACCAGGCAGCATCATCCTGATCGATCGCTGGTACCCGTCGGATGCCGCGTTTCGCCGGATAATTCCGTTTGCAGAGATCCTGCAATTGAACATTGATCGAAACGTGCGAGTGCCAGACCTGCATGTCGGGATTGTCACCGCCCCTGAGATTTCATGGGCGAGGGCAGCTGCGCGACGGCGTGGGCTGAGCAGCACGGTGATCCATAAGCTGGAAGAACATAGCGCGTGTACCCAGGCATTCGAGCGAGCGATTGCAGATCAGGGTTGGGTTGTATGTCGTAATGAAGGCACGATCGAAGACGCAACGATGCAGGTGATCTCCGCGATCTATAGAGTCCTTGCTTGCGCGTCCCCGGCAGTCATTCTACGGGCCCCGACCTCCATCGACTCCTTGTGCTATCCAGGCTTCTAATGCCTCGGCGCTCATAGGCTTGGCTATCAAATAACCCTGTGCTTCGGAACATCCCCACTGTATTAACAGGTCCAGGATTTCTTGATTTTCTACGCCTTCTGCAACCACCTGGTAGCCGAGCCCCTTAGCCAGTCCGATCAGGGTTTTAACCAGTTGCTTGTCATTTTGATTGCTGCCCAGCCCGCTGATCAGAGATTGGTCAAGCTTGACGGTATTAGCCGGGAGCTCCTTCAAATAAGCCCAGTTGCTGTAGCCGGTGCCAAAGTCATCAACAGCAACCTCTACGCCAAACTTACGGACACGCTCCAGTTGCCGGATGACTTCTTCAGGGTTGGTCATGAGCATGCTTTCGGTAAACTCAAGTTCAAAGCCAGCGGGGTCCAGGCCGTGCTGTTGAATCTCATGGATCATCGCGTCGACGAATTCGGCGCTTTCAAGATCGCTGACGGTAATGTTCATCGCTATCCGCAGGCGCACACCTTGCGCTTTCCAAATAACCGCTTGCCGGATGATTGCGTTGAGCACCCACAATCCAACAGAGGGTATGAGTGCGGTTTTTTCAGCCAAGGGTATGAATTCAGCAGGGCTGATGGGCCCCAGTAAAGGATGTGTCCAACGTAATAGTGCTTCTACTGAATGACACCATCCTGAGGGCAGTTTGATTTTTGGCTGGTACACCAGGCTGAACTGTTTGTCGGCGCTGACCGCCTCCGGCAACGAACTCAACAACATGAACGCGCGTTGTTGAGCCGCATCAAAATGGGGTTCATAGCGCGACCATCCCAGCCTGCGGTCACGCGCCTCATCCGCAGCGCTGACCACCAGGCGAAGCCAGTCTTGCTGGAGACCTGAGCTATGAATAGGCAGGACGCCAATCCCGACTTGCATGAGTATGGGGATGGCGTGGCATTCGACAGGCTTTTTGAAGTCCTTGAGGATGTTTTCACAAATGTGCTCGGCCGTTTGATCCTCCTCAAGGAGAAAACCAAACCGCGTCGGGCTAATTTTATAAAGTAGACACTGTGGCGGTAATAGTTTTTGTAGGCGCGCTTTGATTGCCAGGACCAAGTCCGTGGCAAAACTGTAACCCAGCGCCTTCACGATATCGTTGAGGAACTTTGGCGAGATGATGTCAACCGCATACGCTTGGCACGCGCTGTGGGTCTTGAGCGCTTGGCGTATATCCTCCTCAAACCGGAGTCGATTAAATAACCCTGTGGGTTGGTCGACGAAGTTTCGAGCGCGCATGCTGTGGATGCGCATCATCACCAGTTCAGCAAAACCGCTGAGCATCGCACTATCACGCTCACTCATAGCGGCGCGTGAGACTGTATCAATGATGCACAGGCTTCCCAGCGTAAAACCCTCTTCGGTAATCAGTGGGGTGCCCGTGTAATAACGAATATACGGAGGCCCCGTTACCAGGGAATTGTCTTTAAAACGGGGATCAAGCGTCGCGTCCAATACCTCCAGCGGGGCGTTATCCAGCGTCGAGTAAGCGCAGAAGGACACTTCTCGTGGTGTCTGCGTCTCTTTAAGCCCTACGCGCGCCTTGAACCATTGCTGATGCTCATCGACGATCGAGATCAGCGCTATGGGTGCGTTGAAGTAAGCAGAAGCCATCTCGACGATTTTATCGAAGACAGTATCGTACTCGCTGTCAGCTGGACAAAATTTCGCGACCTCTTTAAGCCGTTCAATTTCATTCGGCGGAATAGGAGCGCCTGCGCCCATGACAATCCTCGGAGTGGCTGTGTTTATGTGCACGGTATCAGACAGTGCCATCATTATGATGTTGTTTTTTCTATTCCTCTGATAGCTCAGCGGTATGCAGGCAGGCGGCCTCTCCTGTGTTGCCGGGAGAGGCGCGTGTTTGGACTCAGCACTGCCTAGTATTGCAGCAGCAGAGCGGCCGGTGATGCTCGGTTGATAATATGCATATGCTCTTTTAGTCGTTGATTCTTAATCGGCTTCACTTTCAACTGGCTTCTTTTTGACAGGTGAGCGTTGATGTCCGAGCGGTGTGATGTAGTGGTATTGGGGTTGGGGGCCATGGGGGCCGCTACGGTGTATCAGTTGGCGAAGGCGGGTGCGAATGTTGTGGGTATCGACCGCCATCACCCACCTCACAACCTGGGCTCCAGCCATGGCGATACGCGTATTACCCGGCTTTCGGTGGGTGAGGGCGCGCAGTACGTTCCCATTGTGCGCAATTCCCACCGCATCTGGCGTGAGCTTGAGCAATTGTCAGGGGAGTCGCTGTTCGAACAGTCGGGTCTATTGGTTCTGACTTCGAGTCCCGAGTTTGACCCCAACGATAAAACCGACTTCACATTGCGCACCATCGGCCTAGCACAGGCCTATGGCATCGAGCACGACGTTTTATCCGCCGAACAGATTCGCCAGCGCTTTCCACAATTTGCCAACGTCCACGACACTGCCATCGGCTATTTCGAGCCAGGTGGAGGTTTTGTACGTCCTGAACGTTGCATTGATGTGCAGCTCAAGTTGGCCGAGCAACACGGAGCAATCCTCTACAAAGGCGAAACCGTCACAGGGATTAGCTCGAATGAGCAGGGAGTCCATGTCACTACGAATCTGCGCACGCTCTTTGCAAACAAGCTTGTGATTAGCGCCGGCAACTGGAGCGGCGGTTTGCTGGGCGAGCCGTTTGACAGCCTGCTCAGCGTCTACCGGCAGAAGCTGTTCTGGTTCGGGCTGGAGGAGGGCGCCGAGTGGGTGGATCACTCACCGACGTTTATCCTCACTCACGGCCGTGGCGACGACAAAATCAACTACGGCTTTCCCGCATTACACGGCGAGGGCAGCCTGAAAATCGCCACCGCGCAATACCACACTACTTCATTGCCGCAAACAATGGATCGTACGGTCTCGCCGGCGGAAGAGCGGGACATGTATGAGCACCAGGTGCGCGGCCGCATCGTCGGTGTTACCTCGAGCGTGGTCAAGTCTGCTGTCTGCGCCTACACCGTGACGCCGGATCGCCATTTCATTATCGATGAGCATCCGTCGTGGCAGCACACCTTGGTGGTGTCCGCCTGTTCCGGTCACGGCTTCAAACATTCCGCCGCGTTGGGCGAGGCGTTTGCACAGTGGTGCATACGCGGTTCGACCGACTTGGATCTCTCGTCTTTCTCCCTTAAACGCTTCGAGCGCTATCATGGCGATACCTGAGTTACATCCAGTGGCTGCATGAAATTAAGGGTGAAGTCCGCGACGTGAAGCCGGATTCACGGTGCCGAGTACGTAAGCGTTCCGGGAACACACCCATGAATCTTGATTCACTGAGAAGTATGTTCATAAGTAGGCGACGAGAGCTGGAAGTGGCTGAGCCTGACATATGATTTAACATAATATACATTATGCGTAATACGATGTTACGTAATGAGGGGCAGTGCCCGTCAGATTCCAACAGGCAAAGCCCCTCTCTGGTTCAAACCTGAGCGAACCCTCCATCCACAAACATTTCGCTGCCGGTCATGAAACTGCTGTCGTCCGACGCCAGGAACAATGCCGCCGCCGCAACTTCTTCCGGTTGGCCGATACGGCCCAGTGGCAATTGCGCCGTCATGTCATCAATGATTGCATCCTTCTGGCCGGTACTTGAAAGCGCCAGGTCCAGGCCCGGTGTCGAGATTGGTCCCGGTGAAAGTACGTTGACGCGAATACCGCTGCCTTTCAAATCCAGCGCCCAGCTCCTGGCGAAATTACGCAATGCGGCTTTCGTGGCGCTGTACACGCTGAATGCCGGTGTGCCCATGGTGCCGGTGGTCGAACCTGTGAGGATCACCGAACCGCCGGCGTGCATCAGTGGCAGCGCTGTTTGCACGGTGAACAGTGTGCCTTTGACGTTGATGCCGAACGTGCGATCGAACGACTCTTCGGTGATCGACCCGAGCGGCTGGAAATCCCCCAGGCCTGCATTGGCGAACAGCACGTCAACGCGACCTTTGACGCTTTTGATGTGGGTGAAAATGCGCTCCAGGTCGTCCAGCCTCGAGATATCCCCTTGAATGGCGATCGCTGTAGGCCCGATCAGGCCCAGCGCCTTGTCCAGTTCTTCCTGCCTGCGTCCCACAATCACCACCTGTGCACCTTCCGCTGCAAAGCGAATGGCGGTTGCCAGGCCAATACCACTGTTGCCACCGGTGATCACTGCAATTTTCCCGTCGAGCCTGCTCATGGTTAACTCCGAAGAATGTTGAGGCCCAACTCTAGATCCAGACTATTCTTTTGAATAGTATGCACCTTTTAGTAAGTACCCATTTGGAGCACCCATCACATGGCGAACAACACCTTCAATTGCGGGCTCGAGGCTGCCCTGGCGGTGATTGGCGGCAAATGGAAACCGCTGGTCCTGTATAACCTGGCGCGACATGTTCATCGGTATGGCGAGTTAAGGCGTGCGATTGGCGGCGTGACCGACAAGGTGTTGATCCAGCAACTCAAGGAATTGGAACGCGACGAAATCATCGCGCGGATCGACTTCCAGGAGATCCCGCCCAAGGTCGAGTATTCCCTGACACCCTTCGGGCAGTCACTGGCCACTGCGCTGGGCGCGTTGTGCGTGTGGGGCACCGAACATATGGACACCGTCGAACGCATCAGCGAACGGCGTATCAGCGCCCTCGCCCAGGCCTGAGCCCTGCCCCGATAGCCAACTCAACTAAATGACTATTTAGTTGAGTTATAGGCTTGGCGACGAATTCGCCGGGTTACGCTCAACGAGCACTCTTCATTTCCAGAGCCTGATCGAGAGTGAGCTTGAGCTCTTCATCATTCCAGGGCTTGCTGATGTAACGGAACACATACCCATCGTTGATTGCCTGCGTGATCATGCTCATATCGGCGTAGCCGGTCAGCAGGATATTCACGCAGTGCGGATCGCGCCTATGCACCTCGCGCAGCAGGGTCGGCCCGTCCATGAACGGCATGCGCGCGTCGCAGACGATCAGGTCGACCGCGTGTTGTTCGAAAAGGCTCAGCGCCTGGGCCCCGCTCGTGGCCAGCAGCAAGTCGTAAGGCTTTGCGCGCAGCAGGCGCCGAAGGCTGTTGAGGATACTTTCCTCATCATCCACCAGCATGACGGTGTGTCGTTTTTCGCAGGAAGGCAACGTATCCATGATCAGCGTCCTTCAACGGCGCAGGTAGAGACAGCCTCAATTACCGGCTGGCGTAAGGGTAACCAGACGCGGAAGCGACTCCCCCTGCCCGGCTCACTGTCGACGGTGAGGCGTCCATGGTGCTTGACCATGATGCTGTACGACAACGACAGGCCAAGGCCCGACCCCATGCCCACCGGCTTGGTTGTGAAGAACGGTTCGAATATCCGGTTCTGGATTTCAAGGGGAATGCCATGGCCGTTGTCGGCGATTTCGACGAAGACTCCACCGTCCTCCCTGCCGCTGCTGATGGTGATTTCGCCGTCGGCGCCCACGGCATGGCTTGCATTGATGAGCAAGTTCAGAAAGACCTGGTTGATCTGTGAACCCATGCATTCGATGGGCTCGACATCGCCGTAGCACTTGATCACCTGAGCCTTGAACTTGATCTCGTTCCAGATAACGTTGAGGGTACTGTCGAGCCCCTTGTGCAGGTCGGCCAACTGCCATTCGTAACTGTCGACGTGGGAGAACTCGCGCAGGTCCTTGACGATGCGAGTGACCCGGTCAAGGCCGTCGACCGACTCGGCCAGCAGGTCGTCGATGTCCTGGCGCATGAAGGTGTAATCCATCTTGTCCCGCATCACCGCAAGCTCGGGATGAGCGCTGGCATGCCTGTCGTCGGTCGCCTGCTCATGGGCTTCGAGCAGCGCGAAGATGTCCACCAGGTAACGACGCAGGCTGTTGACGTTGGAGCCGACAAACCCGATCGGGTTATTGATCTCGTGGGCCACGCCTGCAGCAAGTTGCCCTATCGCCGCCATTTTCTCGGACTGCAGCAACTGCGCCTGTGCGTCTTCGAGCCGCGCGATCAGCAGCGCCTGGGCGCCCTTCTCTTCTTCCAGCAACTTGTTAAGGTGCGTCAGCTCAAGTTGACGGGCAGCGGTATCGGTCGTGTCACTGATGGCCAGGCCCACGCCAAGATTGCTGCCATCGGCGTCTTGCACCGGGAAGAAGGTGCAGTTCTGATACATGTGCCGGACCATGCCACTGATGGGCCGGGTACTCTCGAAATTGAACAGGTGCGGCCGCTGCTGCCATGACGTGAACGCAAAGTTTTGCAGGGTGATGACGCTGTTGATCTTCTGCCGGGTCCAGGCCTCCGGCAGCTCCGGAAAGGCTTCGAACAACGTACGGCCGACCAGTTCTTCCGCGCTGCGGCCACTGTTGATGGACATGAAATGGTTAGAGAACAGCACCTTGCAGTCCTGGTCGACCAGCAATACGCCCATGTTGATGGCCTTGAGCATCGACTCAAGGGTTTCCCGGGAAATTGCCTTGATGTCTGTCATGAAGAGATCCCTTCAAAGTTCGTCCAGCAAACGATCGATGGCCCGAACGACAACGCCTGCCGTACGTTCAGTGATGCAGATCAACAAGTCGCAGGAGAACTGATGAGCCTGAACCTCGAAACGGATTTCCAGCACCATCGCCAGGTGTTCATTCAGGTTCAATTCATCCAGTGCATTCGCCGCATGTTCGGTGTGGACGAGAATGGACGGTGCGTCATAACTCACCTGAGTCGCCACCTGCCGTGCCAGGCCACTGATGCAGGCGCCGGTCAGGATGTTGGTGACATCAAGCATCAACTCGTGCTGCTGCTCCAGGCCGCTGCCCTTGTAGCCCAGCAGTTCGGCCAGTTCATCGGCCCCCTTGGAGCCAAAGCACACGAACACTTCGCCGCGTAGCTCACCCAGAAAAGACTGGCGGGTGACGATCATGAAGCTCCGACGCAGATGCTCCGGAATCAACAGGTGATTCTGTTCCCGGATCAGCGGGTGAATAAAGGGAACCGAAAGCGTCACCATGGTATCGGTCAGCAGCGCCAGTCGCTCGGCCGCCTGTCCCATGGCGATGTTCATCAGTTCCTGCAGGGCATCACGTTGGTCTTCGGTGAGTGCGGCCAAGGTTTCCATCAAAGCACTCCTATGACGTGCAAGGCATTGACTACAGCTTCAGCCGTAACCGGCTTGGCTACAAAGGCAGCAGCGCCCAGGTCGAATACCCGTTGCCTGGCCAGGGGTTGGATGTCTGCACTGATCACCACGACGACCACGTTGGCGTCTTCGCGCTTGAGTGCCTCCAGGGTCTGGAATCCATCCATGACGGGCATGGTGAGGTCGAGAAAAAGCAGGTCGACCAAACCGGCGTGGTAAGCCTCCATCACCTCGGCACCGTTGCAGGCCTGGCGAACATCTTCGGTCAGTGATTCCGGCAGGGAACGCAAGACCATCTTGCGGGACATGGATGAATCATCGGCGATTAGAACTTTCATGGTGCACTCCACAGGTATGAAGTGTCCTGCGGCCTCGGCCGAGGCCGGAGAAATCAAGACTTCATTGAATCTTCCAATCACTCTAGCGTGACATATAGCAAAGAGCCATGAAGAAATCCGGATAGTGCTCTAATGATTTGCGCAGCCTGTAGGGATTTCCCTACAGGCTGCCAGGCGCCGGCCCGAAACTCAGTAACCACTGGCCGCCGTCATCGCCCCGCCGACAATCGCAATCCCCGAACTGCTGCCCAAGCGCGTCGCCCCGGCTTCAATCATTTTCAGTGCCGTCGGATAATCGCGCACGCCCCCGGACGCCTTGACCCCAACCGCGGCGCCCACGGTTTTACGCATCAGGGCCACGTCTTCGGCGGTGGCACCGCTTCGGCTGAACCCCGTGGAGGTCTTGACGAACGCCACACCCAGGTCCCGGCAGATTTCGCAGGCCTGGACTTTCTCTTCGTCGTCCAGCAGGCAGGTTTCCAGGATGACCTTCAACGGCACGGCGCCGCAGGCCTTGTGGACCAAGGCAATGTCTTCGCGCACTGCGTCCAGCAAACCGTCCTTCAACCAGCCGATATTGAGCACCATGTCGATCTCCCCTGCCCCGGCGGCAATCGCCCGTTCGGCTTCGAAGGCCTTGGTGTCACTCAGGCCGGCGCCCAGGGGAAAGCCCACCACGGCACAAATCACCACGCTGTCGTCGGCCAGGCAGGAAGCGGCGTAAGGCACCAGCCCTGAGTTCAGGCACACTGAATAAAAACCGTGCTCCCGGGCTTCCTCGCACAAAGTGCGAATCTGCTCGCGGGAGGCGTCGGGCGCCAGCAAGGTGTGATCGATGTACTTGGCCAATGCTGCGGGTTGAAGAGTGTTCATTTAACGTGCCCTTGCCTGTATGTTGCGAATGGTCGTGTGCCGCTTGTCACAGCACCCACACTAATGCGTTATAATAATAACATTAAATGTTACTTATCTAACACAAACAATCAAGCCCTGGAATACTCGTGGACAGTAGAAAAGCCGAGCGACTCAAGCTTATCCAACAAGCCTTGCAGGACCAGAACGCCATTCACCTGAGGGAAATGGCGGCGCTGCTGGAGGTTTCGGAGATGACCCTGCGCCGCGATCTCAACCACTTCAGTGATCACCTGCGCCTGCTGGGTGGCTACATCACCCGGGTCGGCAGCGAGGTCAGCGATTACCGGGTTGCCGAGCAGGACACCCGCCACGTCGAGGAAAAGCGCCGCATCGGCAAACTCGCCGCGCGCCTGATCCAGCCCGGTGACACGGTGTTTTTCGACTGCGGTACCACCTCGCCGTTTGTGATCGACTTCATCCCCGACGACTTGGAGTTCACGGCGGTGTGCAGCTCGTTGAACGTGCTGCTCAAGCTGCATAACAAGCCCAACTGCCACATCGTGTTGTGCGGCGGCACCTTCCATCGCAAGAACCAGGTGTTTGAAAACAGTGCCGAAAGCAGCATCCTCGACAGCGTGCGCCTGACATGGGCCTTCGTGACTGCCGCCGGCGTCAGCCAGGCATTCGGCGTGACGTGCTTCAACTTCAATGAAGTC
This sequence comes from Pseudomonas sp. 8 R 14, assembly GCF_900005955.1. Classification (NCBI taxonomy): domain Bacteria; kingdom Pseudomonadati; phylum Pseudomonadota; class Gammaproteobacteria; order Pseudomonadales; family Pseudomonadaceae; genus Pseudomonas; species Pseudomonas sp. 8 R 14. Next base: position 168,637 of record NZ_CVTH01000087.1, on the reverse strand, counting down.
GAGGTCAAGCAAAAGGTCATGCGCCAGGCCCAGCAACGTGTGTTGCTCGCCGACTTCAGCAAGTTCGACACGGTGCGCACCGCTCACTTCGCTGCCCTGCAAGACTTTCAGTACGTGGTCAGCGACAAGAAAATCCCCCGCAGCTACAAGGACGCCATCCAGGCCCACGGCGCGCAATTGCTGGTTTAACCCAGCAACCGCTGGCGTTCCTGCGCGCTCAGGTAGCCGGTGGTGACACTGAACGAAGCGCTGGCTCCCGCCGCCAGAAAACGCACGTGGCCTTTGGCTTTCTCGGCGTTATAGCCCTCGGGTTCGCACGTCGATGGCAGCACGAACGCCGCCACTTGCTGATCCGGCGTGTGCAGGATCCAGCGTGCGGCGTGGGCGAATTGTTCGGGGCGATAGCGGGTGTAGAACGCCGCGCCATCGGGATGATCCAGCAGGAAGTGGGCCTGGCCGTTGGCGTCTGTGCCGACGCCGTCGAAGAAAAACACGATTTCAGGGTCGTACAACCCCGGCTGATCGAGACAGGCCAATTGCCCGGGTTGTTCGGCCAGTTGCGCCATGTAGGCACTCCAGTCCGGCGTCGGCTTGACGTGGTCCGGAATACTGGTGCGCAGGCGCAGGCGCTGCATGCCCCATGGCTCTACAAACCGCGCGCCGGCCACAAAGGCGTAGTTCATGTGGGCCATGTACATCAGTTCCATAGGCTTGCCGGCCAGGTTGGTCACGTCCATGTCAATATCGAACACCGCCGAATCGGCGCGCAGGGTCACGCTGGGGCACGCCCGGTAGCGATCGCCGAAGCCCTTGGCGTATTGATAGCAACCGCCCAGGCGCACAAAGCCCTCGCCGATTTCCAGCCAGGCCGAATCCATCGGCGCGCAGGGCATTTCACCATGCAGGGCATGGGTGTCATCCGGCGCCGGGCAGCCGTTGCGCAGCAGGCCACTGTGAAACATGAAGCAGCCATAGGTATCGATGACCGTCGGGCTGGGCCGGGGTTGCTCGAACAGGTTGCTCATGGTCAGGTCACAGCCGTCGAACACCGCCGACCAGATCATCTGCCCTTGATAAGGCAGCAGCACCAGGCGTCCACGACTGTTCTCCAGGCTCACGGCCAGCACGCCGGACGGATAGATCCAGGCACTGACCTTGAAATCCTCGGACTGCAACAGGATTCTCTCCTGCTCGGCAAACACCGCTGGATACAGCGCAATCCGCGTATTCATGAGGCCACCGCCGCAACAGCGCTCGACGGTAACGTGCCGGGTTGGCGCATGCACTTGACCGCGTACATCACGATCACGATAAAGCACAGCAACGGCACGCTGTAGGCCAGCTGCATATTGCCGCCGCTGGCATCGGACAACAGGCCCTGGAAGATCGGAATCACCCCGCCGCCGACGATGCTCATCACCAGCAATGAACCGCCGACGCCGGTGTCTTCACCCAGGCCATCGATGGTCAGGCCGTAAATGGTCGGCCAGCACGGGCCGAGGAAAATACTCACACCGACCGCTGCGTACACCGCCGAAATATTCGGCACCAGAATGGTGTAGGCCAGCAGCACAATGCACAGCACACCGTAGATCGCCAGGACCTTGGCCGGATGCAGGCGGCGCATCAACAGGTTGGCGATCATCTTGCCGACAAAGTAGGCGGCAAAGGTGGTCAGCAAAAACCATGAGGCGCTGCGTTCATTCATTCCGCCCATTTGCATCGCCAGGCGAATGGTAAAACTCCACACGCCGACCTGGGCGCCCACGTAGAGAAACTGCGCCAATACGCCAAAGGTAAAGCGCGGGTTACGCCACAGCCGGCCCAGGCTCTCACGCAGGCTGCCCGGCTTGCTGTCAGCAGGCTTATTGCCCTTGCAGGCGGGGAAACGGGTAATGGCGATCAGGATAAACATCAGCACCAGCACCGCAATCATCCACTTGTACGGCAACAGCGTGGACTGGATCATTTGCAACTGCTGCACAGCCGCCTCGGTGGCGCTCATCTGTGTCAGCTGTTCGGTGGTGGCGTCGGTGTCCTTGAACATCACGAAGCTGCCGACGTACACCCCGGCCATCGCACCGAAGGGGTGGAACGTCTGCGAGATGTTCAAGCGCCGCGTCCCGGTTTCCCGTGGCCCCATCAGGGTCGAGTAGGTGTTGCAGGCGGTTTCCAGGAACGACAGGCCGGCCGCAATCACAAACAGCGCCAGCAGGAACATGCCGTACTTGGCCGTCGACGCCGCCGGGAAAAACAGCAGGCAGCCGAACATGTACAGCAGTAACCCGATCAGGATCGTGCTCTTGTAGCTGAAGCGGCGCACCACCATTGCCGCCGGAATCGCCACGAAAAAATAGCCCAGGTAAAACGCCGACTGCACAAAGGCGGTCTGGAAATCACTGAGCAAAAACGCTTTCTTGAAGTGTGCGATCAGCACGTCATTCATGCTTGCCGCCGCCGCCCACAGCGCAAAGATGCTGCACAGCAGGATAAAGGCGAACCAGGGAGTGCGGTTCAGGTAGAAACCATCGGGTGTCTGTTGCAGCGCAGGTTTGTTCATTATTGTTCTCCGGGCTGGTTTGGGGATTACGGCTGTTGCTGGAAACGAGCGAACGCCTCGCTGTCGGGGTATGACGTCTGGGTGCCCAGGGCCATGACCGAGCAGGCGGAATACGCCACGGCCTGTTCCATGGCCTGCCGGATACCGCCGTCGCGGCTCCAGTGCTGGATGAAGCAACCGATAAAGGCATCGCCGGCGCCCGTGGTGTCCCGTGCCACGACCTTTCGGCCCGGCACCCGGAATTCGCCCTCCTCTCCCACGTACAACGCACCGTGTTCACCGAGGGTGACGATCACGTGGCGAATGCCGCTGGCCACCAGCGTGCGCGCGGCGCGTTGGGCGGCGTCCGGCGAGTCCACGACCTGGCCGCTGATCAACGCCAGTTCCGATTCATTGGGGATCAGGAAATCCAGCTGTGCCAGGTGCTCCCCGCTCAGGCCGGCCAGGGCCGGTGCCGGGTTGAGCAGCACCGCGATGCCGTGCCGGTGCGCAAATTCGATGGCGTAGTAGACCGTCTCCAGATTGATCTCCAACTGCAGCACGATCAGGGTGCACTCGCGCAGGTCGGCGGCCGCCGCGTCGATGTCCGCCGGCAACAAATGCGCATTGGCGCCTTTGACGATCAGAATGCTGTTGTGGGAGTCGGCCCGCACAAAAATCGGCGCGACACCGCTGGAAACCCCAGGCACCCGCTGCACATGACGGGTGTCGATACCAAAACGTTGGAAGTTGGCCAGGGTGTTGTCGGCAAACATGTCGTCGCCGACCTTGCTCAACATCAGCACCTGCGCCCCAAGCTTGGCGGCCGCCACCGCCTGGTTCGCCCCCTTGCCGCCACACCCGAGGGCAAAGCCAGGCGCTTCCAGGGTTTCGCCCTGGGCCGGCATGCGGTCGATGTAGGTGATCAAATCCACCATATTGCTGCCGATGACTGCGATCTTGCTCATTGCTATTCCACCTTGTTGCACCACGACCAGGCAGGTCGTGGCGCTCTTGTTTTGTTATTTAAATAACATTGGGTGTGAATATTCAATCTTTTTTTGCGGTGCCCGGTCAACGAGCCCTGCGGGTGGGCCGGTGGACCGGGCAAAAAAAACCGACCCACAGGGGGCCGGTCCATAAAGCGTGTATCAGGTCTGTGCGGTGTTACAGGCTGAAGCGATCCACGGATTGCGACAACTTGCCGGCCAACCCGGCCAGTTCATCGGTGGTCGAGGCGGTTTCGCCGATGATGCGGCTGTTGTTTTCCGACATCCCCGCAATCATCTCCACCTGGTGGGAGATTTCGTTGCTGGCCAAACTCTGTTCACCGATGGTGCGCGAGATGTCGTTCACCAACTCGGTGGTATTCAGGGTGGCTTGCAGAATATCGCGGATCGCTCGCTCCACCTCGGCAGTCACCGCCATGCCTTTATCCACTTGGGTGACGCCCTCCTCCATGCTGGTCACCGCTTCCCGGGTGTTCTGCTGGATACGCCCGACCATGCTGGCAATTTCCTGGGTCGAGGCGCTGGTGCGGCCCGCCAGGCTGCGCACTTCATCGGCGACCACCGCAAAGCCGCGTCCCTGTTCGCCGGCGCGGGCGGCTTCAATCGCGGCGTTAAGGGCCAACAGGTTGGTTTGGTCCGCGATGCCCTTGATCACTTGGATAATGCTGAAGATCGCCTCGGACTCCTTGTCCAGCGTACGAATGACCTGGGCCGATTGCTGCGCTGAGCGGGCAATGCCATCCATGTCCTTCACCACCTGGTGGATCACCCGGCCGCCGTCCTTGGCCAGGGCTTCGGCCTGGTTGGCCATATCCAGGGCGCGCCCGGCATGCCGGGTGATCTCTTCGATACTGGCGGTCATTTCACTGGCCGCCGCCGCCATGGTGCTGGCGGCCGCGCTTTGCTGCTGGCTGCTGCCGGCGACGTCATGGCAGCCCTGGCTCAAGCGTTCGCTCATACCATTGACGCCATGGGCATTGCTGCGCACCACCTCGATCATGCCGCGTAGATCTCGCTGCATGGTGGCAAGGCTGCGGATCAACGAGCTGGCTTCGTCCTTGCGCTTGGGTTCGACAATCGGCTCGCTCAAGTTGCCCCGGGCGATACTGTCGGCAATACGGCTGGCGGCCTGCAGCGGCGCCATGATGCTCGACAACACCCAGCGCCCCTGGGCCAGCAGCAGCAACAGGCTGGCGAGCAATACGGCGCCCAAGGTCAAATTGGCGTGGCTGATGGTCTGCCGCGTGCTGGCGCTGGTCTCCTGGGTATTGCTTTCGATCAGCTCGCTCATCGCCGCCATTTGATCTTCCAGCTGGGAAAACGCCTTGTTGAAGGTGTCCAGTTCCCCGCGAGCGGCCTCAGGATTCTCCAGTGCCAGCGCGACGATGCGCTCGCCGGCACTGATATAGGTGTCCAGGCTGGGTCTGATTTTTTCCAGGCCGTTCTTGATCGTGGCATCCAGCGGCAACTTGAGGTTGTCCCCCAGTACCTGACGGAAATGCTCGGCGTGTTCCTTCAACGAGGTGTTGACCTCGTCCTTGCTGCTGGTGCTTTTGCCCAACCCCACGAGCATGGCAGACAGCACGTCGGCACGCAGTGCGTCGTGCATCATGTCGGCTTCCATATGGTTGCGCAGGACCGTCATGCTCACCTCGCTATCCTGTACGGCCTCGCTCATCCGAACATTCCCCAGGTAGCCGGCCAGGCTCATGACCAGAGCCGTGAGCAACCCAGTCGCAATCAACAGCATCAAGCGTAATTTGATCGTCATGCTGACATCCCCATACCCAACCGTCGAAGCAACGTTCTTACCGTTATCGGCATCAATCCCTGTTAGTGAAGCCTAAGTTTGCGGATCTGCGCGGATCCCTTAAGCTGATCGGCTTTTGCGCTGCCGGAAACCGCCCATGTCCCGAAGTATTGCCCACCTTGCGTTACTGCTGGGGTTGATCACCGCCGTCGGCCCGTTCGCCATCGACATCTACCTGCCCGCCCTGCCTACCCTGGGCGCCAGCCTGCACGCCTCGCCGGCGGCGGTACAGATGAGCCTCACGGTGTTCTTCATGGTCATTGGGGTGTGCCAGCTGTTCTACGGCCCGATCAGCGATGTGTTCGGGCGCAAGCCGCCGATTTACGCCGGTCTGCTGATCTTTGCGGTGGGCAGCGTCGGCTGCGCGCTGGCGCCCACCATTGAAGTGCTGATCGGCTTTCGTGCCGTGCAGGCCTTCGGCGCCTGTGCCGGGATGGTCATTCCCCGGGCGATCGTGCGTGACCTGTACACCGGCCATGAAGCCGCGCGGCTGATGGCCTTGCTGATGCTGGTGATGAGTGTGTCGCCGATTCTCGCGCCACTGGCCGGCAGCCTGGTGATTTCGTTGTGGAGTTGGCGCGAAGTGTTCGCCGTGCTCGCGGTGGTGGCCGTGCTGTGCCTGGTGATGACAATTGTGCAGCTGCCCGAAACCCATCCCACCGAGCGCCGGCTGGGCAAGACCTTGGGCACGGCGTTCAGCAGCTACGGCGCACTGCTGCGTGACCCGGTCTTCATCGGTTTGTCGGTGGTGTGCGGGTTCGGGCTGGCGACGTTCTTCGTGTTTATCGGCAGTGCGCCCTTCGTGTATATCGAATACTTCGGCCTCACGCCTACCCAGTTCAGCCTGTGTTTCGCCCTGAACGCCGCGTCGTTTTTTGCCATGAGCCAACTCACTGCACGCTTGAGCGCACGCTTCGGCCTGGCGCCACTGATTCGTTGGTCGGTGGTCGCCGTAGCCGCCGTTATGGTGCTGCTGGCCGCGACCACGCTGTGGGTCGACAGCCTGGCCTTGATGATGGCGTTGCTGTTTATCGGCTTCGGTTTCCTCGGCCTGTTGTTGCCGGCGGCGGGCGTGTTATCCCTGGAAGATCATGGTGCTGTGGCGGGATCTGCCTCCGCGCTGTTGGGGGCCATCCAGATGATCACCGCTGCCGTGTCCATGACCCTGGTCGGAGTGTTTGCCGACCACACGCCGGCGCCGATGCTCATCGGTATCGCGCTGTGTGCGCTCGCGGCGATGTTCACCACGCTGTGGACCTTGCGCCGCCTGCCGGCGCACCTGGCGAGCGCCCCACCCCACGGCTGAGCGATACCGCTCGTCGGGCCTGGCCGGCATCCATTACAACTATCGCCGGCCATGAAACTACTAATCCCATAGCACCGTTCGAAACCTATGGAGATTGGAAATGACTGACTACCCACGCCCGCCCTTCGCCCCCCAGGCGCAAAACGTGCCCGGTACCCAACGCACGATGGACCCGTACCCGGACTGTGGGGAACAGAGTTACAAGGGCTCCGGCCGGCTGGCCAACAAGATCGCCCTGATCACCGGCGCCGACAGCGGCATTGGCCGCGCAGTGGCCATCGCCTTCGCCCGTGAAGGCGCCGATGTGGCCATCGCCTATCTGGACGAACACGAAGACGCCAGGGAAACCGCGCGCTGGGTCGAGGAAGCGGGCCGCCAATGCCTGTTGCTGCCCGGTGACATTGCGCAAAAAGCCACCTGCCAGGCGCTGGTCGACAAGACCGTGGAACAGTTCGGGCGCATCGACGTGCTGGTGAATAACGCGGCATTCCAGATGACCCACGAAACGCTCGAAGAGATCGAGGATGAGGAATGGGTCAAGACCTTCGATATCAACATCACCGCGATGTTTCGCCTCTGCAAGGCTGCGCTGCCGCATATGAAGGCCGGCAGTTCGATCATCAACACCAGCTCGGTGAACTCCGACATGCCCAAACCGACCCTGCTGGCCTATGCCGCCACCAAGGGCGCAATCGCCAACTTCACCGGCGGCTTGGCGCAATTACTCGGCAGCAAGGGCATCCGCGTCAACAGCGTCGCGCCCGGCCCGATCTGGACGCCGTTGATCGTGGCGACCATGACTGATGAAGACGTGCAGAACTTCGGCAGCGAAACCCCACTGGGCCGCCCCGGCCAACCGGTGGAAGTGGCGCCGATTTATGTGCTGCTGGCATCGGACGAGGCCAGCTACATCTCGGGTTCGCGTTATGCGGTCACCGGTGGCAAACCCATTCTCTAAACCCACCGATCAATTAAGCGTACTTGCCTTTTGTAGGAGCGAGCTTGCTCGCGAAAAACGTCTACGGTAACGCGTGCATTCTGGATAAATGCGGTGCCTGTGAGCTCTTCGTGAGCAAGCTCGCTCCTACAGGGCCTAGTAATATCGCGCTGATCGCCTATAAATCGAACCGGTCCACCGCCCGCCTCCGCTCATTGTCGTCACGCACGTCATAACTGGCGGTGGTCTGGATATTGGTGTGGTGCGCCAACTTCTGTGCAATCGACAGGTCATGCTCCTCGATCACCCGCGTGATGAACGAGCGGCGAAAATCGTGGGGCATGATCTTCACCCCGACCTGCTCACCCCGTTGGCGCGCGATGTAGTAAATCGCGTGCTTGGTGATACGTTCGCGGGTGATATGGCTGCCCCTTCGTATGCGGTTGAACAGGAAGCTGTCGTCCTGCTCGCCTTCCTTGAGCTGTTCGCGCCTGAACGCCAACCAGGCCTGCAACTTGGCGAAAGCCCAGTCCGGTGCATACTTGACCAGCTCCTTGTTGCCCTTGCCGATTACCCGCAAGCTGCGTTCATCGAAGTTGATCTGCGCCAGGTCGAGGTTGACCGACTCGGACTTGCGCATGCCCGAGCCATACAGGATGCCGATGACCGCTGCATCACGCAGGCCTTGGGGGCGAGGGTCGGCGGCGCAGACTTCCATCATTTCCCGGATCAACGTGCGCCGCAGATTGCGGCCCTGGCCCAGGCGCGTGCCGGGCGTGGCCTTGACCGTGCGCATTTTCAGGAGATGTTCCTGGCTGATCAGGCTCATGCGCCAGGCTTCATTCATCACCCCGCGCACGGCATTCACGTACAGGGATGAGGTATTCGGCGCGTAGCCGTCTTCACGCAACGCTGCGACCAGGGCGATGACATGTTCGGGTTGCAGCAGGTGCCAGTCGATGTCTTCGAGGTTGATGTCTTCGAAGCCCAGGCGGTCGGCGGCGTCCTGCAGCACGTAGCGCATGGTCAGTTGGCTGGAGGGGGCCAGGCGGGTGAGGTAGAGGGTCAACGGGTTACGGATAGACTCGGTCAAGGTAGATCAGCCTTTGGATTAAATACCTCGAACAACTCATTGTTTAATCGAGGTATTTAGTGAATTGGCGAAGACCGAGTCTAACCCAGGAAAAGCCCTGGCACAAAATCACGGTGCCGTGTCTTCATCCTCGGTGGGCGCCTGGGGCTGGGTCTGGGCCTGACTCCATTCGGCATCCTGCTTCTGCATCAGTGCGAACCAGTGCTGACGCATAAAGGTCAGGTAAGCGTCCGGCGCCTTGGCAAAGTCCTTCTCATCGCCATAGCAACCCGGCAACGGCAACTCCGTGCCCTGCTCCTTGTACTGGCTGACCAGCGCCTGCTGCCCGGCCACGCTACAATCCTTGGGCAGCGGCATGCCACGCAGGGCCCCGGCCTCTTCATCCCACCAGGCTGCGCCGACCCGGTCGACCCCGCGCAGGCGGTACTTCTGCGACTTGCCGACATGCATGATCAGCTTGAATTCGTTGGGGCTGACATCGCTGGTGCAGGAGCGCGAATAGCCCACGGTGGCCTGGGTGACGCCATCGCCGGTGAGGTCGGTGACCTTGGTCGCGGCCATGTCGAAGCGCAGCGCCGCATCGAATTGGCAATGCTGCACGTCGTCGTAGAGCATCCACATGCGCTTGGGACGGTCACCGTCGATCAGGTATTGGGCCGCATAGACAAACGCCGACTGGGTACCGTCATCCTCGCGTTCACTGACCTGCTCGGAGAGCACCAGCAGGTTCTTGCCCTCGCGGTCGTCCCAGGTATAGGCGGCGACCTGCCTGCCGCGCACTTCAACACCCTCAGGCACTTGGGCGAGCGCGGTGAGCGCCACGCCATCATCTGCCCGCACGGTCGTGACGCAGGCCGCCGTCATCAACAATCCGATCAAAACGGGCCGCCATTGGCCGCTTATACGCTGCACGCTATTCATCCGAGTACCCTGGCAAGAGATGGCTTACTTTACCGGCACTTGAAGCGCATTGCAGAGAAGATTCTTCAATTAAGACCAAGGGCTGGCGGATTAAAGCGCCTCACCTGCAGACAACGCCTATTCAGCCTGCGGGCCTTACCCTGCCATACCTTAGTTGCGTAGCTGAACCCTAGCTGTCTACCTGTCAAATAAACGAGTTTTTCATCTGCCTTTCATATCTGTTGCACATTTTTGCGCTTAATCTTGAACGTGAAACTTCAGAGCGAGTCCCACAACACCAGCTAACCTGTTGATTAAACTTCAACTTTTGCGCCGTTTTTTACCTGCGAGCCCTACGTTTGCCCAATGATCACTGCTGTTTTTACGCTCCAAGTTGCTCTAGCCCCGAGGTCATGAATCTTTGAAACCCTACCCTATTCATTGCGTGTCGATCGTTATCCCGGTCTACAACGAACAAGAAAGCCTGCCTGAACTGCTGCGTCGCACCACCGCCGCCTGCAAGCAACTGGCCTACGAATACGAAATCATCCTGGTGGATGACGGTAGCCGTGACAACTCCGCCCAATTGCTCGAAGACGCCGCCGCGCAAGACGGCAGCAACGTGGTGGCGGTGATCCTCAATCGCAACTACGGGCAGCATGCGGCGATCATGGCCGGTTTCGAGCAGTGCCGGGGCGAAGTGGTGATTACCCTCGATGCCGACCTGCAGAACCCTCCCGAAGAAATCCCGCGCCTGGTGGAACAGGCCGCCTTGGGCTACGACGTGGTCGCCACGGTGCGCAACAACCGCCAGGACTCGGCCTTTCGCCGCTGGCCTTCGCGCCTGATCAACCTCGCCGTGCAACGCTCCACCGGCGTCGCCATGAGCGACTACGGCTGCATGTTGCGCGCTTACCGGCGCACCATCGTCGACGCCATGCTCGCCTGCCGCGAGCGCAGCACCTTCATCCCGATCCTGGCCAACGGCTTTGCCCGTCATACCACCGAGATCCTGGTGCACCACGCCGAGCGTGAACACGGCGAATCCAAATACAGCGCCATGCGCCTGATCAGCCTGATGTTCGACCTGCTGACCTGCATGACCACCACCCCGCTGCGCCTGCTGTCCATCGTCGGCTTCAGCCTCGCGGGCCTGGGCGTGCTGTTCGCCTTCGCGCTGATCATCCTGCGCCTGGCCTTCGGTGCCCAATGGGCCGGAGATGGCATGTTCGTACTGTTCGCGGTGCTGTTCGTGTTCACCGGCGGCCAGTTCATCGGCATGGGCCTGCTGGGCGAATACCTGGGGCGCATGTACAGCGACGTGCGTGCGCGCCCCCGCTTCTTTATTGAAAAAGTGCTGCGCAACCAACCGGCAGCACCGGCACCCGTGGTCGTCGTCGACGGCCTGGTGTCTTCCCATTCCACCACTACTTTTCCTTCCGATCAGGTTTCGTCATGAATTCAAAAGCCGTTGTCTTCGCTTACCACGATATTGGCTGTGCGGGCATTGAAGCCCTGCTGACTGCCGGCTACGACATTGCCGCCGTGTTCACCCATGCCGACGACCCCAAGGAAAACAATTTCTACGCTTCCGTCGCCCAACTCTGCGCGCGCAACGGCATCCCGGTACATGCGCCGGAAGACGCCAACCACCCGCTGTGGATCGAGCGTATTGCCAAGCTGAACCCGGAATACATCTTCTCCTTTTACTACCGCAACCTGCTGAGCGAGCCGCTGCTGGCCACCGCCAGCAAAGGTGCGTTCAACCTGCACGGCTCGCTGCTGCCTAAATACCGTGGCCGCGCACCGGCCAACTGGGTGCTGGTCAACGGCGAAACCGAAACCGGCGTGACCCTGCACCGCATGGTCAAGCGCGCCGATGCCGGGGCGATCCTGGCCCAGCAAAAAGTCGTGATCGAGCGCACCGACACCGGCCTGACCCTGCACGCCAAGCTGCGTGATGCGGCCACCAGCCTGCTGCGCGACGCCCTGCCGCAACTGGCTGCGGGCAAGCTGACCGAGACTGCTCAAGACGAAAGCCAGGCCACCTACTTTGGTCGCCGTACGGCAGCCGACGGCAAGCTGGAGTGGAAAAAACCCGCTGAAGAGCTGTTCAACCTCGTGCGTGCGGTGACTCAACCGTACCCGGGCGCCTTCTGCGCCGTCGGCGAGCACAAGCTCATCGTCTGGCAAGCCGAAGTGGTCAAGGGCAATGAAGGTCTGGCACCGGGCCGTGTGATCAGCGTCAACCCGCTGCGCATCGCCTGCGGCGAAGACTCTCTGGTGGTCAAGTTCGGCCAGCGCAACGACAACGGCCTGTACCTGGCCGGCCCATCACTGGCCAACGAACTGGGCCTGGTCGACGGCTCCGTGCTGCGCGGTGCCGAGTCCGGCCGCAAGCCGCGCCGGACCCGCGTGCTGATCCTCGGTGTGAACGGCTTTATCGGTAACCACCTGTCCGAGCGCCTGCTGCGTGACGACCGTTATGAAGTCTACGGCCTGGACATCGGCTCTGACGCCATCGAGCGCCTGCGCAGCCACCCGAACTTCCATTACGTCGAAGGCGACATCAGCATCCACACCGAGTGGATCGAGTACCACATCAAGAAGTGCGACGTGGTCCTGCCGCTGGTGGCCATCGCCACACCGATCGAATACACCCGCAACCCGCTGCGCGTGTTCGAGCTGGACTTCGAAGAAAACCTCAAGCTGGTGCGCTACTGCGTCAAGTACAACAAGCGCGTGATCTTCCCGTCGACCTCCGAAGTCTATGGCATGTGCCAGGACCAGTACTTCGACGAAGACACCTCCAACCTGGTGGTTGGCCCGGTCAACAAGCAGCGCTGGATCTACTCGGTCTCCAAGCAACTGCTGGACCGCGTGATCTGGGCCTACGGCGCCAAGGGCCTGAACTTCACCCTGTTCCGTCCGTTCAACTGGATGGGCCCGCGCCTGGACCGCCTGGATTCGGCGCGTATCGGCAGCTCCCGGGCGATCACCCAGCTGATCCTGAACCTGGTGGAAGGTACGCCGATCCGCCTGTTCGACGGTGGCGAGCAGAAGCGTTGCTTCACCGACATCGCCGACGGTATCGAAGCCCTGGCGCGCATCATCGATAACGAGAACGATGCCTGCAACGGCCAGATCATCAACATCGGCAACCCGGAAAACGAAGCCAGCATCCGCCAGTTGGGCGAAGAGCTGCTGCGTCAGTTCGAGGCGCACCCGTTGCGCGGCAACTTCCCGCCGTTTGCTGGTTTCCGCGACGTCGAGAGCAAGGCGTTCTACGGCACCGGTTACCAGGACGTGGCGCACCGCAAGCCAAGCATCGAAAACGCCAAGCGCCTGCTGAACTGGGAGCCGACCGTGGAAATGAGCGAAACCATCGGCAACACGCTGGACTTCTTCCTGCGTGAAGCCATGCTCGAAATCGCGGACAAAAAGTAATGAAGGCAGGCTTGCGCATCGACGTCGATACCTACCGCGGCACCCGTGAAGGCGTGCCACGGTTGCTCGAATCCCTGGATGAGGCCGGGGTCAAGGCGACGTTCTTCTTCAGTGTCGGGCCGGACAACATGGGGCGCCACTTGTGGCGCCTGATCCGCCCGCAGTTCCTGTGGAAGATGCTGCGTTCCAACGCGGCCGGCCTGTACGGCTGGGACATCCTGCTGGCCGGCACCGCCTGGCCAGGCAAGCCGATCGGCCGTGACCTGGGGCACTTGATGCGCCAGGCCAAGGCGGCGGGGCATGAAGTCGGCCTGCACGCCTGGGATCACCACGGCTGGCAGGCCAACACCGGGCGTTGGAGCGATGCACAGCTGGTCGAGCAGATTCGACGCGGCGTGGAGACCCTGAGCGACATCCTCGGCGAACCCATCGACTGTTCGGCGGCCGCCGGTTGGCGTGCCGATGAGCGTGTGGTGCAAGCCAAGCAAGGTTTCAACTTTCGCTACAACAGCGATTGCCGGGGTACCAGCCTGTTTCGGCCGACATTGGCCGATGGCAGCGCGGGCACGCCACAAATTCCGGTGGACCTGCCGACCTTCGACGAAGTCGTCGGGCCGGTGGTGGCCGCCAAAGACTTCAACGGCTTCATTCTTGACCGGTTTGCCGAGTCGAAGCTCAACGTCTACACGATCCACGCAGAAGTAGAAGGGATTCTGATGGCCAATGATTTTCGCCAGTTGCTCGCCCAGGCAGGGCAGCGCGGCATCGACTTCAACCCCCTGGGCGACTTGTTGCCTGCGGACCTGACCACCCTGCCCCGGCAACACCTGGTGCGCGGCGCCTTGAGCGGCCGTGAGGGGTGGCTCGGAGTGCAGCAGGCATGATCCGGCGTTGGGCCTTGCCCCTGCTCCTGCTGGCGTTCGGTGTGTTTTACCTGTTGCCGCTGACCACCCACGGCCTGTGGATTCCGGATGAAACCCGCTATGCACAGATCAGCCAGGAAATGCTGCTGACCGGCAAGTGGGCCTCGCCGCACTTCATGGGGATCCGCTATTTCGAAAAACCGGCTGCCGGTTACTGGATGATCGCGCTGGGCCAGGCGATCTTCGGGCAGAACCTGTTTGGCGTGCGCTTCGCCTCGGCGCTGAGCACCGGCTTGAGCATCCTGCTGGTGTACCTGGTGTCGCGCCGGCTGTGGAATGACCCGCAAAAAAGCCTGGTCAGCAGTGTGCTGTACATGAGCTTTGTCAGCGTGGCGGCACTGGGCGGCTATGCCAACCTCGATCCGCAGTTCACGTTCTGGGTCAACCTGACCGGCGTCGCCCTGTGGTTCTGCTTCGACAGCACCACCCGCAACCGCCGCCTGGGGGCCTGGGCGCTGCTCGGTTTTGCCTGTGGCATGGGCTTTATGACCAAGGGCTTCCTGGCGTGGCTGTTGCCGGTATTGATCGCCCTGCCCTACGCGATCTGGCAGAAGCGCTTTCGCGAACTGCTCGGCTACGGCCTGGTCGCCGTGGTCGTGGCCATTGTGGTGAGCCTGCCGTGGGCCCTGGCCGTGCACCTGCAAGAGCCGGACTACTGGAACTTCTTCTTTTGGCACGAGCATATCCAGCGCTTTGCCGGCGACGATGCCCAGCATGCGGAACCGTTCTGGTATTACCTGCCGCTGCTGATTGCCTTCTGCCTGCCGTGGGTGGCGCTATTGCCGTCGACCCTGAAACAGGCGTGGCAGGAAAAACGCGCGGCGAAAACCGCCTTCCTGTTGCTGTGGCTGCTGATGCCGCTGGCGTTTTTCAGCCTGGCCAAGGGCAAGTTGCCCTCCTACATCATGCCGTGCCTGTTACCGCTGGCGTTGTTGATGGGCCATTCCCTGGCCGACAAACTGGCCCAGGCCCGTGGGCGCGTGTTACGCATCAACGGCTGGCTGAACCTGGTCATCGGCGTGCTGGCCTTGCTCGCGCTGACGTGGGTCCAACTGAAAAAACCGGTGTATGAGCACGGCAGTGAAACCCTCAGCCTGGTGCTGGTGTTTATGTTCCTGTTCGGCTGGATCGTCGCCAACCTGCTGCAAGCGTCGCGCCCGCTGCGCTTGTGGGCGGCGCCGGCGATCGGCAGCTGGTTGCTGGTGGCGCTGGTCCCGGCCGCATTGCCCCATTCGGTGGTTTATAACAAGACCCCGGACCAGTTCATCATCGATCACCTCCAGGAGTTGAGCCAGACCAGCGCGTTGCTGAGCAACGACCTCGGCGCGGCCTCCGCCCTGGCATGGCGCGTCAAGCGCCCGGACGTGACCCTCTATAACACCGTCGGCGAAGTGAAATATGGCTTGGCCTTCGACGATGCGGCCCATCACAAGGTCGACACCACACAGGTCCAGCAATGGATGAGCGACGCGCGAAAACACGGCGCGGTCGGTGTGGTGATGCGCGTCAAGGGTGACGACGAACTCGCCGAAGTGGACTTGCTGCCCAAGGACGGCAAGCGCTACGAGCAAGGCAATATCGTGATCCTGGTGTTCCCGCAGGTTGCGCCATGATCACACTGCTCCTGTTATTGGCGGCCTGCCTGCTGACATGCATGGGCCAGGTCTCGCAGAAATTCGCCGTGGAAGGCTGGCGCGGCCAGCCCGACGGTTGGGCGCTGAAACTGCGCTCACCATGGTTGTGGTCGGCCCTGCTGTGCCTGGGTTTTGGTTTGCTGGTGTGGTTGCTGGTGTTGCAGCGCCTGGAAGTCGGCATCGCCTACCCGATGCTCAGCCTCAATTTTGTCCTGGTCACCCTGGTGGCACGCTGTGTATTCAACGAACCCATCGACACACGGCATTGGCTGGGTGTGGTGCTGGTGATTGCCGGTGTGGTGCTGCTGGGGCGCCAGGTATGAGCCGCGTGCGTGGTTTTGCCCTGGCCCTGGGCAGCGTTGGCCTGGTCAGCGCCGCCCAGTTGGGTATGCGCTGGAGCATGACGCGCCTGCCCTTACCCACCGAATGGCTGACCGCGTTCAACAGCAACGCCATCGACTTCACCGCGTTGGGCGTAGTAAGCCTGGCGATCCTGGCCTACGCGCTGTCGATGCTCTGCTGGCTCGGCGCCCTCAAGCACCTGCCCCTGGGCCGCGCCTATTCGCTGCTGAGCATCAGCTATGCGCTGGTGTACCTGCTGGCCGCCAGCCTGCCGGTGTTCAACGAACATTTTTCCCTCTCGAAAACCCTGGGGGTGGCCTTGGTCATCCTCGGAGTGCTGGTCATTAACTCTCGCCGTGCTAGCGCTGCAAGCGCCAGGAATGCCCCATGAAAATCAGTGTATTTGGTAGTGGTTACGTCGGTCTGGTGCAGGCCACTGTGTTGGCCGAAGTCGGTCACGATGTCATCTGCATGGACGTCGATCAGAACAAGGTCAAGCTCCTGCAGCAAGGCCATGTGAGCATCTTCGAGCCGGGGCTGGCGGCCATGGTCAAGGAAAACCTGGAGAGCGGGCGACTGCATTTCACCTTTGACGAAAAGCTTGCCGTCGAACACGGCGAAGTGCTGTTTATCGCGGTGGGTACACCGTCGGATGAAGACGGCTCGGCGGACCTCAAGTACGTGCTGTCGGTGGGCGACGCGGTAGCCCGCCACCGCATCGACCCGGTGATCCTGGTGGAGAAATCCACCGTCCCGGTGGGCACCGGCGACACCCTGCGCGCCCATATCGAAAAAGCCCTGCACCTGGCCGGCCGGCACCTGGAGTTCGATATCGTCTCCAACCCGGAATTCCTCAAGGAGGGCTCGGCCGTTGCCGACTGCCGCCGCCCGGACCGCATCATCATCGGCTGCGAGCGCGAAGAAGTGCGCGACGTGATGCGCGACCTGTACGCGCCGTTCAACCGCAACCATGACCGCATCATTTTCATGGACCTGCGCAGTGCCGAACTGACCAAATACGCCGCCAACTGCATGCTGGCCACCAAGATCAGCTTTATCAACCAGATCGCCGAGCTGGCCGAACACCTGGGCGCCGATATCGAAGCCGTGCGCCTGGGCATCGGCGCCGACTCGCGCATCGGCTACCACTTTATCTACCCCGGCTGCGGCTACGGCGGCTCGTGCTTCCCCAAGGACATGCGTGCCTTGATCCACAGCGCCAAGCAGGCCAACTGCTCCAGCGACCTGCTGGAAGCCGTGGAAGCCATCAACCAGCGCCAGAAGAGCAAGCTGTTCGAACGTATCAATGCGTTCTTCCAGGGCAACCTGCGCGGCAAGACCTTTGCCCTGTGGGGCCTGGCGTTCAAGCCCAACACCGACGACATGCGCGATGCACCCAGCCGCGTGCTGATGGAAGCCCTGTGGGCCGCCGGCGCCAATGTGCGGGCGTTCGACCCGGAAGCCATGCAGGAAACCCAGCGCATCTACGCTGACGAGGAGCGGCTGATGCTGATGGGCACGCCGGAATCCACGTTGCTCGGCGCCGATGCGCTGATCGTCTGCACCGAATGGCAGCAGTTCAAGGCGCCGGACTTCGAGCTGATCCACCAGCGCCTGAAAACCCCGGTGATCTTCGACGGCCGCAACCTGTATGACGGTGAGCGCCTGGCGCGCAAAGGCTTCCAGTATTACCCGATCGGTCGTGGCGATTCCTGCCAGTTGCCGATCCCCCAGCAACAGTGGGTGCCGCAGGTCGTGGAAGCCTGATTCGTGAACAAAGCTCAACCGTCCCTGCTCAGCCCGACGATTCGTCGCCAATCCCTCGGCTTGGGATTGCTGGCGCTGCTGTTGTTCATCGCCGGCAGTTGGCACCAGGCGATTATCGGTTTCGACTCACGCTTCGTGGTATTTGCCCAGGAGATGCTGCGCCATGGGCCGGGTTTTTTTCCCACCACCTACGGGCAGCCGTATGCCGATTACCTGGCCACCTCGACGCTGATGACCTGGCTGTTGTCCCTGCCCCTGGGCCAGGTCACCAGCCTCACGGCCTGGCTGCCCACGTCGATTGCCTCGGCAGTGATCGTCATCCTGGTGTATCGCCTGACGGCGCCCTACTCCCAGCGTTGGGGGCTGCTGAGCATCGCGCTGTTGTTGCTGAGCAGTACCTTCATCAGTGAAACCCGTGCGGTATCCCTTGACCAGATGCTCGCCGCCATCGCCCTGGCGGTGTTCTACCTCGGTTATGCCCATGATCATTTCGGTGCGGGCAGACGCCTGTACTGGCTGTACCTGCTGCTGATCCTCGGCTTTGCGATTCGCGGGCCGATCGGGCTGGTCATTCCCACGGGTGTGCTGTGCAGCTACTACCTGATCAACCGGCAATGGCGCCAACTCTTCAGTTTTGGCCTGCTGGCCCTGGCGCTGCTGGCGGCCTGTGTCGGCCTGCTGTTGCTGATGGCCAAGCTCAGTGGCGGCGAGAGCTTCATGCAGGATGTGATCCGCATGCAGTTCCTGGGGCGCATGGACGGCAGTGAAGGCTCCAGTGGCGCGTTGTATTACTTCACCAGCTCGCTGGGCAACTACGCCCTCGCCTATCCCGTGGCGCTGCTGGTGCTGCTGGCGCTTGCGGTCGGTGGGCGCCGCGTGCCGACGCCGGCGTTGCAACTGGTGCTGTACTGCGCCGCCGCAGGCTTGCTGGTGATGTTGGGCCTGTCGATTCCCCAGGCAAAGAAGGCTCGCTATGTGCTGCCGATGTTGCCGATGGCAGCGATCATTGCGGCGTACCCGTTCCAGGTCGCTGAGGGGCGGCTGTTTGCATGGCTACGCGGGCTGATGCTGGGTCTATGGACACTGCTGCCAGGCCTGCTGATCGTCGGGCTGGTATTCGCGAGGCCACGCTATCCGCAGCAGTTGAGCCAGCTGGGGCCGGTGTTCGCCGTTCTCGGCGTGTTGCAAGCCTTGGCATTGCTGGCGTTGTTCAGGGCTCGCCTACGGCCGCTGGGTCCGGCGCTTGCCGCCGTGCTTGCGGTTTGGGCAACCTATATTGCCGTGGTCGAACCGCTCGAACGCAGCGTCTACGACACCCGCACCTTTACCCTGCAAGTGCATGAGCAGGTCAAGCAACAGCGCGCCCCCGTGGTATTGCACGGCTTGGGCAAAGACGCCAAGGCGATCAAATACATGGTCAACCTCGACTGCGACCAGGTGCCGTTGTTTACCCAACAAGCTTCTGACCTGGCACCGCTGCAAGGGCCGGCGTGGCTGGTGATGAGCCAGGCGGATTTCGAAGGGCTCGAAGACCCGCGCTTTGCCTCTATCACGCCTACGTTGAGCGGTGAGTTCGACCGAACTCCCTATGTGCTGCTGCACCTGGCTAAACCTGTCCAACCTTGAGTTGCGTCTGAACCCCAACTGTAAACTCGATGGCCACATGCGGTAGCTATCTACCGCTCCGCCACGCCTTGATAAACTCATTATTTTTGTATTTAACCCTCATTAATATGCATTGGCGCTGCCATGCCGGGCGCGGCACACTGCGCGGGTTCCTCCCCCAAATGCAGGAACTTTCAAAGGGCTTTTCCGGGCAACCAGACAAGCCTTTTTTTTGCCCGCCGTTTATGGATTTCCTTTCAATGCGCTCTCGCTGGTTTCCCGCTGCTATCAACACCCGCCCCACCGAATGGAGCCGTGCCGCGATTGGCATGGCCTTGGGTACATTCTTCAGTGTGTGGCTCTGTGCCCAGGTTTTTGGCATGGAGGTGGCCCTGCACCTGCTCGGCCCGCTGGGGGCTTCGGCGGTGTTGTTGTTTGCGGTCTCATCCGGGGCGCTGGCACAACCCTGGTCGATCATCGGCAGCTACCTGTGCGCCGGTGTCGTGGCGTTGCTGGTGGCCCGCGTCCTTGGGCGCACCCTGGGCGGTGCCTGCCTGGCGGCCGGCATGGCCGTGGTGCTGATGTGCTGGTTGCGGTGCCTGCACCCGCCCGCCGGTGGGCTGGCCATGAGCCTGGTCCTGGCCGACCCTGCCTCCGCCGCCCTGGGCTGGCACGAATTGGGGGCCGTATTACTCGGCGCCGGCGCCTTGCTGGCCTGTGCATTGGCCTACAATAATGCGACGCGAACGCGCTACCCCAAGGGTGCTGTCGAGACGTCGACGACTGTCCTGCCTGACCCCAGGGCCGCCCGCGACCCCGCTATCACGGCCGCCGACTTGAAGCTGGCGCTGGCGGACATGGAGCAATTCTACGACGTGGCCCCGACGGAGCTGGAGCAATTGATCCATGCTGCAGAAACCCACGCTCGGCGCCGCAGCATCGGTGAAGTACTGGCAACCCGCGTGACCTGAACCCGCGCCCGCCACCCTGCATAAATGCAAAAACGACCTGCATGATTTCGGGTTGTACTGTGCAAATTTGCACTGGTACGATCACGGGAGTGTTTGCGCACGACCATCTTGATAAAGAACAATAAAAGCAGGGAGTTACAGATGACTGCTCAGGTTTCAAGCGAAGCAAGCAGCGCCGAGAGGCGTCAGGACGACGTACTGGCCGAAGTACGCAACCATATCGGTCACCTCACCCTCAATCGCCCCGCCGGCTTGAATGCCATCACCCTGGACATGGTCCGCAGCCTGGCGCAACAGCTGCACGCCTGGTCAGACGACCCGCAGGTGCATGCCGTAGTCCTGCGCGGTGCGGGCGAAAAGGCATTTTGTGCCGGCGGCGATATCCGCTCCCTGTATGACAGTTTCAAACGCGGCGACACCCTGCACGAAGACTTCTTCGTCGAGGAATACGCGCTGGACCTGGCCATCCACCATTACCGCAAACCCGTACTGGCCCTGATGGACGGGTTTGTCCTGGGCGGCGGCATGGGCCTGGTGCAGGGTGCTGATTTGCGCGTCGTCACCGAGCGCAGCCGCCTGGCGATGCCGGAGGTGGCGATCGGTTACTTCCCGGACGTCGGTGGCAGCTACTTCCTGCCGCGCATTCCCGGCGAGCTGGGCATTTACCTCGGCGTGACCGGCGTGCAGGTTCGCGCGGCAGACGCCCTGTATTGCGGGTTGGCCAACTGGTACCTGGACAGCGCCAAGCTGGCCAGCCTCGACCAGAAACTCGACAGCCTGCAATGGCATGAATCGCCGCTCAAAGACCTGCAAGGCGTGCTGGCCAAGCTGGCGGTGCAGCGCCTGCCCGACCCGCCGCTGGCCGCATTGCGCCCCGCGATCGACCACTTCTTCGGCCTGCCGGACATTCCGAGCATCGTCGAGCAACTTCAGGAGGTCACTGTCGCCGACAGCCATGAGTGGGCACTGAACACCGTCCACCTGATGCAAACCCGCTCGCCCCTGGCCATGGCCGTGACCCTGGAAATGCTGCGACGCGGCCGGCGCCTGCCGTTGGAGCAGTGCTTTGCCCTGGAGCTGCACCTTGACCGCCAATGGTTCGAACGCGGCGACCTGATCGAAGGGGTCCGTGCGCTGATCATCGACAAGGACAAGAACCCTCGCTGGAACCCGCCGACGCTCCATGGACTGAACAAAAGCCACGTCGACAGCTTCTTCCATCACTTCGAGCAGGTTGCGAAATAAGCCATGCAAGACATTGAATACACTGAAGAACAGGTAATGATCCGTGACATGGCGCGCGACTTCGCCCGTGGTGAAATCGCTCCCCATGCCCAAGCCTGGGAAAAAGCCGGCTGGATCGACGACGCCCTGGTGGCGAAGATGGGTGAACTGGGCCTGTTGGGCATGGTAGTGCCGGAAGAATGGGGCGGCACCTATGTCGACTACGTGGCGTATGCCCTGGCCGTGGAAGAGATCTCGGCCGGCGATGGCGCCACCGGCGCACTGATGAGTATCCATAATTCAGTGGGTTGCGGGCCAATCCTCAACTACGGCACCGATGCCCAGAAACATACCTGGCTGGCCGAACTCGCCAGTGGCCAGGCGATTGGTTGCTTCTGCCTGACCGAACCCCAGGCCGGCTCCGAGGCCCACAACCTGCGCACCCGCGCCGAATTGCGCGATGGCCAGTGGGTGATCAATGGCGCCAAGCAGTTCGTCAGCAACGGCAAGCGCGCCAAGCTGGCGATTGTATTTGCCGTGACCGACCCGGACCTGGGCAAGAAGGGCATTTCCGCGTTCCTGGTACCCACCGACACCCCGGGGTTTGTGGTCGACCGTACCGAACACAAGATGGGTATTCGTGCCTCGGACACCTGCGCCGTGACCCTCAACCACTGCAGCGTGCCCGAGGCCAACCTGCTCGGCGAGCGCGGCAAAGGCCTGGCCATCGCCCTATCCAACCTCGAAGGCGGCCGCATCGGCATTGCCGCCCAAGCCCTGGGCATCGCCCGTGCGGCCTTCGAGGCGGCGCTGACCTATGCCCGCGACCGGGTGCAATTCGACAAGGCGATCATCGAACACCAAAGCGTGGCCAACCTGCTGGCAGACATGCAAACCCGCCTGAACGCTGCCCGTTTACTGATCCTGCACGCGGCGCGCCTGCGCAGCGCCGGCAAGCCGTGCCTCTCGGAAGCGTCCCAGGCCAAGCTGTTCGCCTCGGAAATGGCCGAGAAAGTCTGCTCCAGCGCAATGCAGATTCATGGCGGCTATGGATATTTGGAGGATTACCCGCTGGAGCGTTACTACCGGGACGCGCGGATCACGCAGATTTACGAAGGGACCAGCGAGATACAGCGGATGGTGATTGCCCGGGAACTCAAAAACTACCAGCTGTAGGAGCTGCAAGTCTTAAGCTGCAAGTCTTAAGCTGCAAGCTTCAAGTAAAAGCGCATTGGCGATTACTTGCAGCTTGCAGCTATACAGCTGGCAACGGCTACTTATCCTTGAACTCAGGCGCACGCTTGGCCACAAACGCCGCCATGCCTTCCTTCTGATCCTGCGTGGCGAACGCGGCATGGAACACCCGGCGCTCAAAGCGCACGCCTTCCGACAGGCTCACTTCAAACGCACGGTTCACACTTTCCTTGACCATCATGCTGATCGGCACCGATTTGCCGGCAATCAGCGTGGCGACCTTCAGCGCCTCGTCGAGCAGTTCATCGGCGGGCACGATGCGCGCGACAATCCCGCAGCGCTCGGCTTCCACCGCATCGATAAACCGTCCGGTCAGGCACATTTCCATGGCCTTGGCCTTGCCCACCGCGCGGGTCAGGCGCTGGGTGCCGCCCATGCCCGGCAGCACGCCGAGGTTGATTTCCGGCTGACCGAACTTGGCGCCGTCACCGGCCAGGATAAAGTCGCACATCAGCGCCAGTTCGCAGCCACCGCCGAGGGCGAAGCCGTTGACCGCGGCGATGATCGGCTTGCGACGGTTGGCGACGCGGTCGCTGTCACTGAACAGGTCGTCGAGGTAGATCTGCGGGTAGGTCAGCTCGGCCATTTCCTTGATGTCGGCGCCGGCGGCGAAGGCTTTTTTCGAGCCGGCCAGCACGATGCAGCCGATTTCCGGGTTGGCCTCCAGGCCATCCAGCGCCTGGTTCAACTCGCTGACCAACTGCGCATTCAGGGCGTTCAGGGCTTGGGGACGATTGAGGGTAATCAACCCGACGCGGCCCTGGACTTCGAGCAAAATGGTGTCGTAACTCATGTATCGGCTCCTTAGAGATTGCGTGAGATGACCATGCGTTGAATATCGCTGGTGCCTTCGTAAATCTGGCAGACCCGCACATCGCGGTAGATCCGCTCCAGGGGAAAGTCGCTCAGGTAACCGTAACCGCCGAGGGTTTGCAAGGCGGCGGAACAGACTTTCTCAGCCATTTCCGAGGCGAACAGCTTGGCCATGGAAGCTTCGACCAACGCCGGCTTGCCGCTGTCCCGCAGGGCGGCGGCGTAGTGCACCATCTGCCGTGCCACGGCGATTTGCGTGGCCATGTCCGCCAGGCGAAAGGCCACGGCCTGATGCTCAATGATCGGTTTGCCGAAGCTTTCACGCTCTCGGGCGTAGTCGCGTGCAGCCTCGAAAGCGGCGCGGGCCATGCCCACCGATTGCGAGGCGATGCCGACGCGACCGCCTTCAAGGTTGGCCAGGGCGATCCTGTAGCCCTCACCCTCCTCCCCAAGACGGTTGGCCACCGGCACCTTCACATCCTCGAACAGGATCTGGCAGGTATCGGAGGCATGCTGGCCGAGCTTGTCCTCGACCCGCGCCACGCTGTAGCCCGGCGAATCGGTGGGCACGATAAACGCGCTGATGCCACGCTTGCCCGCTGCCGGGTCGGTCACCGCGAACACAATCACCACCCCGGCATTCTGGCCGGAAGTGATGAACTGTTTGCAGCCATTGAGCACGTAATGATCGCCTTCACGCCGTGCACGGGTTTTCAGGCCACTGGCATCCGAACCGGCTTGCGGCTCAGTCAGGGCGAAAGCACCGAGCATGGCGCCGCTGGCCAGGGGCTTGAGGAATTGCTCTTTCTGCTGATCGTTGCCGAAGTTCAGGATCGGCACGCAGCCCACCGAGTTGTGCACACTCATGATGGTGGAGCAGGCGCCGTCACCGGCGGCGATTTCTTCCAGGGCCATGGCGTAGGCCAGGTAACCGGTATCGCACCCGCCCCACTGTTCGGGCACCAGCATGCCGAAAAAGCCCAGTTCGGCCATTTCGCCGATGGCTTCCTTGGGAAAGCGATGTTCGCGGTCCCACTCGGCGGCAAACGGTTTAAGCCGCTCCTGGGCAAATTGCCGGGCGGCGTCGCTGATCTGCAGTTGTTCGTCATTGGGCAGCATTGGGCTCAGTCCTTAATACAGGCATTCGACGGCCATGGCCGTGGCTTCACCGCCGCCGATACAAATGGCCGCGACGCCCCGCTTGAGGCCTTTCTGGCGCAGGGCCGAGAGCAGGGTGACCAGGATCCGCGCGCCGGACGCGCCAATCGGGTGGCCCAGGGCGCAGGCACCGCCGTGGACATTGACCTTGGCGTGGGGGATTTCCAGCTTGCTCATGGTCACCAGGCTGACCACGGCAAAGGCTTCGTTGATTTCAAACAGATCGACGTCGTCGAGGCTCCAGCCGGTCTTGCTCATCAGCTTGCGAATCGCGCCCACCGGCGCCACCGGAAACAACCCCGGTTCATCGGCAAACGCTGCGTGCCCATGGATCACCGCCAACGGTTTGAGCCCCCGCTGTTGTGCCTCGGACTCGCGCATCAGCAGCAATGCGGCCGCGCCGTCGGAAATCGAGCTGGAATTGGCCGCCGTCACCGTGCCGCCTTCGCGGAACGCCGGTTTGAGGCCGGGAATTTTTTCCGGCCTGGCCTTGGGCGGTTGTTCGTCATGCAGGATGGTTTTCTGCTCTTTGCCGACGGTGACCTGTACCGGGACAATTTCGGCGCCGAAGCTGCCATGGGTGATTGCCTCCTGCGCACGGGTCAGCGACGCGATGGCAAACGCATCCTGCGCCTCACGGCTGAAGCCGTTGAGCTGCGCGCACTCCTCGGCAAAGGTGCCCATCAGGCGGCCTTTTTCATACGCATCTTCCAGGCCGTCGAGGAACATGTGGTCGATGACCCGCCCGTGCCCCATGCGATAGCCGCTGCGGGCGCGGTCCAGCAAGTAGGGCGCGTTGGACATGCTTTCCATGCCGCCGGCGATCACCACGTCGACGCTGCCGGCCAGCAGCGAATCATGGGCGAGGATCGCCGCTTCCATGCCCGAGCCGCACATCTTGTTGAGGGTGGTGCAACGCGTGGACTTATCCAACCCGGCGCCCAAGGCGGCTTGACGCGCGGGCGCCTGGCCCAGGCCGGCGGGCAGCACGCACCCAAACAACACCTCATCCACGGCGTCGGCGGCGATGCCTGCACGCTCGATCGCCGCACGGATGGCGGCAGAGCCCAGTTGCGGCGCAGTCAGGCCCTTGAGGTCGCCCTGGAACCCGCCCATGGGCGTGCGCACGGCGCTGACAATCACGATGGGATCATTCATGGCTCATCCTCCTTACTTGGCCGCCATGCGCAAGGCGCCGTCGAGACGGATCACCTCGCCATTGAGCATGCTGTTTTCAATGATGTGCCGCACCAGCGCGGCGTATTCGGCAGGCTTGCCCAGGCGCGGCGGAAACGGCACGCCGGCGGCCAGGGAGTCGCGTACTTCCGGGGTCATGCCGGCCATCATCGGGGTTTCGAAAATGCCCGGGGCGATGGTCATCACGCGAATGCCGAAGCGCGCAAGCTCCCGTGCGGCGGGCAAGGTCAGGCTGGCTATCGCGCCTTTGGACGCCGCGTACGCGGCCTGCCCGATCTGCCCGTCGAACGCAGCCACCGACGCGGTATTGATGATCACCCCGCGCTCGCCGTCGGCGTTCGCTTCCGTTTCGGCGATGGCCGCTGCCGCCAGGCGCAGCAGGTTAAAGCTGCCGATCAGGTTGACGTTGATCACCTGGGCAAAGCTGGCCAGCCCGTGGGGGCCAGTCTTGCCGAGGATCTTTTCACCGCGCACCACCCCCGCGCAGTTGACCAAGCCGTGCAAACCGCCAAACGCCGCGACCGTTGCCTGCACGGCGGTTTCGGCTGCGGCCTCCTGGCTGATATCCGCCACGGCGCTGCGGGCGTTGTCGCCGAGCTGCCTGGCCTTGGCCGCCACGGCGTCGGCATTCAAATCCACCAGCATGACCTTGGCGCCGGCCGCGACCAGCATATCTGCGGTGGCCGCACCGAGGCCGGAAGCGCCGCCGCTGACCAGAAAAACCTTGTTCTCAATCTGCATTATTGTTTCCTTGAACGGTCGAGATCGTCGAAATAGTCGCTCTGCAACGCCACGGCAGCAATGGTCAAAGCCTTCAACATGGCTGACTGGTTTGGCCAATCATCGACCGCGCTGATCGTCCGGTCAGCCCAAGCGATTGGACGTGCGTCGTGCAAGCTCCTAACCTGAGGGCCTGCGCCACCGAAGAAGTCCTCCTCGCGATGATCGTACGTCCCAAACCGAACCTGCTGGGCATCCTGTTTTCCCTAAAGGGCTCGATTGCCAAGCGCATCGCCCTGCGCAGCCTGCTGGTCACGCTGCTGGCGTCGGTGATCGTGCTGGTGGAAACCCTGCACCCGGCCTATTTCTCCAAGGTCAACGCCACGCCCTTCACATTGCTCGGGCTGTCGCTGTCGATCTTCATGAGTTTTCGCAATAACGCCTGCTATGACCGCTGGTGGGAAGGCCGCAAGCAACTGGGGCAGATGATCATCGAGGTGCGCTCGCTGATTCGCGAGACCCAGTTGCTTACTGACCCGGCGGAGCGTGGGCGCCTGCTGCGGGGCCTGGGCGGCTTCGCCCACGGGCTGGTCGCGCGCTTGCGCCACGAAGACGAAGCCCGGGCGATCCAGCCCTGGGCCAGTGTGGAAGCGAGTCATCCCAACCTGCCTGACCGGGTGCTGCAACAGATTGGCGCGGGATTTTCCGCCCTGGCCGAGCAAGGCGCCCTCAGCGAATGGCGTTACACCCAGTTGGAAACCCGTCTGGTCAGCCTCAGCCAGGTACAGGCCGCGTGCGAGCGAATCAAAAGCACGCCGCTGCCCTTCCCCTACACCTTGCTGCTGCACCGCACCATTTACCTGTTCTGCATCCTCTTGCCGTTCGCCATGGCCGAACCCCTGGGCTGGCTGACGCCGGTGTTTACCGCCATTGTCAGCTACACCTTCTTCGGCCTCGATGAGATCGGCGACGACCTGGAAGACCCTTTCGGCTTTGACGAAAACGACCTGCCCTGCAATGCGATCCTGCGCACCCTGGAGCCTGAGCTGCTCGCCGCCCTCGGCGAAACCGACCTGCCGCCGGCCCTGGAGCCAGTGGAATACGTGCTGACCTGACGCGGGTTTGACACCTGCCGTGGTCTGGCCGAAGCTTGCGGCTTTGCTTCTTCAGCTTTTCGGACGCCTGCATGTCAAAGTCACGCCGTTACGCCATCGTCGGCCTGTGCGCCCTGTTGTTGATTGTGCTGATCACCTGGTATTTCTCCCGCACCGCCCAGGTGGCCGTGCCTCCTGCCATTGCCCACGGTTACTCAAAAGCCTTGAAACAGGCGCATAACGGCGAGCCGGGCGCCGCGCGCGTGCTGTATCAGCAACTGGGCCGGCCGGACCTGTCACCCGAACGCCGCGCCGCGCTGCATGCCGAATTGCCCAACTACCCCAGCCCCCAGGCCTTGAAGCTCGCCGATAAAGACCTCACCAGCGACTCCGCGTTGGTGCGCGAAGCGGCCATCCACAGCATTGTCGGCCTGGTGCCCAGCGGCCAGCGCACCCTGCTGCTGGGCCCGGTGCTCGATGATCCCGAACAAAGCGTACGCTTTGCCGCCGCCAATGCCCTGCTCGGCCTGTCGCCCGACACCTTGGGCCTGTACTTCGGGCCATTGCAGCAGGTATTGGACGAGTTCGTGAAAAAGCTCAAGGCCCAGCCGGAAACGGCCGAAGGCTGGATTCAACTGGCGCGCCTGTACATCCACAGCGCCCTGCTGCCGGAAGCACAAAACGCGCTGGAACAGGCCATGCGCTTGCAGCCGGACAACCTGCAAGCGGTGGTCGCGCAGATCGAGTTGCTGGATAAACAGGGCAAGACCGATGAGTCCCGCCAATTGCTGGCCCGGCAATTGGCGGCGCACCCTGAGTCGGCCTACCTGCAACATGCCCTGGGTATGTGGCTGCTGCACCATGGCGAGCGCCCCTATGCGTTGCTCGGCCTGTCCAAGGCCGTGGAGCTGGAGCCGGACAATCAGGATTACCGCTACGACCTCGCTACCACCCTGCATGCCCAGCAGGAATTGGAAGCGGCCCAGCGCCAGTTGGAGGAAATCGTCCAGCGCCACCCGGCCAATCGCAAGGCGCGGGTGCTGCTGGTCAATTATTGGAAAGAAAGCGGCCAATTGCAGAATGTACAGGTGCTGCTCGCCCAGCTGGAACAGCAAAACCCTGACGATCCGGCACTGCAGCAAGGCCTGTAGGCACAATAATCGCGCATCAGTTTGAACCGCCACAAAGCGCTACGGTCAAGAGAACATGGCGCGTCCACCTGGATGCGCATCCTCTACTCGTATGTGACCTGAGGGCACTTCTTGTCTACATCCAAAGCGTTGTTAACCGAAAAAGCAGCCATCGGCATCGAAGGTCTCGACGACATTCTTGCCGGAGGGCTATCGCGCAGCCACCTGTTCCTGCTGGAAGGTGAACCTGGCACCGGTAAAACCACGGTCGCCCTGCACTTCCTGCAGGCCGGGGCGAAAGCGGGTGAGCGAACGCTCTACATCACACTGTCCGAAACCGAGCGTGAGTTGCGCCAGGGCGCCGAGTCCCACGGTTGGGACCTGGACGACAATATTCATATCTTCGAACTGACCCCGCCGGAGAGCCTGCTGGATGCCGAGCATCAGCAGAGCCTGCTGTACTCTTCGGACCTGGAGCTGGGCGAAGCAACCCGGCAGATCTTCGAAGTGGTGGAGAGGGTCAAGCCGACCCGAGTGGTCATCGACAGCCTCTCGGAAATCCGCCTGCTCGCGCAAAGCTCGCTGCGCTATCGCCGCCAGATCCTGGCGATCAAGCATTACTTCGTGCGCTACGACGCCACCGTGCTGCTGCTCGACGACCTGACCACCGAATCACTCGACAAAACCGTGCACAGCGTGGCCCACGGGGTGATTCGCCTGGAAGAACTGACCCCCAACTACGGCGCCGAACGCCGTCGCGTGCGGGTGGTGAAATATCGCGGGCAGAAATATCGGGGTGGGTTTCACGACTTCACCATCATGCACGATGGCATTCACGTATTCCCGCGCCTGGTCGCCGCCGAGCATCGTGGCGGTTACATACGCCAGACCTTGAGCAGCGGCATTCGTGAGCTGGATGCCCTGATGGGCGGCGGCGTCGAGACCGGCTCCAGCAGCCTGATTCTCGGCCCGGCCGGTACCGGCAAATCGCTGATCTCGATGATCTTCGCCGCAGCGGCGGTAGGCCGTGGCGAAAAGGCCGCGCTGTTTATCTTCGATGAAGAACTGGGCCTGCTGTTCGAGCGCATGAACAATATGGGCATCGACCTCGCCGCCCTGCAGGCAACCGGCAACCTGCTGATCGAACAGGTGGACGCGGCCGAGTTGTCCCCCGGCGAGTTTTCCCACCGCGTGCGTCGTTGCGTGGACGAGCGCGGGATCAAGACGGTGGTCATCGACAGTATCAATGGCTACCAGGCGGCAATGCCGGAAGAAAACGCGCTGATCCTGCATATGCATGAACTGCTGCTGTACCTCAACCGCCGTGGCGCGGCGACGTTCATGACCGTCGCGCAACATGGACTGGTCGGCGACATGCAGGCTCCTGTCGACATCACTTACCTGGCCGACACCGTGATTCTGCTGCGTTATTTCGAGGCGTTGGGCAAGGTGCGCCGCGCCATCTCGATTATCAAGAAACGCACCGGCGCCCACGAGTCGACTATCCGTGAATACCGTATCAGCAGCCGTGGCATGACCGTCGGCGAACCGCTGGACAATTTCCAAGGCGTGTTGCGTGGCATTCCAACCTACATGGGCGCAGGCTCGCCTCTGCTCAAGGATGAGGGCGTGTGACCACCATTTCACCCGTATCCGAACGCGCAATCGTCCTGGCGCCCATGGGCCGTGATGGTTCGTTGGCGCTGATGATGCTCAAGGAAGCCGGCTACACCGGCATGGTTGCCAGCAGCCTGCCCGCATTGTGCGAGGCCGTGGAGCAAGGCGCCGGGATGCTTATCATCGCAGCCGAAGCCCTGCGCGGCGCGGACCTGGAGCCCCTGCTGGAATACCTTCACCAGCAGCCCGCCTGGTCCGACCTGCCCATCGTGCTGATGACCCATCACGGCGGCAGCGAGCAGAACGGTTCATCCCACCTCAGCGGCCTGCTGGGCAACGTGACGTTCCTGGAGCGCCCCTTCCACCCCGTGACGTTGATCAGCCTGGTGAGCGCGGCCCTGCGTGGACGGCGTCGGCAATATGAAGCACGGGACAGGTTGATCGACCTGAGCGAGAGCGAACTGCGCCTGCAGCGCACCCTTGAGACCCTGGAGCAGCAAGTCGAGGAACGCACGGCGCAGTTGCGCAGCAATGAAGAAGCCTTGCGCCAATCCCAGAAGATGGAAGCCGTCGGCCAGTTGACCGGCGGTATCGCCCATGACTTCAACAACATGCTCACCGGTATTATCGGCAGCCTGGAGCTGCTGCGAAGACGTGTGTCCCGCGGCAAGCTGGACGATCTGGACAGCCTGATCGACCTCGGCGTGACCTCCGCCAACCGCGCCGCCGGCCTCACCCACCGCCTGCTGGCGTTCTCGCGGCGCCAATCGCTGGATTCCAAGCCGGTACAGATCAACCAACTGGTGACGTCCATGGGCGAGCTGCTGCAACGCAGCCTCAACGAAAGCATCGCCTTGGACATGCGCCTGGACACTCAGTTGTGGACCGCCGAGGCCGACCCCAATCAACTGGAAAGTGCCCTGCTCAACCTGGCGCTCAACGCCCGGGATGCCATGCCGAGTGGGGGCCGCCTGGTTGTCGAAACCTGCAACCGTCACCTCGACAGCGTCTTCACCGCCGCCTACGGCACGCTCAAGCCCGGCGACTACGTGGAACTGAGCGTCAGCGACACCGGCTGCGGTATTCCGGAAAGCCTCATGGGCCGGGTATTCGACCCCTTCTTTACCACCAAGCCCATTGGCCAGGGCACCGGCCTGGGCTTGTCGATGATCTACGGTTTCGCGCGCCAGTCGCGCGGCCATGTAACCCTCCACAGCGAGGTAGGCAAAGGCACCACGGTGAGCCTGTTCCTGCCGCGTTTCGTCGGCGAAATCACCCCCGATGTGACCGTGGACCCTGCCCTGTTGCCGATCGCCAACAGCGGGGAAACCGTGCTGATCGTCGAGGACGACCCGGCGGTGCGCGTGCTGGTCAGCCAGGTATTGAGTGAGCTGGGCTACGCCTTTGTCGAAGCGGGCGATGCCGATGGCGCACTGCCGATTATCGAATCCAGCCAGCGCATTGACCTGATGATCAGCGACGTCGGCTTGCCCGGCATGAATGGACGCCAACTGGCAGAGATAGGCCGGCAGGTTCGTCCGGACCTGAAGGTGCTGTTCATTACCGGATATGCCGAGCATGCGGCGGTGCGTGGGGGGTTCCTGGATCCGGGGATGCAGTTGATCACCAAGCCATTTACCTTTGATTTGTTGACGGCGAAGGTGCGGGAGATGATTCGGGCGTAAATGGCCATTAGCCAAGCAGTGTCATTCAGGCTCAGGAAGAGCCTGATGCACCACCTGGCCCTTCAGGCCAACAACCGCTGTATATGCTCCTGCAAGGTATCCAGGTCAAACGGCTTGGCCAGGATCGGCGCATTGCGCGTGATCGGGCTGTTGCAGTCGAGAATCTCCTGCGGGTAGCCGCTGATAAAGATCACTTTCAATTCCGGGCGCAACTTGAGCGCGGGCTCAGCGATCTGCACGCCGGAAATCCCACCGGGCAAACGGTAGTCGGTGACCATCAGGTCCAAGTGCGGCTTGGTGGCGAGGATTTCAAAGGCCTGCTCCCCGTTGATCGCCTTCAATACCCGATACCCCAGGCCGGCCAGGTACTCACCCAGCACAAACATAATGGATTCGTCGTCCTCGACGATCAGTACGACATCTTGTGCATCTTCACTCATGGGAAGCCTTTGTCCGGTCAATTGCTGCAATTACGACCATGGGGTCACGTAGAGGTTGCGTCGGGGTGACGATTGATTTCATGCCGACGGTTCAAGGGGCAGGCACACCCGGAACAAGGCGCCCTCGCCTATCTGGCTCTCGACCTCGATGGTGCCGCCATGGGCGGCTACGATCTGCTCGGAAATAAACAACCCAAGGCCCAGTCCCGCGGCAACCTGGCTGGCTGACACACGTTCGAACTGCTGGAAAATACGCTTCTGGTTCTCTTCGCTGATGCCGATCCCGTGGTCACGCACTTCTACCCTGGCTTCGCCATGCTCGGTATACACGCGCACCTCCACCGGGCTCTTGGCCCCGTAGCGCAGGGCGTTGGTCAGCAGGTTGGTGACCACCTGTTCGATACGAAACTCATCCCAGTTGCCCACCACCGGCCCCTCGGCCGCGAGGTGCATCGACGATTCGGCGGCAGCCACCTGCGGTGCGAAATTCTCCACCAGGTTGCTCACCAATTGCGCCAGGTCGAAGCGCCCCGGGCGTATCGACAGTTTGCCGGTGCGGATACGCGAGACGTCGAGCATGTCTTCGATCAGGCGGATCAGGCTCTGGATCTGGCGCTCATCGCGGTCGACCATGGCGTGCATCTTGTCCAGGGTGAACGCGGCGGCGTTATCCCGGGCCAGGTGCATCTTGCGCAGCTGGGTTTCGAGAATCAGGCCGTTAAGGGGCGTACGCACCTCGTGGGCGACGATCGACATGAAGTCGTCGCGCATGCGCACCGCCTGCTCCAGCTCGGCCTGGGTGGCCTGCAGGCGCGTGAGCAACAGCTCCTGCTCGCGGCGGCTGCGCTCCAGGGCTTCGACTTGCTGCTTCATCGCCTTGCTCTGACGGTACAGGTCGACAAACACATTGACCTTGCTCTTGACCGCGTGGATATCCAGCGGCTTGTGCAGGAAGTCCACGGCGCCACTTTCATAGCCCTTGAACGCATAATTGAGTTCACGGCCGGCGGCGCTGACGAACACAATCGGAATGTTTTTGGTTTTCTCGGTGCCGCGCATCAGCTCGGCCAGTTCGAACCCGTTCATGCCGGGCATCTGCACATCGAGAATCGCCATGGCGAACTCGTGCTCCAGCAACAGGGACAAGGCCTCATCGGCGCTCAAAGCCTTGAAGACCTGACGGTCCTCGCGCTTGATCAACGCTTCGAGGGCCAGCAGGTTTTCCGGCAGATCGTCGACGATCAGCAGTTTGGCCTGGACAGTACTTAACATGGGGAGGATTCCAGGGAAGCCAGCAATGCGGCAATGCGGCTCAGGGTCAGAATATGATCAGGGGTGTGCAGGGCCAGGGCCGCCCGCGGCATCACGGCAATCCGCGCTTCGCTGGGGTCCTGGACCACCGTGGTGCCGCCCGAATGCTTGACATGGGCCAGCCCGTGGGCGCCGTCCTGGTTGGCCCCCGTCAACAAAATCGCCAGCAGGCCCTGGCCATAGGCATCGGCGGCGGAGGCAAACAGGTAGTCGATCGCCGGCCGGGAATGGTGTACCCGCTCTTCCTGGCTGAGGGACAGGCTGCGGTCATGCTCGACCGAAAGGTGATAACCAGGCCCGGCGAAATACAACGTGCCCGCCTGGATCGCTTCCTTGTCCTGCCCTTCCCGTACCGGAATCGGCAGGCGTCGCGCAAAGACTTCCGCCAGTTGGCTGCGGCGCTCATCCGGCAGGTGCAATACGGCTATGATCGGCAGGCCGAAGGTGTCGGGCAGTTCGCTGAAAATACTCAGCAACGCCTCGACGCCGCCGGCGGAGGCGCCGACGACGATGGCTTCAATCCCGCGAATCGGGTTGGCGGCAACGTCGGTCATGATTTGCGGTAGATCCGTTCCTGCTTGACCAAGGGTTCGAATTGCTTGCTGTAGGCGGAAAAGTCCAGGGTTTCCTTACTGCCCAGGACCAGGAAGCCGCGATGGCACAGCGACTCATGAAACAATCCAAACGCCCGATCCTGCAATTTTTTATTGAAATAGATCAGCACGTTACGACATGAAATTAATTGAGTTTCTGAGAATACACTGTCGGTTGCCAGGCTATGGTCGGCGAAGGTCACATTCTCCCGCAACGATTTGTCGAAGATCGCGTAATCGTAAGCCGCCGTGTAGTAGTCGGCAAATGATCGCTGCCCCCCGGCCTGCTGATAATTGGCGGTGTAGGCCCGCACATTCTCCAGGGAGAAGATGCCTTGCTTGGCTTTATCCAGGGACGCGGGGTTGATGTCGGTGGCATAGATGATCGTGCGTTCCAGCAGCCCTTCCTCACGCAACAGGATGGCCATGGAGTACACCTCCTCCCCCGTGCTGCAGCCGGCAATCCAGATCTTGATCGACGGGTAGGTCTTGAGCAGGGGCACCACTTCCTGACGGATCGCCAGGAAGTGCGACGGGTCGCGAAACATCTCGCTCACCGGGATCGTCAGGAACTGCAGCAACTGCATGAACGCCGCCGGGTCGTGCAGCACCCGCTCCTGCAGCGCTGAAATGGTGGCGCAGTCGAACTGGCGCAAGGCATGGGCCACGCGGCGTTTGACCGACGCGCCGGAGTAGTCGCGAAAGTCGTAGCTGTACTTGAGGTAAATCGCCTCGATCAACAGGCGCAGCTCAATATCGCTGCTCTTCTCCAAAAAACGTTGCTCCACTTAAATGCGTTCCATCTTCGGTAGCCACACGCGAATCAGCGAGAACAGGCGATCCAGGTCGATCGGCTTGGCCAGGTAGTCGTTGGAACCCGCCGCGAGGCAGCGCTCCTGGTCGTCTTTCATGGCCTTGGCCGTCACCGCGATGATCGGCAGTTTCTTCCAGCGCGGGTCCTGGCGGATCAAGGCGGTGGCCTCGTAGCCGTCCATCTCCGGCATCATCACGTCCATCAGCACCAGGTCGATATCGTCGACTTCATTGAGTCTCTCG
Organism: Pseudomonas sp. 8 R 14; assembly: GCF_900005955.1. Lineage (NCBI taxonomy): Bacteria > Pseudomonadati > Pseudomonadota > Gammaproteobacteria > Pseudomonadales > Pseudomonadaceae > Pseudomonas > Pseudomonas sp. 8 R 14. The sequence goes on along the minus strand of NZ_CVTH01000087.1, from coordinate 133,061 downwards.
ATGGCTTCGCGGCCGTTACGCCCGATCACCACCACGGCACCTTTGTGCTCCAGGGCGCTGGTCAGGGCGAAGATGTTACGCACATCGTCGTCCACCAACAGGATCTTGCGCCCCTCGAAGACCTTATCGCGGCTGCGAGCGGTCTTTAGCATCTTCTGGCGGTCATGGGACAGCTGGGATTCGACTTTGTGCAGAAAGAGTGTGACTTCATCGAGCAGGCGCTCTGGCGAGCGGGCGCCCTTGATGATGATCGAGCGCGAATACTTGCGCAGTTCGGCCTCTTCATCGCGGGTCAGGTTGCGCCCGGTGTAGACGATCACCGGCGGGAACGAGCAGATATCTTCGGTGGCCATGCGCTTGAGCAACTCGTTGCCCAGCATGTCCGGCAGCTTGAGGTCGATGATCATGCAGTCATAGACGTTGGTGCGCAGCAGTTCCAGGGCGGCCTGGGCATAGCCGACATCGGTGATCTCGATGTCATCGTCGCCGATCAGGCGGGCAATGCTGTCGCGCTGCAGGTCATCGTCCTCCACCAGCAGTACGCGCTTGACCTTCTGGGTCAGCTTGGCCTCAAGGCGCGCAAACACGTCCTTGAGCTCTTCGCGCGTCGTCGGTTTTACCGCATAGCCGATGGCGCCCATATGCATGGCGGCTTCGACACGGTCCTCCACGGAAATCACGTGCACCGGGATATGGCGCGTGTTGGCGTGCTCCTTGAGGCGTTGCAGCACGGTGAGCCCGGAATGGTCCGGCAGGCGCATGTCCAGCAGGATCGCATCGGGAATGTACTCCTCGGCCAGGCTGTAGCCCTCGTCCGCGCCGTGGGCCACCAGGCACTGGTAACCCAGCTCATGGGCCAGGTCGAACAGGATGCGGGCAAAGTTCGGTTCGTCCTCCACCACCAGGATGCAGCGGGTGGTGAACGGCGCCTTGTCGCGGTCATCGGCGAAGCGCGGGATCTGCCTGGTGTCGGCCACCGGCAGCGGCGAAATTGCGATGGGCGTGGGTGCGGGTGCGGTAATCACCTGGCGCGGCGGCTCGATTGGCGCGGCATCTTCCTCGCGTTCGACATACTGCTCCGGCAACACCAGGGTGAAGGTGCTGCCTTTGCCGGGCTCACTGGTCACGCTGATATAGCCGCCAAGCAACGCGGCCAGGTCGCGGGAAATCGACAGGCCCAGGCCAGTGCCGCCGTAACGGCGGTTGGTGGTGCCATCGGCCTGGCGGAACGCCTCGAAGATGCTTTCCTGCTGGTCCGGGGCAATCCCGATGCCCGAATCGCGCACGGTAAAGGCGATGCCTTCCCCCGGCGCGCGGGACACCGACAGGCTGACCTCGCCTTGCTCGGTGAACTTGATCGCGTTGGAGAGCAGGTTCTTGAGGATCTGCTCCAGGCGCTGGCGGTCGGTGAACAGCATGATCGGTGCATCGGCCTGCACCTGTACCTGAAACCCCAGCTTACGGTCGGCGGCCAACGGCTCGAACATCCCGCGCAGGCCATCGACCAGGCGCGTGACGCTTGAATTTTCCGGCCGCACTTCCAACTTGCCGGCTTCCACCTTGGAAATATCCAGGATGTCGTTGATCAGGTTGAGCAGGTCATTGCCCGCCGAATAGATCGACTCGGCAAACTTGACCTGTTCGGCGCTGAGGTTTTCCTGGGGGTTTTCCGCCAGCAACTTGGCCAGGATCAACGAACTGTTCAGCGGCGTGCGCAGTTCGTGGGACATATTGGCGAGGAATTCGGACTTGTACTTGCTGGAGCGCTGCAATTCATCGGCGCGATCTTCCAGCTCCAGCTGGGCCTGGTTGAGTTCGACGTTCTTGCGGTCCATGGCGTCGCGCTGTTCGGCCAGGGTCTGGGTCTGTTCGGCCAGTTGCTCGTTGGTCTGCTCCAGCTCTGCCTGCTGGGTTTCCAGGTGAGCCTGAGACTCCTTGAGAATGCGCGACTGTTCTTCGAGTTCTTCGTTGGCGGTCTTGAGTTCTTCCTGCTGGACCTGCAGTTCTTCGTTGAGCTGCTGGGTTTCGGCCAGCACTTCCTGCAGGCGTTGGCGATAACGGGCGGCTTCGATGGAGGTGCCGATATTGCCGGCGATCAGCTCCAGCAGTTCGACGTCGCGCTCCTCCAGCGGGCGCAAAAAGCCCAGTTCGATCACACCGTTGACACGGTCGTCATCGCTGGTGGGAACCACCAGCACGCTGCGGGTCGAGCCTTCCCCCAGGCCGGAGCTGACCTTGAAGTAGTCCACCGGCACGTCGTCCAGGCGAATCAGGCGATCGAGCTGGGCGGCCTGCCCGACGATGCCCTCATCGCTGTAGATCGACTGCTCCAGCTGTTCCTGCTCGCGGGAGAAACCATAGGTGGCCACGCGCTTGAGGCCGCCGTGCTCTTCGCGGACATACAGCGCCGCCACCGCCGAGCCCATGTACTGGGCAAAGAACTGCAGGATATTGCGTCCGAGCATGTTCAGGGTGAGTTGGCCGAGCACTTGTTCGGCCAGTTCGGTCTGGCCGTTACGCAGCCATGCCTGTCGCTCCAGGCGCTGCGCGATCTTCTGTTGTGACGCGAGGTTTGCGCTGTAACTATCTGACAGGGAAAGTAAATTTTTTCTACCGATATACGCCAGGATCCCGCTCAGGCCGAGAACGAACAACAGATAGAGGGTGACGCTGATCACCGTGGTGCGCGTGACTTGTTCGTTGCGAGTGATCCGGAACTGCTGCTCCATCGCCACCGCGTCCTCGTATTCCTTGCGAATTTCGTCGGTCAGGCGCTTGCCCCGGCCGGACTTGACGGCGTTGCGGTAGTCACCGCTTTCGCGCTGCAGGTCGATCATCGACTGGGCGTATTTGTTCCATTCGGCTTGCAAGGCTTCCAGGCGTTTCAGGCGGTCCACCTGTTGCGGGTTGTCCGCCACCAGCTCCTGCAAGTTACGCAGGTCGGCAATGATGCGCGGCTTGGCCACTTCGTACGGGTCGAGGAAGTGCTCATCCCCGGTGATCAGGAAACCACGCATGCCGGTTTCAAGATCGACGGTCAGCTTGGACGACTCGTTGAGGTTGTTGATGACCCGGTCCGTGTGCTCCACCCACTGGATCACCGCAAGCAAATAGGTGATCAGACAGACGAAAAACACCGCGCTGAGCACGCCCACACCCAGGGGCAATGCCACGTTTCGGCTGAGCAGTGTACGAAAGCTCTTTTCATCGACGGACGACGCGGGAGTCATGGGCATGCCTTGGCCAAATAGGGAAAAACCGGGAGTTTGCCCCAAAGTGCCGGTAGAGGGCTACGTTTCTGACGCGAAACATATTCACATCCCAAACTTGCCACCGCCGATGCCCGACATTTATGGAACCAATGCCGGAGGAACACCTTTGTGCGCTCCCGACACTCAACGGAGGTCTGAAGCAGGTCCAGGGAGGACCAACAACCAAAGGTAATGAAAATGTCATCCTCATTGAGCGTCCAACCACGCCCCTCGGTTATAGATCACTCCATTGCATCGACGCCTGCTCAGTCGCAGGCCACCCCTGGTAACACCCTGTCCATACACAGCGACCCAGCTTCAACACCTGCACGACGCTCCTCGGATGAATCGCAGCCTCTTTCACCCCAAGCACGCGCGCAGGCAAACGCACAGAACTGGAAGAACCTCGCGCACCAGCTCACCGAGGCGACGAAGAGCCTGGGAGAGGACGCGACTCCAGCAGCCGTGTTGTCACATTTGAAAACCACTCAAACAGTCATTGATCCACACTCGGCCTTTCACCCGTCCGGCATGCCGGGCAGCGAGTCCGCCGCCAGCCTGGAAAGCTTTATCAAGCATCACGATTTACCTATCCCTGAAACCCGAGCTGACCTGGTTCACTTGGCAGATGCCGCTAACGCTCGGGCCCTGGAACCGCCGCTGGGTGATCTAGGAGGTGGCTTATCCTGGCCCCTTCCCCTGACCCAGGAACAACGGCGCAAGATACGGGTCATCGTCGAGTCCAGCATCCTGCGCAGCAATATCCGGACAGAGCCCTCCTTAGTCCGGGCGGAGCTGGCCAAAGCGGCGCTGGGTGCGCTTATCAAGGCCAGCGCTCTTTCGGATGTCGAACTGCAAGACCCGGCCAGGGCGCTGGACACCCTGCTCAAGTCCCCCATGGCCCAGAAGATAGGGCAAGGGATCCAGGACGGGCTGAATGGTATCGACACGCCAACCAGCATCAGCGATTACGTGTTGGCCGCCCTTCACATCGGTCTCGATCGTGAATCCGTCGTGTTGCCTGTGAGAAATTCAATCGCCGGCTTTGACTTGAGCCATCAAGACTATTGGGGCCTGCCACCGTCAGCCATCGTCGAGGGGCTCAGTAAACATCTGGTGACTAAAGGCAGGGCCACGCCGGCCACGGCCAAGCTGGCCACCCACCTGTTGCTGTCACGCACAGCCCCCCAGTTCCTGGTCAAGGATATTCCCGACACACTGGTGAACGGCAGCCAGGCCTGGGTGAGTTTCTGCCTTGCGGTGGCCAAGGTCGAAGCGAGTGCGCCGGGGACCGCATCACAAATGAGCTACGGCCAGGTCATGAGTGCCGCACAAGCCTTGAATGGTCCTGCGGAACACGCCATCACGCCGTTGTTACTGGATTGGGGCGTGTCCAATGGTTTGGTCGAAAAGAAGGACGATGCCCTCTACACCCCTGAGGAAGTGGACAGCATCCGGACCGCGTTCAATGAGCAGTTAAGTGCCAGAATCAAGGCCTCCCAATCACTCACTGCCGAGATTCCAAGTAGAAAAGCCATCGCCCTGGAAAAACTCAAGGAGCATTTTGGCGAGCGCACTGACTTTGAGTCGAAAAGTCTCTCAACCGTCTCCGATGACAAAGCCAAGCAACTGGATGGCAAGCACTCGATGCTGGACATGGCCATGATGGGCATCAACGTCAACTGGAAAACCGACGACCCTGGCCTTCCTATCCACGCGATCAACCAGCAACCCAGGCTCAACGTCAATGGGATATTCCTGGGGCAATACGAATCGGCAATCGAATCACTCAAAGATGGCATTGAGACCCAGGTAAAACACATGATTTCCGAGCTGCCACTGGAAGATCGGAAAAACCTGGAGTTCGGTAAAATCGAATTATTTCAATACAACCAATACAAGATTGGCAGGGGTTTCATAAACCCGGCCACTTTCCAATCCAAGCTCAATGAATTGCTGGTAAGAACCGAAAGGCAGGTTGACGGAAAAACCGAGGTCAATGTTTATGAGATCGATGTCCGGAACAAACGCATCGTCAAGCGACAGAGTGAGGCAGCCATTACGCGGGGTGGATGGCGCGACGCGAATATATCGACCAAAGTGGAAAATGAGCACAAGGACCGGCTCGAGCGAGAACAGCCGCCGGAGGACCCTTCTCGTCCCCCATCGAGTTTCACCTCTACCCGAACACACGACCTGGCAGGCGCTTTTTTTGAGCACCTTGGTATCAGGAACCAATGGCAACAAGCCAGGGGAAGCACGACATTCGATCAGCAGAAAGAAAGTAATGAGCGACTCAGGCAGTTTTTTCTCAACTTGATTCCCTTGAGATCGGCCATTGTCAACTTTCGTGACGGTGACTATGAAGCCGGGCTTTTGGACCTCGGCCTGGATGCTCTCGGGCTGCTGACCATGGGTTACGGTGCTGCCCCAAAGCTCGCCAAGGTGGCTTCATCCTCGGCGTCCACTGCCGTAAAGGCATTGCAGGCGGGTCGCGTCATCGGCAGTAGCCTTATCAGCTCGCTCAACCCGTTGAGCGGAGTGAGGGGCGCGGCGACGGGAGGCGCCAAGCTGGCCACGCGCGGCGCAAAATTTCTCGGCGACTCCGGGCAGGTACTGATCAACAAGGTGCGTGGCGCATCCGGAAGCTATGACCTGTTGAAGGCGGCAAACAAGCAATATGGCCCGACGCTGATAGGGTCTTATAAGGTCGGAGAGCAAAGCGTCGAAGGCTTTGCCGTGTTGAAAAACGATCAGTGGTTCAGTTATGACCCTGTCCGGAACCTGCCCTATGGCCCGCCAATCGAGGATTTCTCCCCCCTGCGCGGCAGTCTGTTCGATAGCGTCGCGGATATGCACCTGACGAGTGTAGGAACGAATATCGCTAAGGCGAGGACCTCCAACGCACTTCCAAAATTCAACCAGGGTTATCGAAGCGGTGCATTGGATGACCTGTCGGATTACGCTGGAGAGCGCAGTTTCGAAGCGTTGGTGGCACTCGCCGCAAAACCTGGCAGGACACCGGAAGAAATGGGGATTCTGGCCAGGGAGTTGAAGACCAGAAGAATTGAAGACGGCGAGTATTTCACCGCGCTGCTTGCCAGCGACGTCGGGAATCCCGGGGTTTCCATCAATCGCTTTGCCCAGTCGGACTACCTCGGCCGTGTCGATCTGACCTCCAAGGGCGATTGCGCCGGGCTATCGAATGCCATGGCGCTCGCCTTGCATCGAGGCGACGAAAAAATATTCCTCGACAATCTTCGCAAGGCGTCCACGACTAAATCGCCCTCTTCGCTGCATGACAAATTCAATCGCGATATAAAAACACTGCAGTACGCCGTAAACACAAAGGACACCTTCCATATAAACGCCGCCCCTTCACTGATCAATCATCAGTCCATCATCGACGACCTGAGCAAGTCCACTGCGTCAAAATACCTGAGAATCAGCACGGAAGATCACGCCATGCTGGCGGGTGTCAGAGTCAAGGATGGCCAAAAAGAGTGGTTTTTCTTCGAACCCAATGGCGGGCTGGTCAGTTTTGACAACGTAGAGTCCATGCGCGAAGGCATCGAAAAAATCCTCAGCAGCGGCGGTGTCAGCGCGACCTTGAAGCCTAAGGTTTCGCCGGCGGGCAAAAAGGAATTCCACGTGAGCGCTTTCCATCCCGATGACATCGTCACAGACAAGGTCGACAGTTTTGCGGTTTCAATCATGGTGTCCACGCCCTTGCCGTCTTGATGCATGGGACTGCCCCGGCCCCCGGCAGGGTTGGGGCTCCTGAAAAAGCAAGGCGTTGAACGGTGCGCAGGAGGGCGCCACTGACCGCTCGCGGCCCCTCGTGGTTAACGCGACATTTTCCTCCATTCCCGTCACAATGCCCGCGCCAACGGAACTTGCCGAGATTGACGCGACTCATTAGAGAATGGTCTTTCAACCGCTAAAGACCTGCACCTCCATTTTTTCGGGAACCCTCATTATGTCCGCAGCCCCCTCCACCCTCCTTGTCGTCGAAGACGATGCCATCGTGCGCATGTTGATCGTTGATGTGCTCGAAGAGTTGGAGTTCCTGGTGCTTGAAGCTGCCGACGCTGAAGAAGCCTTGAAGATTGTCGAAAATGCCGCGCAGCACATCGACCTGATGATGACCGACGTCGGCCTGCCGGATATGGACGGTAAGCAATTGGCAGCCAAGGTGCGTGAAGTGCGGCCCACCCTGCCGATCCTGTTTGCCAGCGGCTATGCCGAGAACATCGATGTGCCCGCCGGCATGCAGGTGATCGCCAAGCCGTTCTCCATCGATCAATTGCGCGACAAAGTCAAATCGATGCTGCCTGCCGCCTGACCACCCCTCTTTTACACAGTGCCGCCCATCGAGGCGGCTATTTGTGCGTCTTTACCCACAGGTTCAAGCCGCCGTACGGATCGGCATTGATGAGTTCGCATAATTCGCAGGGATTAACGTGACGTTCGGGAAATAAAACAGGAAACTCATCGCCTTTATTCCCCGTCAGTCAAACGCACTTTGGAAGGACGCGACAACATGATTGGAAAACCGACGCGCCTGCTGTTGGCGAGCCTCTCGATACTCATGAGTACCGGCGCCTGGGCCGATTTCACCGCCACCCCCAGCGAAGCCCGGGCCATCGCCAAGGAAGCCTACCTGTATGGCTACCCAGTGGTGGAGATGTACAAGACGCTCTACACCCAGGCCGTCGACAAGGGCGGCGCCAACTTCAAGGCACCGTTCAACCATATCGGCAATACAGCTCAGGTGTTCACCCCCAAGGACACCGCGGTCGTCACCCCGAACCTGGACACGCCCTACTCCTTCGTCTGGCTGGACCTGCGCAGCGAGCCTCAGGTTCTGACACTGCCCAGGATCGAAGACAACCGTTATTACTCGGTGCAGTTGATCGATCTCTACACACAGAACATCGCCTACCTGGGCACCCGCAGCACCGGCAACAACGGCGGCCACTACATGATCGCCGGCCCTGACTGGAAAGGTCAGCAACCGGTCAACGTGGACCGTGTGGTGTACAGCGAAAGCAACATCGCCTACGCCCTCTACCGTACGCAGTTGTTCGACGAGAAGGACCTGAACAAGGTCAAGCAGATCCAGAACGGCTACAAAGTGCAGTCACTGAGCAGCTACGTGAAGCAAGCCGCGCCGGCCAAGGCTCCGAAAGTGGAGTGGCCCAAGCCCATGGCGACCATGACCGAAGGTCCGCAACTGTTTCGCTACCTGAACTTCATGCTGGCCTTCGCCGCGCCCCAGGACAGCGAGAAAGACCTGCTGGCGCGTTTCGCCAAGATCGGTATCGCCCCAGGCGCGCCCTTCAAGGTCAAGGCGTTGACCGCTGAACAGCGCAAGGCCCTGGAAGACGGTATCTCCGATGCCCGCGCCGAGTTTGCCGCGTTCAAAAAGGACAAGGTCGACACGCATCAAGTCTCCAGTGCCGATTTGTACGGCAGCCGCGACCACCTGAACAACAACTACCTGTACCGCTACGCCGGTGCGGACATGGGGATTTTCGGTAACTCCGGCGATGAGGTCGCGTACCTGAGCTACGTCATCGACAGCGAGGGCAAGCCTGCCAACGGCGCACGCCACAGCTACACCGTGCATTTCGCCAAGGACCAGTTGCCACCGGCCGATGCGTTCTGGTCCCTGACCATGTACGACGCCAAGACCAAGCAACTGGTACCCAACCACAAGAAACGCTACCTGATCAACTCGCACATGCTGTCCGGCCTCAAGCGCGACGCCGATGGCGGCCTGACCCTGGCCCTGCAGCACCACGAGCCGCCAAAAGCCGAGCAGAGCAACTGGTTGCCGGCCCCACCCGGTCCGTTCTACGCAATCCTGCGGATTTACCTGCCCACGCCTGAGGTGGGTAACGGCCAGTGGAAACTGCCGCCGTTGACGCCGCTCAAGTAACACCGCGTGCCCGGTCGCCGCAGGGCTGGACCGGGCCAGTCCTACCACGAGCCCTACCCCCTACTACCGCTGGTTTATCAACCTGTAAAACGGGTAACGTGCGCGCGATTGTCTATGGAGTTGCACTGCACATGACTTGCTGGAATGTCCTCGGCCTGGCCCCGGATGCCGATAGCCGCGCGATCAAGCGCCAATACGCCGCCCTGCTGAAGAAAACCCGGCCGGATGATGACCCCGAGGGTTTCCAGCGCCTGCGCGAAGCCTATGAGGCCGCGCTGGAGTGGAGCCAGGGGCAGCAGGAAGCTGACGAAGTGGTCATCGACATCCTGGGCGACGGCCTTGCCGACCACTACCTGGCAGCCATGGCCCATGGCAATGCGCTGCACTTTGAAATCCAGCTGTTGTTACGCGACATCGAGGGGCATCTCAACCCCGAGGACACCCGCTGGGCCTTTGAAACCTTCAACTGGCTGACGGCCTGGCAGCGCCTGGAGTTGCCCGGCGAGCTGATCGAAAGACTCGAGCGCAAGCACCGCAGCGCGTTGCAGCAACCCTTTCGCCAGGCCCTTGAGCAAAAGGACGAGGCCGCTTTCCTGGCTGCCTATGCCGCACGTTCCGAACATCCCTGGGTGAACAATCATCCCCATGCCGAGTGGTTCAACCAATGGCTGGCCCGCCTGCTTGCACAGAGTCACTACTGGTCGAGCGCAGTGTTCGACGCGGTGTGCGCCGGCCAGCACTGGCATGGCGGCGCCGGTCATGACTGCCCGGCGGGGGATTGGGCGCGGCTGTTGCAACGCCAGCAAGGCCCGGTCTTCATGGCACGCCAACGGGCACTGGCCACCGAAGCGCCCAACAGCCCCCAACAACGTGCCGCCCGGCTGCTATTGGCTCCGATGAGCCTGGGGCAGCGCCGTGCCTTCGCCCAACGCTTCGATGAACATGACTGGAAAGCCTGCCAGGCACTCAGCGCAGATATCTACGCCGACCATGTGGCCGAAGCCGAAGCGATGCCCGGCGGTACCGTGTATTTCTGGCAAGGCTGGGACACGACCATGGACACCTGGCCCTGGATTGTCGCACTGGTATTGAGCTGCCTGGTGGGCGTGCTGGTGAATGCCGAGCCCCTGGCCGGCAATGTGCTGCCGACCTTGGGCTACGGCCTGCTGTGGGCGTTGGGCGCCGTGATAGGCGCCGGATTGGCTTGGCAGGTCTGGCGCCCGCTGGCTCATCAGTACCGCGTGCTCGATGAACGACTCAGTGAGCACCTGCCGCGCTGGCTCAGCCCTACTCACCTGCCGTTGTTGCCGATACGGGACCTGCTGCCAGGGCTGGTCCTTGCCGCAGCGCTGGGTTACGCCTTCGGCCCGTTTGCCAGCCTGGCGCTGGTCGCGACCCTGGCGGTTATCGGCGTCATCAAGCGACCCTTCATGAACAGCCACACCCCCTGGACCGCCCGCCACCCGCGCTGGACGGCCCTGGGCATGGTGCTGTTGGTCACCAGTGGGATTGTGCTGTACGCCGGCTTGAAGGTGCTCGACAACCAGCAACACGTGACCCGTAACCAGGGCCTGCAACAGTGGCCCGAACGCCTGTGCAGCCGCATGCCTCGCACCGCCCCCGACTGTCAGGCGCCCGCCACCCAGGCACAGTGGTATGGCCAGGAGGCCGCGCAATGAATCCGAAATGGTTGTTACCCATCAGCCTGGTATTGGGCCTGGGATTGCTCGGTGTGGCCGGCGCCACCAAACCCCTGCAACGCGTGCAATTATGGCTCGACCAACGGGACAGCCCTTCCACCGCAACGGCCAGCGCACTGGCCCCGATCATTGACTGCGTGAACCGCATTGATCGCGATACGCGCCTGGCGTACTACCGTATGCGTTCGACACAGCCCGAAGCACCCACCCAGGATAAATTTGGCGACCGTGATGAGCCTGAACCGCGCCTTATCCAAGCGGCGGTCTGTTCGCAGTTGTACACACTCAAACTGGAGCGCCAGCAGCCCGGAAGCCACCTCGGTACTCTCGCCACGGTGTATGCCGACAAGCTGAATAAATTCACCTCGCTGGCAGACATGGTTGACCCGATACAAACCGAAGGTATGCCGTCGAACATACGCCAGTTTGTGGCACAGGCCATGAACAAGAGTCTGGAGGAGCAACTGGCCCAGCGGGGCGAAGAATACCTGCGGGCATCCGCCGAATTACGCAACTATTTGCAGGACGAAGACCTCCGTTTGCGCCCGGCACAGCTGGAGCGACTCGAATCGCGCTTCGGCCGGGACCTGCATTGGCACCTGCTCAACCATATGATCGCCGCCCGCCAGGCGATGAACCAGATTGACCAGGGTGTACGCGACGCCAGCCTGACGCCTCAGCAACTGCTCAGCTTGACCGAGACGCTGCAACAGGCCAGCGATGCCAGCAAGGACTTCCTGGTGAAAATGCCGCGCAGCAAACGGGAGGATGAAGCCACTCACCTCTGGTACGCCACCCGCGCGTCAGCCGACGCGTACCTCCAGGCGTTGCGCACCCTGCATCAGGACTGGCGGGAACACGCCCCACCACAGCAACTGAGCGATGACTACTACCTCATCACCCGTCGCTACGACGCCCTGCTCAGCTACTACAACAAACCCGCCAGGAATGCGTTCTAGTCCCTAGTGTTTTTTCAGCTTCACATACGACTGATGCAGGTCCGACGCCCAGCCATCGATCACGCCTTTCACGTCATCGGCCTTCATCACCTGCGAGTCGTTGGACAGCGGCTTGCCCGTGCCCTTGCGCACCACTTGGGCGAGCACCTTGCCACTGGCACCATCGAGGAACTGCGCCTCGGTACCCAGGGTGGTTTCCTGGTCTCGGATGCCGGTACCGGTACTCACCGCTGCCGCCACCAGGGCCACGGGCACGAATTCATAGGGTTTGAGGCCTTCGGTCTTGCTGCTGACGGCGGTGATCGCCGCACGTACCACCATCACACCGGGGCCGGGCCCGTTGGCCAGGGGCAGTGATTTGCCCAGCTCACGCTTGAGCGCCTGGTTGAAGTAGGTGTTGATGCCATTGAGGGTGCTGTCGGGGATTTTCGTGGTGGCCTGGGGCTTGGGGTAGAACTGCGTCGGTTCGATATACACCGCGGTATAGCGGCTCAGGTCGAGTTGGGGGTCTACCCAGCGCATCACCTCGCCCCCCGAAGGCGACTTGGCTTCCTTGAGTTGGCTGTAGTCGGACAGAAAGCCTGAGTACTCGTCCGGTTGGGTGACCTTGCTGGCGCAGCCGGCCATTGCGATGGAGGCCACGCACAGCGTACTGATCATTAGCCTTAGTTTCATCATTGAACTCCCTGGCGATCATCATCGAAACATGGAGCTGTAGGTATAGCCAATCCTGGGAAAAAAATGCGTATTTCCACCCAGTGTCTGACACACCGGCGTCCCCCATCGACGTTGCGCGAAGCGGGAGCCCCTCAGCCGCGTTCGCGCGGGATCAGGCTCTGCAACTGCGTAGCCAGGAAATTGGCGTCAAAGCCAAAGGTGTCCGGGTCTTTGAGGCCATTTGTTTTCTTCCACAGCCAGTCGTTTTTGTCGGCCGGCAGCACCAGCGACACACTGCCGTGGCGGGCAGCGGTCAAGCCCATCACCGACACCGAGATCAAACCGCCCACGCCCATGACTTCAGGCACGAACTCCACGGTCTTACCGGTGATCTGCACCAGCAGCTTTTCGGTCTTGAAGGTCGAGGTCTCCACCGGTACGCCCGGCCCGCTGGCGACATAGGCTTCACAGTGCACCTCCAGCAGGCCGACAGTCTTGACCGGCTCCAGCCATTGCTCGATCTGCCCGAACAGCTCGTCGAGCTTGTGCGTCCAGCGCGCCGACTGCACATCGAACTGCTGCTTCTTGTGCGCTTCGCTATCGGCGTAATGACGAAGCATCTCGCCCAGTTGCTGTACATCGTCCATTGCAGATTTCCTTGGGTGTGCCAGGTTGCGATGCCCGATCATGGCAGATGCGGCCACTCACCGTACGATTAACGCTGACAGGCCAGTGGGCGTGCTTGTCGACTGATCCGCTGTAATGAGGTTTTTCTGAGCCTGTTTTGTTTTTCCCGCGTTTCCTACAGTGCCCGCCACTTGGAACCGTGGGAGGACTAAGCATGAGCACAGCAATAACCGGGCAGGCCTATAACTATAAAGTCGTCCGCCAATTCGTGATCGCCACCCTTGTGTGGGGCGTGGTGGGTATGGCCATGGGCGTGTGGATCGCCTCGCAACTGGTCTGGCCGCAGATGAACCTGGACCTGCCCTGGACCACGTTCGGCCGGTTGCGGCCGTTGCACACCAGCCTGGTGATCTTTGGCTTCGCCGGCAGTGCGCAATTTGCCGCCAGCTACTATGCGGTGCAACGGACCTGCCAGGTGCGCCTGTTTTCCGACCGCCTCGCCGCGTTTACCTTCTGGGGCTGGCAGTCGGTGATCGTGATCATGCTGGTCAGCCTGCCCCTGGGCTACACCACCACCAAGGAATACGCCGAGATCGAGTTTTCCGGCGCGGTGTGGATGACCGTGGTGTGGGTGGCCTACGCCATTGTGTTCTTCACCACGGTGGTAAGGCGCAAGACCCGGCATATCTACGTGGGCAACTGGTTTTTCGGCGCGTTTATCCTGGTGATCGCCATGTTGCACGTGGTCAATCACCTGGCGATCCCGGTGGATTGGTTCAAGTCCTACCCGGTGTATTCCGGCGCGACCGATGCCATGGTGCAGTGGTGGTACGGGCATAACGCCGTGGGCTTTTTCCTCACCACCGGTTTCCTGGGGATGATGTATTACTTCGTACCCAAGCAGGTGGGCCGGCCGGTGTACTCCTATCGCCTGTCCATCGTGCACTTCTGGGCGCTGATCACCCTGTACATCTGGGCCGGCCCGCACCATTTGCACTACACCGCCTTGCCCGACTGGGCGCAGTCACTGGGCATGGCCATGTCGCTGATCCTGCTGGCCCCGAGCTGGGGCGGCATGATCAACGGCATGATGACCTTGTCCGGTGCCTGGCATAAGCTGCGCACCGACCCGATCCTGCGCTTCCTGGTGCTGTCCCTGGCGTTCTATGGCATGTCGACCTTCGAAGGTCCGATGATGGCGATCAAGACCGTCAACGCCCTCTCCCACTACACCGACTGGACCATCGGCCACGTACACGCCGGTGCCCTGGGCTGGGTGGCGATGATCACCTTTGGCTCGCTGTACCACATGATCCCCAAGCTGTTCGGCCGCGAGCAGATGCACAGCGTGGCGCTGATCAACCTGCACTTCTGGCTGGCAACCATCGGCACGGTGCTGTACATCGCCTCGATGTGGGTCAACGGCATCACCCAAGGCCTGATGTGGCGCGCGGTAAACGACGACGGCACCCTCACCTACTCGTTTGTCGAAGCCTTGCAGGCCAGCCATCCGGGGTTTGTGGTGCGGTTTGCGGGGGGCGTGTTTTTCCTCACGGGCATGTTGCTGATGGCCTACAACACTTGGCGCACGGTGCGGGTCGCAGACTTGAACGTGGCCCGGCTCGATGCGCGGATCGCCTGATATGTGGAGCGTGCTGATCGTGGTGTGCCTGTACGCTGCGCTGGAGTATTGCCTGCGCGGGCAGTCCGAGACGAGCCTGGACGAAGCCAGCATGTTGCCGTTCGCCGACGACCCGGAGGTGGCGCGGCGCGTGGAGCAGGCCACGGGTAAACCCATCCACGCCATTGCCGCGGAGCAACCCCGGCCGGGATGGGTCAACCTGGACATGTGAAACTGCTCCGGTCATTTGGCGGGCAACTGCGTATGACTATTCAGCGGCTGATGGGTAAGGTGAAGCGACTTTCCCTGTCAGGAGCATCGCATGCGCACCATCGGCCTTATCGGCGGCATGAGCTGGGAGTCCAGCGCCGAGTACTACCGCATCATCAACCAGCGCGTGCGCGACCAGCTCGGCCCGCTGCGCTCGGCCCAGGTGTTGATGTACAGCGTGGACTTCGGCCCGGTGGAACAGGCCCAGCACGCCGGGCGTTGGGATGACACCGCGCTGATCCTGGAAGACGCCGCGCGCCGTTTGCAGGCCGGCGGCGCCGAATGCGTGGTGTTGTGTACCAACACCATGCACTTGGTGGCGCCGCGTATCGAGGCGGCGGTGTCGATTCCCTTCCTGCATATCGCCGATGCGGCCGCTGCGGCGGCGGTGGCAGCCGGCACCCTGACCGTCGGCTTGCTCGGCACCGCGTTCACCATGGAGCAGGATTTTCTCACGTCGCGCCTGGCCGCCCAGGGCCTCACTGTGCTGGTGCCGGACGCGGAGGAGCGCCGCGCCGTGCACCGGATCATCTATGAGGAGTTGTGCGTCGGCGTGATCAGCGATGCATCACGCCAGGTTTATCTGCGGGTCATCGAGTCCCTGGCCGCACGGGGTGCCCAGGCGGTCATCCTCGGTTGCACGGAAATCAGCCTGTTGGTCAAGCCCGAACACAGCGACCTGCCGCTGCTGGACACCACCGAGCTGCATGCGCAGGCTGCGGTGGCGTTTGCGCTGGAGGGTTAAGCCGACTGGCGCAGGCGCGCCATGCTCAGGGTGTCGACAAACACCCCATCGCGCAGGGCGTAGTCACGCAAGCGCCCTTCGACCTCGAAGCCGAACTTGCGGTACAGGTGGTGCGCGGCTTCGTTGTCGGCGTACACCGTGAGTTCCACCCGGTGCAGGTTCATCCAGTTGTCGGCTACGTCCAGCGCGGCCGTCAACAGCCGCGAGCCTACGCCCTTGCCCTGCCAGGCCGTCGCCACGCCCATGCCGAACGAACCGACATGGGCCTGGCGCACGCGCAGGTACTGTTCCAGGCCCAGTTGGCCGATCACCTCGCCGCCGTGCACCGCCACCAGTTGCAGGCGCCGCTCGTTGTCGGTGACCAGGCGTTTGCGCCAGACATCCACCGACTGGAACGGCATCTGCAGCACCTGCCGGCACACGGCCGGTTCGTTATAGAGCGCCGCCACACCGTCAAGGTGGGCCTCGGTAAAGCGCTGGATCACGATATGGGGTTCAGGTGCGTGCATGGTGTTTCATCCTTTGAAAGACACGTGGCCGACCAGTGTAGAGGCCGTGCCTGCTCCCTGGCTAGGGCGCCGGCACGGTCGTCCATAACGACGGCCAGTCGCCGTAACCGACACCGGTGCAGCGCGGCATGCTATGAAATTCACTGAGCTGGAACGCCTTGCCGTCAAACACCCAGACACCACCGCCGCCACAGTCACCGATGCCACGCTGCTTGTAGAAATAACTCAAGGTGCCGGTGGCTTCGTCATAGCCCACCGAGCCTTGCAGCGCGGCGCCGTCCAACGGCAAGGGCTCAAGCGCCAGCGGCGTTTGCGCATAGGGCGCCTGACGCTGGCGGCTGGTCACGTCGAACTCACAGTTGTAGGCCGCGCAGTCGTAACGCACCACCGTCATCGCCTGTTGCGCCGTCAGCGCCCCGGCCTTTGCCTCGGGCTCACCCTCCTCCGGCGTCACGGCCTGCACTGCAGCGGCCACCAGGCCGGCCTGTTCCTGCGCGGTCAACGCCGGCGGCGCAGGAAACTTGCGCAACACCGGTGTCGGCAAACGTGGCGGCACCTCACGGGCCGGCGCTTTTCCGGGGCGTGCCAGGGCCGTCACGTTATCCACCCGCCCCTGCACCGCATCCATCAACAGCAGCGAAGCGCTCAGGCCGCTCAGCGACACATGGGCCTGTTCGTCGCCCGGCAATTGCAGGCGCTGGCCATTGCGCAAACGCTGCAACCAGCGCCGCGCCGCAGCGTCCTCGATCACGCCGTAAGACTGCACCTCGGGATCGCCGCCCTGATCGTCCAGTTCCACATGCAGATCCCGGGTCAGCTCCAGGCCCAGCGGCTGACCGTCCAACAGCAAGGTCGACAAGTCCAGCGCTTCGCCGCGGTGGTCGAAGCGCAAGCGCAGATACCCTTCGGGACCGGCCTGATGCCAGATATGTAAGGTCAGGGAGCTGTAGTCTTCTTCATCGACGCCACTGGGCGCGCTGAGGGCGTGGCAATTGCGCAGGTTGTCGCACCCGGTGACCCAGTTCTTGATTTCCCGTAGCAGCGGTACGGTTTCAGCGGGCGGTTGAGCGAAGGCCTGGGTGGCGCTGCCGGTCAGCAGCAGGGCCAGGAGTACGGGGCGCAGCATGGGGACTCTCCGTGTCGAAAAATGACGCGGATTGTCCCATGTTCACTGTTTAAGACGGTAGTACTCAGGGCCTGGCTTGGCCACGAACACGGGCTGCGTACTTTTCGAGACGCTGTGCGTGACGTTCGGCCTGTTGCTTGAGTGCCTGGCAGTATTCGGGGAGGCAATGCTGGGCATCGGGTGAGTTGACTTCGTCTGCCAGCCGCCGGGCAGCAGCGGCAGTGATCGGAGTACCACGTGGTCGCAATCGGCCTCTGACAACGGCGGCCCTATCGTTTACCAGCGTCGGGTGATTGAGCTTAAGGACCTCGACGGTGGCAACAGCGTCAGGCGTCAGACCTTCTACGTAGCCATCACTGGAATATCGAAACTGGCGCTCGACATTGGCTGACAGCGGAGAAACGAAGGGCTTTCGGGCCACGTCGTAGTCGGCTTTTTCCACGGCACCATAACCACAAGCCATTTTGGTCTGGCTGGAGGGGTAACACGCTACCAAATTGTCGTAGGCGATGCTGTCAGCCTCGTGATGCGTTTGTGCAAGGACATGCTCAATGTGGCAACTGAATTGTGTGCCCTGCCCCTTTGTTTGGCATTCGGTCGCAGTGGGCAACCGCCGCAAGGTGTACGCGCATAAATGGAACTGCTCCTTCAAGAGCGCCTGGCGAACGGGCTCGCTCGGAAAGCTGCTTCCCTTGCCGTAGTAAAGGTTATGCGGCGTATTGCGGTTTTCTCTTTTCCATTCAATCAGCGCCCGTG
Organism: Pseudomonas sp. 8 R 14; assembly: GCF_900005955.1. NCBI lineage: Bacteria > Pseudomonadati > Pseudomonadota > Gammaproteobacteria > Pseudomonadales > Pseudomonadaceae > Pseudomonas > Pseudomonas sp. 8 R 14. The sequence goes on along the minus strand of NZ_CVTH01000087.1, from coordinate 114,896 downwards.
GCTCGGCGCCTTTTTTGATAGACCTCACGCGCCGCCCTCTTCTAGCGACCTCAGAGAGTCAATACTGGCTTGGGCTTCAAGGACATCAGGGATTTTGCCGACCTGTTCGCGCAGTTTCGCGAGTTTAGCCTGGGCGGATTCAAGATTGTCGTCGTCGAGGTCACGGTAGATTGTTCTGAGTTGCTGGCTGACGTTTTGGTTTTGGGCCAATTCCCCCATCAGTTCCTCTATGACCTCACCACTTCGAAGGCCCAGTGAGCGCTCCGGATGACCGATATACTTGCCTTCCTTGAGCAGCATCACCGCCTCAGCAGGAAGTTCACCCAATATTTGCGGGGAGTGGGTGGTAATGATGAATTGGCAGTTGGGAAATGTTCGTTCCAACTTGGCGACAACGGTGCGTTGCCAACCTGGATGAAGGTGAAGATCCAACTCGTCAATAAGGACGACACCTTTGCCCTCCAATGGGTCAGGCACTTCGCGATTTAACAATGTAAGTCTTCGAGCCAAATCGCCAACCATTGCCAACAAGCATTTCTCTCCATCCGAAAGCTGCAGGACGTTGAATTCGAGGTTACCTTTGAGAACGGTCATCCTAAGTGTTGGCTTGCGACGTACTCGAATGTCCTTGAATCCTGTGAATATTTCAATTGCTCGCCGAACTGCTGAAAGCTCATGGTCACGGAATCCTGGAAGGTCTCGACTAATTTCATTTTCGAGATCTTCCTGGTTGCGAAACCAGATGAAAAATCTTTTAAAGTCAGCGCCGCCATGACCAAGTGCGTCGTCGTAACCTTCATCGATTGTGTTCACCAAACGCTCACGAACACGTAATGGAACATCTAAAACAGCCCGATGAACGTCGTAATAAACTGCAAGAGGCAACTGAATAGGCTTGTCACCAATGAGCTCGTAGTGAAGGGCATTGATTTCAAAAGACGCAGCCGTCTCTTTCACCAAAGCCAAATCACTACTACGTTCCTTGGGGTGTTTTCCTGATTTTCGGTTAAGTGCTATTGCCCAATCGACATCGTGCTCATCTTGGAACCCGACGACAACCTTCAGTCGTGTGTATTCAGCGCCAGTCTTGATGTCATCTTTTGATATTGCTCTGGACTTCGAAGCCTGATTAACAATCCGCGCCGTCAAATTCGAAAGCGTAATCGCCAACGCATCCAGAATCGAAGACTTGCCCACCCCATTGACGCCCACCAAAGCGACAGTCTTCTTACCCTCGAAGTCGAGTTCCATGTGCTCGATGCCGCGAAAATTGACGAGAGTAAAACGCTTGATCTGCATGATCGGCTTCCAACGTGTCCGGCCAGGTCAGCCAGTCTTAAAAGAATGCACGGATCATAGTAATTATCGACAGCTGTGTCACGGCGCCGAGGGCTGCCTCTATCAGCCCCGCGCAGCCACACGCCACACCCGCGCAATATCCGCCGCGCGCTCGCGTAGCAAACGCGGTGCCTCACTGCAGGCCTGCTCCAGGCTTATCGGGCCGCTTGGCAAGGCAAACGCCGCTGCCACGCCATGGGCGTACATCTGCTCGTAGCCGTCGCCCAGGGTGCCGGCGATGACAATCACCGGTACGCCGTGTTGCCGGGCGATGCGGGCCACGCCGAAGGGGGTTTTGCCGCGCAGGGTCTGGGCGTCGAAGCGGCCTTCGCCGGTGATGACCAGGTCGGCGCCGCGTACGGCTTCGTCAAGGCCCACCAGTTCGGCAACGACTTCCACGCCCGCGCGGAACTGCGCGCCGAGGAACGCCTTGGCTGCGAAACCCAGGCCACCGGCGGCGCCGCTGCCGGGCTCGTCGCGCACGTCCTTGGGCAGGACCTTGGCGCAGTGATCGGCGAAGTGGCCGAGGGCGGCGTCCAGTTGTTGCACCTGCCCGGGGCTGGCGCCTTTTTGCGGGCCGAAAATCGCCGAGGCGCCGTGGGGGCCGCACAGTGGGTTGTTCACATCGGCGGCGATTTCAAAGCGTACCTGGGCCAGGCGCGGGTCGAGTTTTTCCAGGTTGATATGCGCCAGCCGTGACAAGGCCAGGCCTCCGGGCGGCAAGGCCTGTTCCGCAGCGTCGAACAGTTGCACGCCCAGGGCTTGCATCGCCCCCGCGCCGCCGTCGTTGGTGGCGCTGCCGCCAATTGCCAGAATGATGCGCTGGGCACCCAGGTCCAGGGCCGCGCGAATCAGCTCGCCGGTGCCGTAGGTGCTGCTGGTGCACGCATCGCGCTGGCCTGGCGCTACCAATTGCAGGCCGCTGGCTTCGGCCATTTCGATGATCGCGGTGTGGCTGTCAGCCAACCAGCCCCAACGTGCTTCAACCGTACCGCCCAGAGGGCCACATACCGCCTGGCGGCGCAATTGGCCGTTACAGGCGGCGAGCACCGCGTCCACCGTGCCTTCACCACCGTCCGCCATCGGGCACTGGATCAGCTGTGCGTCCGGCCAGACCTGCGCCAACCCTGCGGCAATGGCCTGGGCGACGCCCTCGGCACTCAGGCTGTCCTTGAACGAGTCGGGTGCGATGATGATTTTCATGGGCTTTCTCCGGTTTTTATCACGCCCATGCTGCCAGTTGGCACCGCCGCTGACGCCGGTCCGATGCACAAGTACGAGTAAGGTTTGTTGTTCATTCCGACAAAGCCTGGGGCAATAGCTGCACGCCGAGGTACAGCGCCAACATCCCATCCAGGGTCAGCGGGTCGACGCCGCTGAGTTCGGCGATGCGCTCCATGCGGTAACGCAGGCTGTTGCGGTGAATGCCGAGGGCGTCGGCACAGGCCTGGCTTTGCCCGTCGTGTTCGCACCAACTGCGCAGCGTGGCCTGGAGTTGGCCGTTGCTGTCCTTGGCCAGCACCTTGCGCAAGGGATTGAGCAGCTCGTCCAGGGCATCGTCGTTGCGATGACGCCAGAGCATCACGGGCAGGCGGTAGCGGTTGAGGGTCAACAGCCGCGAGTGCGGCAGTACATCGCGACCGTACGCCAGCAAATCGCCGACCCGGCGATAACACCGGCGCAGCCCCGCCAGCCCATCGGCCTGCCCGCCCACGGCCACACGCAGGATAGTCCAGCCCAGGCCTTCGAGTTTTTCCAACAGGCGCGGATTGTCGACGGGCACGGCGGCAGGCCGGCACCACAACAGGGAAAACTGCGCCGAGCTGACACACCAGCTGTCCGGGTAACGCGACGTCAACCAGGTACTCAAGGCCTCCGCTGATTGCCCCGCGCCCAGTTCGAACAGGTACGGCGTGCGCGCCAGCTGCGGCTTGAGGCCCAATTGCCGGGCTTCATCAATCAGGCGCGGTGAGTCGCCACCGTCGGCCAGCAACAAGGCCAATAGATCGTCGCAGCGCTGGCGTCGCCACTGTTGCTCGACCTGCTGATGCCGGTGGCTGACCAGCATCTCGGCGGTCATGCGCACCAGCTCGGCGTACGTGCGCAAGCCCTCCGGCTCGCCAGTGATGCCCAGCACGCCAATCAAGCGCTGATCGTGCATCAGCGGCAGGTTAATGCCCGGCTGCACGCCCTTGAGGTGCTTGGCGGTCTGCCCGTCGATCTCGACCACGCGGCCGTTGGCCAGTACCAGTTGCGCGCCTTCGTGGCGGGTGTTGATGCGCTCGGGTTCGCCGCTGCCGAGGATCAGGCCCTGGCTGTCCATGACGTTGACGTTATAGGGCAGGATCGCCATGGTGCGATTGACGATATCCTGCGCCAGGTCATGATCCAGCTCGAACATGCGGCCATCTCCTTGAAAGGAAGTCCTTGAAAGCGTGGTTGTTCATCGGCACAGCGCAAAGCATGCATCACTGTGCGCAAGCACAAAGACAGCACCCCGCCACGTGGCCGAGACTCGTTGGGCGATCAACGTTACCCTCGCATCGCAAAAAATCATAATAAAGAGAGATTCCCATGTCACAGAGCGCCGCTGTCACACTGGCCACCGATGACGATAAAAACGCCATCTACAAGCGCATTACCCTGCGCCTGATCCCCTTCATTTTCATCTGCTATCTGTTCAACTACCTCGACCGGGTCAACGTTGGCTTTGCCAAGTTGCAGATGCTCGATGCGCTGAAATTCAGCGAAACCGTATACGGCCTGGGCGCCGGGATCTTCTTTATCGGCTACGTGCTGTGCGGCGTGCCGAGCAACCTGGCGCTGACCAGGTTCGGTCCACGGCGCTGGATTGCCTTGATGATGATCGTCTGGGGCACACTGTCCACCTGCCTGCTGTTCGTCACCACGCCGACGCATTTCTACACCTTGCGCCTGTTTACCGGTGCGGCTGAAGCCGGCTTCTTCCCCGGTGTGGTGCTGTACCTCTCGCAGTGGTTCCCGACGTTCCGCCGTGGGCGGATCATGGCGCTGTTCATGTCGGCGATCCCGGTGTCCGGTTTGCTTGGCAGCCCGTTTTCCGGCTGGATCCTCAACCACTTCGCCGCCGGCCAGGGCGGCCTGGCGGGCTGGCAGTGGATGTTCCTGCTGCAAGGCATCCCGACCGTGATCCTCGGCGCCCTCGCCTACTTCCTGCTCAGCGACAGCTTTGCCCATGCCAAGTGGCTCAAGCCCCACGAGCGCGCCGTGCTGGAAGCCGATCAGGCCACCGACCTGGCCAACAAGCCGAAAACCACCACCGATTCACTCGCCGCAGTGTTCAAGAACCCGGCGATCTGGGCGTTCGGCCTGATCTACTTCTGCATCCAGAGTGGCGTATACGCCATCAACTTCTGGCTGCCGTCGATCATCAAGAACCTGGGCTTCAGCGATAACCTGGTGATCGGCTGGCTCAGTGCGATTCCGTATCTGCTGGCAGCGGTGTTCATGTTGCTGGTGGGCCGCTCGGCGGACTTGCGCAAGGAGCGTCGCTGGCACTTGGTGGTGCCGATGCTGATGGGCGCCATCGGCCTGGTGATCGCGGTGAATTTCGCCACCACCCCGGCCATCGCTATCCTCGGCCTGACCATCGCCACCATGGGCGCCCTCACCGGCCTGCCGATGTTCTGGCCGGTGCCGACCGCCATGCTCAGCGCAGGCGCAGCCGCTGGCGGCCTGGCGCTGATCAACTCCATGGGCCAGATGGCCGGCTTCCTCAGCCCGTATATTGTCGGTTTTGTGAAGGATGCCACCGGGTCCACGGATGTGGCGTTGTACCTGCTGGCGGCGGTGATTGTGGCGGGCAGTGTGCTGGCGTTGCGGATGACGCGGACCTTGAAGGTATAACGCGGTCCATGTGGGAGGGGCGGTGCGACGATTCGACTTGCCCCCTCCCACATTTAGCCTGCGTTTACAGCAGGCCGCCGCCGTCGATATCAATGACAGCGCCGGTCATGTAGCCATTTTCCATGGCCAGCACATACCCCGCCGCCACTTCCTCGGCCTGCCCCACGCGCCCCACCGGCAGCGCGCCACCTGCCTTGGCAAACATCGCCAGGCGCTGGTCCTCGGCCAACCCCGCATACGCCGGGGTATCAATCACGCCGGGACTCACCACGTTGACCCGACGCGGCGCCAGCTCCTTGGCCAACTGCTTGCCCAGGGCTTCAGTGGCGGCGTTGATACCGACTTTGATGAACTGCCCCGGTGCCAATTTGCGCCCCAGTTGCCCGGAGGTCAGGCTGATGCTGCCGTGCTCATCGAGGAAAGGCAGCGCGTGCTGGATCGCCCGCAAGGCGCCCCAGAGTTTCACGTTGAAGTTGTCCTGGGCCTCGCCCAGGTCGGTTTCGGCCAAGGCCTTGGCGCGCACCGCGGGGCCGGAGGTGTACACCAGATGGTCAAACCGCCCGACGGTTTCGAACAACCGTTGCAGGGACGCGGCGTCGGTGACGTCCACTGGTTCGCTGCGCAGGCCGTTATCGCGGCCCGACGATAGGCGCCGCCCCGCCAGCACCACCTGGGCACCGCGTGCGGCTGCGGCCTTGGCCACGGCTGCACCGATGCCGCTGCTGCCGCCGATGACGATGACCGTTTTGCCGTTGAGTGAGGAATTCATGGGGAAGTGTCCTGGGTCAGAAAGTGAGCGTTCATCTTCCCAGCTTGGCAATCAATGAAAAATCCCGGTAAAACGACAGGATCTTTAAGGGATTTTTACAAATGAGCTCAATCCTCGACCTCGAAGTGTTCGCACGCACCGCCGACACCGGCAGCCTGTCTGCCGCCGCACGCGGGCTCGGCCTGACCCCCGCAGCGGCCAGCATTGCCCTCAAGCGCCTGGAAACCCGCTTGGGTACCCGCCTGCTGGCACGCTCCACCCGCAGCATGCGCCTGACCGAAGAAGGCCGGCGCTACCTCGACAGCGTGCGCGAGGCCCTGGCCGCCTTGGCCGAAGGCGAGCAAGCGCTCAAGCAGCAGAGCCAGGGCCTGACCGGCTTGTTGCAGTTGGCCGCGCCCTCGGATTTCGGCCGTAATGTGGTGCTGGGCTGGCTGGATGAGTTCAAGCTGGAACACCCGCACATCCGCCTGCAACTACTGCTCAACGACAGCAATGCCGACCTGTTCCGCGACACCGTCGACATCGCCCTGCGCTTCGGCGTCCCACGGGACTCCAGCCTGGTGGCGCTGCCGGTGGTGCCCGATCACCAACGCCTGCCCTGCGCCAGCCCCGACTACCTGGCGCGCCACGGCACGCCGCGCACCCCGGCGGAGTTGGCGCAGCACAATACGCTGCGGTACATGCGCCAGGGCCGGGCCAACAGCACCTGGTACTTTCGCCAGGGCACTAGGTTGCAGGAAGTCGAAGTGACGGGCGACTACCTGAGCGATGACGGTGAAATTGTGCGGCGCTGGGCGCTGGCTGGCCACGGGATTGCCTACAAAGCCAATCTCGACATCGCCCGGGACCTCAAGGCCGGACGGCTGGTGCAACTGCTGCCGGACTGGCAAGGCGAACCCACCCCGTTCAACCTGATGTGCCCGCACCGCCTGCAAGTGTCGGAGCGGGTGAAAGTGCTGCACCGATTTCTGCAAGGGCGTTGCCAGGCCTTGCTGAGTGCATGAAGAAACGCCCGCAGGGCTTGTTCCAGAGCCTGCGACTCTGGTATTGCATAGGTCACGTCTCACAGCTGCAAGGAGCTTTGCATGATTTACCGCACATTGGGCCAGTCCGGTTTGAAGGTCAGCGCCTTGACCCTGGGCACCATGATGTTTGGCGAACAGACCCACACCGAGGACTCGCTGCGCATCATCGACAAGGCCTGGGACCAGGGCATCAATTTTATCGACACGGCGGATGTCTACACCGGCGGGCGCTCCGAGGAAATCGTCGGCGAGGCCATCGCTCGCCATCGTCAGGATTGGGTGGTGGCGTCGAAAGTCGCCATTGGCCCCACCGAGGGCCTGCCCAACCGCAGTGGCCTGAGCCGCAAGCGCATCTTCAACGCGCTGGAAGCCAGCCTCACCCGTCTCGATACCGACTACCTCGACATCTACTACCTGCACCGCGAAGATCACGACACCCCGCTGGAGGTGACGGTATCGGCCATCGGCGACCTGATTCGCCAGGGCAAGATCCGCTACTGGGGCCTGTCCAACTATCGCGGCTGGCGGATTGCCGAGGTGATCCGCGTCGCCGAACGCCTGGGCGTGGACAAACCGGTGATCAGCCAGCCGTTGTACAACATCGTCAACCGCCAGGCTGAAGTCGAACAGATCACCGCCGCTGCCGCGTACGGCCTGGGCGTCGTGCCTTACAGCCCACTGGCGCGCGGCGTGCTCAGCGGCAAGTACGCACCGGACGTGACACCCGAAGCCGGCAGCCGTGCGGCACGCCAGGACAAGCGCATCCTGGAAACCGAATGGCGCGTGGAGTCGTTGCGCATCGCCCAGCAGATCCAGCAATACACCCAGGGCCGTGGCGTGGGCATTGTCGAGTTTGCCATCGCCTGGGTGCTGAACAACGCGGCGGTGAGCTCGGCGATCGTGGGGCCGCGCACCGAGGCGCAGTGGGATGCCTACACCGGCGCGCTGGACGTGAAGATCACGGCTGAGGATGAAGCGTTCATTGATTCGTTGGTAACGCCGGGGCATTCCTCTACGCCGGGGTTCAACGATGTGGGCCATTTTGTCTCGGGCCGAGTGGCGCGCGCATAGCCTGTTTGACCAAGTAAGGGTTGCGGAGCGGGCTTACTGTGGTGAGCTGCCTTGCTGTGGTGAGCGGGCTTGCTGTGGTGAGCGGGCTTGCCCCGCGCTGGGCTGCGCAGCAGCCCTTTAAAGCCGTCGCTTTTTTCCAGGAAAACCTCGTCGCCAGTTATTGGGGCTGCTTCGCAGCCCAGCGCGGGGCAAGCCCGCTCACCACTACTACCACTACCACCACCACCACCACCACCACACCCCGACTGCCCCTACCAAGCAGACCCAGACAGCGGCAGCGAGACATTTTCCTGAAAACGCCCCAAAACAGCGCGCCCTTCCCGCTTCAAAAGCACCATAATCCCCCTGTTGAAACTCCCCTACTTGTTTGAAATCGGTTTTCGCGAGGACAGCGTGTCTAAAGGTGTTGTGTTATCGGTGTCGGCCTCGGTGTTGTTTGCCGTGATGTATTACTTCACGTCATTGCTGACGCCATTGAGCGGCCTGGAAATTTTCGGCTGGCGCATGTTGCTGACCGTACCGTGCATGACGGTGTTCATGATCGTCAGCGGCGAATGGCGGCGGGTCTGGGAATTGCTGCGAGTGCTGGCGGCCAAGCCTCGGCTGATCGGCGGTGTGGTGTTGTCGTCGGCGTTGCTGGGCGTGCAGTTGTGGTTGTTCATGTGGGCGCCGCTGAACGGGCGCAGCCTGGATGTATCGGTGGGTTACTTCCTGCTGCCGCTGACCATGGTGCTGACCGGGCGCCTGGTATGGGGCGAACAGTTGTCCTACCTGCAAAAGATCGCGGTGTTTTTTGCCGGCCTCGGGGTACTCAACGAGTTGTTCCAGGCCGGCGGGTTCTCCTGGGCGACGCTGGTGGTGATCATCGGTTACCCGCTGTATTTCATTGCGCGCAGATACCTCAAGACCGACCACCTGGGCGGACTGTGGCTGGACATGGCGCTCATGCTGCCGGTGGCCTGGTGGTTTGTGCAAAGCGGCGAACAGGGCTTTGCGGTGATGGATGCCCACCCCAAGCTGTACGGGTTGATCCCGATGCTGGGCCTGATCAGCGCCTCGGCGCTCGTGAGCTATATCATCGCCAGCCGCCTGCTGGCGTTCAGCCTGTTCGGACTGCTCAGTTATGTCGAGCCGGTGCTGTTGCTGGTGGTGGCGCTGCTGCTGGGTGAAGGCATCAAGGCCGGCGAATGGTTGACCTACATCCCGATCTGGATCGCGGTCATGGTCCTGGTGTTCGAAGGGGTCAAGCACCTGGTGCGTCAGCGCAGGGCTTGAGCGACGAACAGGCGACAGGCCGCAACAGCGCCTGATGGTGCTGAATGGCACCCTCATCGTCCAGGGTGGTGAACTGTACTTGCGTACCGGTCAGGCCCTCGTGAGGCAGCCCGGGCATCGCAATCCGTGCAGTCCCATAGGGCGCGACCATCGGCGGATCTTCGCTGCGATGCTCCACTGCGCTGAGTGTCAGTACCACCCCGGACAAGGTCACGTGATAGGGCGTGGGGTTAAGCACCTCCAACCCCGCCTCGCCTCCACCGCTTACGGACCATTGCAGCGCATGAGCCGCGTCCTGCACCTTCCCCGGCAGTTCGGCGGGCCGGAGGAAAAGCTTGATCCGCGTACGAAAGGCAAATTGCAGGACGTTGGTTTCAGCCGAGGCCTCAACGCTCGGCCTGATTGCCAGCACGTTCAGCCAGTACACCGACTCCCGGTCAGCCATCGGCTTCGGCGTTTGATAATGCATGATCCGCAAGGCGCGTCCGGTGCTTGCATTCATGCGAACGATGGGTGGCGTAATCGTGAACGGCACATCACTGTTTTCGGGCGCCGCCGCCGCATCGCCGTCATCGATCCACGCCTGCACCAGGCGCGGACTGTCAGCCTCGTTGTGCAGGTTGATCACCACCGCGCGCGCGGCGCCCGGATAGATGACACGTGTGCGGTCAATCACGATTTCACCCTGCGCGACGATCGCCTGCAGGCTCATCAGCACGCCAAGGCCCCTGCTCCACAGCGCGATGCTCATCGGTAGCTCATTGTGAAGGACGCCAACCCGTTCGCGCTGCCGGGCCGGATCGATGAGCCCGTCTGGATATAACGTGCAGTCAAAGGAATCTGCACGGTTGCATTGCCGGTTGTGCCGACCAGCCACTGGTTCGGGTTGCCAATGGTCGTGGAGTCAGCGCCGTAACGCACCAGTGTGCTCCCCCGCAGTAATTGCAGTGCGACGCCGCTGGCCACGGAGGTCGGGGTCAGGGACAACACATCGCTGCGATTGGCCGGCGTGGTCTGGTCTGTCACCGTGATAAATACGTCACGCGTAGCGCCGCTGGTGCCGCCCGCACATGACAGTGTGATGTTGCGGGTCACGCTGCCGGCGAAGCTGCCCACCCCGCGAAAGTCACGTGCAGCCACGGCCGGCATGGGCATTGCAACCGAAGGCGTGGTGACGCTGCAGGTGGGTTTGCGGGGCGCATTGATCGTGATATTGGAGAAGTTCACCGCGTAATAACCGGCGCCGCTGATGGGCGTGCCGGTGATCGTATACCGTGCAAGGTTCCTGGCGGCGATCGTGCCGCCGGTGATGGGGCCCGTGGCTACAAAATAGATACGGGTATCAAGCCCGAGGACGATGGGCCTTGCCCTGATATCTCCAACAATCAGTGTGACACCTGCCGTGTTGATAGGCATGAACGGCCGATTCGGGTCCCTCGCCATCAAGGCAAACCCGACCCCAGGTACATTGGTGGCATGCACTGGCATTGAAAGCCCGTTAGCGGAAAATGTCCGGCCCGTCGGCGGGCTATTGACCAGCGCCAGCCTGGCCTGTGCCCCAAAAGCAATGCCTGTGGTACACCGAAGCGCAGATGCTGGAGGGCTGTCAAAGCGATAGCCGCTGGCGGCCCCTATCACTTGCCCTACCTGTTGCCCGGCCGCAACGGTGATCGGGGGAATAGTAATATTCACCGACGGGCCGGGGGCGCAGATGATCGCTTGAGCTTCCAGCGCCACCATCCATCCTCCCAGCACCACGCTGACAAGCGAAAACCTAGTCATGAAAACAACACCTCTGTCATATCGGATAAGTCATGCATCGCATCAATCATGAATCGGCGCTCGCTCATGGCTGGCCTGCCACCTGGCGAGCCTGGCTCGCCACGCATACCCCTTGCATGAAGTCGGTAGTGACCTGTCGCTGGCCGGCGGTCGCCGGCGGCATGTGATAGTGGATATCGCACTGCTCGGCGATTTTGCTGCCCCACTTGACGGTCAGGCGGCCTTCCTGCGGGATGTCCCGGACGAAGGCTTTACTGGCCTGCCCCACCACACCGACCTCACGCCCTTGCCCATCGAATACCTGTGCGGCAAATGGCAGCGGGCTGCCATTCTCGCGAACGCCCTTGACCACCACTGCCCGGCCGTTGACCGTGTCGAACTTGACCAGCGATACCGCACCCGAGGTCGGTACGACGTTGCGGGTCGATTCCTGAAGCTCCACATCCAGCGACATGCCTTCCGGATCGATCTCCACCGTATTGTTCTGGAACGCCGTCAGATTGGGCACGACGGCGTATCCCTTGCTGTTGACCCGTGTACCGCCGCCGCCGCCAAGCCGGGCGCCTTCGGCTCCCGGCACATGGACCAGCGCCGAGGCTTCGCCCAGGCTTTGCGAGAACGCCACACCGTCGGCGTGCACGACTACCCCGCCGTCGGCGCCGAACGAAAGCTGCGAGCTATCGCGGCTCTGGCCATATCCGGCGCGCAGGTGGGTGGCATCGGTGCGATAACCCGCATAGGTGTTGAACTGGCTGGAGCGTGTGCCTTCACTGGTCGCACGGTGGGCGGAAACACCGTAGTTGACCTCGGCATTCTCGCCCAGGAAGCCGTTGATGCCCACCTGCTGCTGGCTGCCCCGTGTATCGCCGGTATCCCGGGACAGCGAAGTATTGATCGTCGGCGACCTCGACTCGCTCCCCAGGGGCATCGACAGTGTGAGCATGTAGCGGTTATCGATGCGCCCAGGTTGGCCGATACGCCCGAAGAACACATCGTCACTGAGCTCGCTTTGGGTCAGTTGCCGCGTGTCCTGGATCCTCGAACGTTGCGCCGAAAGGTTCCAGTTGAGCTTGTTCCAGGTCGAGCCGTAGCTGGCGGTGAATGAAACCTGGCGCCCCTCCTCACCGCCCCAATAGTCGACAGAGCTGCCGTACAGGCTCAAGGTGCCGATGCCCAGTTGCTGGCTGATGGTCAGGTCGAGCCGGCTTTTTTGCCGGGCATAGCCGTTGACATCACCGGAGCGGCTCGCGATCTCACGCACATTCAGGGCATCCGGAAGGTTCAGGTATCCCTCTGTGGAGAATCGATACGCGCCCAGCGCAAAATGCGTACCCGATGCCGGCAGGCTTTTGTTGTAGCCAAGCCCGAGGCTTTGCCCGGTCAGGCGTCCATGGTCAGGCACCGCGGTACGTGAGGTGGCGGTGTCCAGCGAAAACGCGCCGACGGGCGTATTCAACGCAACACCGACCTTTCCCTGCTCATAGCCTTTGGAAAGACTGCCGCCGCCATACACCGTCAGGTCATCGGTCAAGCCGTGTTGCAGAGTGCCTTGAAAGACGCTCGCCCCCTTGGCATCGATGCCCTTTTGCTGCACCTCACCCAGGGTGGCGCTGTATTTTGTCGTGTCGGCCCGCAGCAGTTGCGGGGCCACTGAGTACGGCACGACGAAGGTGTTCCGACGCCCGTCGACTTCGGTCACGCTGACGATCAAATCACCGCCGTAACCGGTGGCATGCAGGTCACTGATGACAAAGGGGCCAGGCGCCACCGTGGTCTCATAAATGGTGTAGCCGTTCTGGCTGACCGTGACCGTTGCATTACTGTCGGCGACACCCCGTACCTGCGGTGCATAGCCTTGCTGCGTCTGCGGGCGCATGCGGTCATCGGTGGCCAGGGTCACGCCCCGCAGGCGGACCCCGTCGACGATCTGTCCGTTGCTGAAGGTGTCTCCCAGGGTCAGTTGTGACTGCCAGGGGATGATACTGCGCTGCACATACGTGGACGTGTTCTGATAAGTCTCGAAGCCTGTGCGATTGCTCCAGGCCTGGGCGCCCTGGTGCCGCAAGCGCCAGGCGCCCAGATTGATCCCCGCATTGAGGCCCAGGTAAGTACGACCGTCACCTTCACCGGCGGTGACTGCGCTGGTGCTGAAGTTGTAATTGAGTAACCCTGCGGCAATCCCCTCATCCAGCGACTCGGGGTCAATGTAGCCACGCATGGAGCGCTTCATATAGGCCTGCGGCACGCTGGCGGCCAACTCGAGCGCACCCGGGTCGAAAGTGCTGGACGCCATCGGAATCCACTGCCCCAGGTCGCCGCAATACTGGCCGGCTGCGGCAGGGTTGCCGACCTCGCGCCCATGGGCCTCGGTATCGACTTTATCCATCGCGATACCGATCTTTTCCAACACTTCGCGACTCAAGCACGGCTGCGCACCGGCCTTTGCCTGGGCTGCGACGAACTCCACCTCCCTGCGGCCCAATGCCTGGCCGTTGACCACGATATCTACGCGGTACAGGCCGGGGCTCATCGGGTTGCCGGTGTTGAACCGTGACGTGTCGACCGACGACGCCAGGCCACTGGAGAATGCGTTCAGATCAAAGCTCAACTCAGACGCAAGCGCGGCATCGCTTGCCATCACGGCCGCACTCATCAAACCACCCAACATCATCGTGCGAGGCTGGAATGGCAAAATCGGGGCGCAACGATGCACCCTTACCTGGATGTGACTAGGCATAGTTATGACTTCAGTGGCCGCTGGGAAATGTACGTTTGCTTGCCATCGTCAACGTTCCGGGGACGCGTTCAGCGGTGCAACACAGCAGGCTGCACCGATGAAAAGCCACCGAAATCGTTGATGTAGGTGAAACTCACCCGCGCATCAGCAGGTATTGCCTTCGCGGCTTTCGGCACCGGTACCTTCAATGTGCCTCCTGGTTCCACCATTCCTTCCGGCAGGATCAGTTTTTTCGCGTCGGGATCAGCGCCCATGAGCAGGGCAATGTCGTTGAAGGTGACGTGATACGCCGATGGGTTATGCACCTGTATCTCGTTGCCCTGGGCGACCCGCGCCAGGGACCAGCGCAACAGCCCGGGCGCCTCCTCGGGTGTTCCGGATAATTGCGCCGGACGAAAAAACACTTTGGTGCGGATACGGAACGCGAACTTGAAGTGGTTCCGCTGGTCGTCTTCAAGCGTGGGATCAAACTCACTGGTCGCACCAGGGACCTCAAGTACATTCAACCAGAACAGCGACTCTCTATCCGCAGGCAGCGGTGCCTTGGTGTAGGACAGGCGCATGGACTGGCTTTTGCCTGAGTCCAGGCGAAATACCGGCGGAGACAGGACGAAAGGCACATCGCTCAGTGACGGCGCTGCCTCTGGGTCACCGGCGTCCAGCCATGCCTGGACCAGGCGGGGTGCATGTTTGTCATCATTGGTCACTCGTAGGGTGACCTCGCGTCGCTGCTCGGGGTAAATCTGTCGCGTACCGTCGATAACCACGCCCGCGTGCGCCATGTGCGAGGCCATCCCCAAGGACAGGCTCATCGCCACGCACATCGCTCGACGACTTAAGATCATCAGTAAATCCTGCATCGGGTAATCCTTGATAACAGTTGTCCTACGCCCGACCGCCGGGTCGAGCGAGGATCTCAGGCGATGGTCATCTGCGTGGCTGCATCAAGGAAAGGTGACCGAGTACTGCACACTGCTGGTGACATTACCCGCGCCCGCCGCGCCACCGTTGGCGATATAGCGTGCGTAGAACGGCAAGGTCGCCAGGCCATTGGTGACGGTGGCAACGGTCGAGTTGTTGCCGGTGCGCAAGTCCATTGGCGTGGAGGTCGCACCATCGAGGATTTGTACCTCCACCCGCGAGGCCGGCGTTGCCGTGGCCGTGTTACGCAAGTTGCCGGTTGCCGGGTTGATGCCAGGGCTGGTCGGCTCATAACGTACGGCGACCTTGGTACCGTCCGGGCACCCACCCGAGCCGCCAACATAGACAAAGTAGCGCTTGGCGCCGGCCGTATCGCCTGCGGCCTTGAGGGCCGAGGTTTGCACTCGGTCAAGCACTACCGGGAAGTTGGCGCCCGAACCTGGCGAGGCCCCGGTACCGCCACTGATGGTGCAGGTGGTGCCACTGACCGAGCCTGTGATGGTGATGGTACCGTCTGCCGCATAAGCGGAGCTGGCGGCAAAGCCGCAAAAGGCCAGCACTGCAGCCGCCAGAGTTTGTTTTGTCATAGTCAGTCTTTCCTTAAAGTTGGGTTCGCGGAATGCACGGTTGCGACACAGGAGAACATCAGCTCTTGCGCCCCCCATGTGTGGAAATCGCGATCAATCGGGTTCCCAGGCCTGGAAAAGGCGTTTGTTTCAAGCTGGTTCTGAATGGGCAGGCAAAAAAAATGCTCCGTACCTTGGGATACGGAGCATGTTCGTCAAGCACCTGGGCAGCCTGCCAGGCCCCACATGGATCAGTCGGCGGTCAACACGCCTCGGCGAACCTGATCGCGCTCGATCGACTCGAACAGCGCCTTGAAGTTGCCCTCGCCAAACCCGTCATCGCCCTTGCGCTGGATGAACTCGAAGAACACCGGGCCCATCAGGGTTTCCGAGAAGATCTGCAGCAACAGGCGCTTGTCGCCTTCGATGGACGAGCCGTCCAGCAGGATGCCCCGCGCCTGCAGTTGATCCACCGGTTCGCCGTGGTTCGGCAGGCGACCTTCGAGCATTTCGTAGTAGGTGTCCGGCGGTGCGGTCATGAAGCGCATGCCGATCTTCTTGAGTGCGTCCCAGGTCTTGACCAGGTCGTCGGTGAGGAACGCCACGTGCTGGATGCCCTCGCCATTGAACTGCATCAGGAACTCTTCGATCTGCCCGGCGCCCTTGGACGACTCTTCGTTCAGCGGGATGCGGATCATGCCGTCCGGGGCGCTCATGGCCTTGGAGGTCAGGCCGGTGTATTCGCCCTTGATATCGAAGTAGCGCGCTTCACGGAAGTTGAACAGTTTCTCGTAGAAGCCGGCCCAGTAGGCCATGCGCCCGCGATAGACGTTGTGGGTCAGGTGGTCGATGACCTTGAGGCCGGCACCTTGGGGGTTGCGCTCGACGCCGTCGAGGTAGACGAAGTCGATGTCATAGATCGAGCTGCCCTCACCAAAACGGTCGATCAGGTACAGCGGCGCGCCGCCGATGCCCTTGATGGCCGGCAGGTTCAGCTCCATCGGGCCGGTTTCGATATGGATGGGCTGGGCACCCAGCTCCAGGGCGCGGTTGTAGGCTTTTTGCGAGTCCTTGACGCGGAACGCCATGCCGCACACCGACGGGCCATGCTCGGCGGCGAAGTAGGAGGCGATGCTGTTGGGCTCGTTGTTGAGGATCAGGTTGATCTCGCCCTGGCGGAACAGCTGGACGTTCTTGGAGCGGTGATTCGCGACTTTGGTGAAGCCCATGATCTCGAAGATCGGCTCCAGGGTGCCCGGGGTCGGCGATGCGAATTCGATAAATTCAAAGCCCATCAGGCCCATTGGGTTTTCATAGTGGTCGGTCATGGCCGGCGCCTCATCATTCTTGTGGGTAGCAATTGGTTATTTGCGAGCAAGGATGAGGTCGGAGGGCGGCGCGCAGGAAAGGCCTCGCACACTGCGGGCGAGGAAGTCACCAAAGATGAGGGGGGAGCCGAGTAGCTTCATGGTTACATCAGTCTCTGACGGCCGAGGCTTGCGTGAGCGCAAGTCCATATTCTTGTATGCGTAAATCGATTCTACACAGCGTAACTGCGTTTGTCCGTACTCTTATCAAATCCCCATTGCCCTGGCCTGTGCAAGGGGTTTGTTGCACAGGTAGATGCCCAGCAGGATGATGGCCCCGCCCGCCAGCATGGGCGCCGTCAGTTGCTCCCCCAGCAGCAAGGCACCGCAGATCACCGCCGTCAGTGGGTTGAGTGCGATAAACACGCCGGAGCGCGTCGCGCCAATACGCCGGATGCCGTCGTAGTAACCGATATACGCCAGCGCCGAGCCCAACACGCCGAGGTAGGCCAGGCTGAGCCACTGGGTGAGTTGCAAGCGGCCGAGCGCTTCTACGCTGACGCTTGCGGTGACAAACGCGGTGCTGATCAACATCAACGTGCCCAGCAGCACCGACCAGGTGACCGTCTGCAATGGCCCCAGGCTTTGGTTGAGCCCACGGGCACACAACGAATAAACGCCCCACCCTGCCACGCAGCCAAGGATCAGCAGGTCGCCGATCCAGGCATCGGCGGTGGCCTGCAGCAACTGCGGGTTACGGCTGACAATGACCGTCCCGGCACCGACCAGGCACAACAGGATCCCCAGCAGCTTGATCCGACTCAGCCGCTCCTTGAATAACAGCCAGCTCGCCAGGCCGATCACCGCCGGGTTCAACGCCACGATCAACGAAGCCCGCGACGCATTGATGTACTGCAACCCATAGAAGAAGCACAGGTTGTAGAAAAAAATCCCGCAGAAGCCCAGCACCGCCAGCTGCGCAAACTGCCGAAGATTCGGGCGTAACAGTCGAATACGCCCGCAGGCCATGAACAGCAACAACGCCAGGCTGGCGAGGATAAAACGCAGGCTGGCGGCCAGCAGCGGATTGAGGTGGTCGGCCAGGAAGCGCCCGGCGACAAAGGTACCGCCCCAGATCATGGTGACGGCGGCGAGTTTGCAATAAGTCAGGTAGTCGGAGGCGGGATGCATGGGGATGGCTCTAGGTACGGGGAGAATTGGCGTATTCTTCAGCTAATAACTAATCATCGTAAAATGAGCTTTCACTCATGACCCTGACCCAATTGGAAATCTTCTCGCTGGTCGCCGAGCTGCAGGGTTTTACCAGTGCGGCCCACCGCCTGGGCATCAGCCAGTCGGCGGTGTCCCATGCCATCAAGGCCCTGGAGCAGGAACTGGGTGTGGAGCTGTTTCGGCGCCACCAGTCACTGGTAGAACCCAGCGACATCGGCCGGCAATTACTCGGACGTGCCCGTGCCATGCTCGGCCTGGCCAACACCCTGCAACAAGAAGCGGCCGATGCCCGGGGCATGCGGCGCGGTACCTTGCGCATCGGCTCGTTCGGGCCGACCGCGTCGATTCGCCTGCTGCCCACCATCCTCAGCGAGTTTCGCAGCGCCCATCCGGGGATTGAGGTGCATGTGGACGAAGGCCCCGACCGCCAGGTGCTGCAGTGGCTGGATGAGCGACGGATCGATGTGGGCTTTGTGGTGCTGGAACAGGAGCGCTACGACACCTTTACCGTGTTCGAGGACGAGCTGGTGGCGCTGCTGCCGGCAGATCATCCATTGGCTGCGCGGGACACGCTGGCCCTGCAGGACCTGTGCGACGATGCCTTTATCCTGACCGAAGCCGGCTCCTCGGAACTGGTCACCCGCCTGTTCGACGCCAGACAACTGCGACCAAGGATTCGTTACCGCTGTGCACAACTGCTGAGCACCCTGGAAGCGGTCAGCCGTGGCGATGGCCTGAGCATCGTCGCCGAAGCGTCGCTGCCCCAGGCACTTGATCCGCGCTATGTGAAGCGACCCCTTTCGCCCCGTGTGCCGCGCCAGATCGGCCTGGCGGTGCTGGATCGTCGGCAGTCGTCACCGGCCACCGTGGCCTTTATCGAGATTGCGCAAAGCCTTGTCAGGGCGAGCAAACTCCAAGCGGGCCATCTATCATCGGAACATTCCCCGCCGGCCTGCCGGTAAAGCCCTCCCCCTGCGCAACAGGCCTGAACCCATGCCCCTCACTGTCAAAGGCCCGCGAAGACTTCTCACCCGCTATGCGATCAGCCTGTTGGCGGGTGTGCTGCCGATCCTGCTCGGTGCGGCCATCCTGTATTGGCAAGCCGAACGCACCCTCGAACAAAGCACCGCGCAAACCGCCCAGGAAGCCGTACGTCAATTCGACCTGATGCTCGACAATACCGCCCTCGCCGCCCAGGCCTTGCTGCCCCTGGCCGGACAGCCGTGTGACAGTGGCGCGCAACTGGCGCTGCGTGAACAGGTCACGCGCCGGCCGTTTGTGCGGGCGACGACCTTGTCCTGGCAGAAAAACATTTATTGCAGCTCCCTGTTCGGCAGCAACTACGAGTCACCGGTAAACCCGGATGACTACGTCGATGGCCGCCTGTGGCTGATGAACGGCAACCCGGTTACGCCGGATACCGCGCTGCTGGTCTACCGCCTGGTCGACGGCGACAAAGCGGCGTTTGCCTCCATCGACGGCTATCACCTGACCAACGCCCTGCGCCTGATCAGCCGCTATGCGCAGCTTGTGCTGCAAGTCGGCCCTCACTGGCTCGGCGCCGATGGCAACGTGCACGACACTGCAGTCCCGGTATTTGCCGTGGCCCATCATCACCTGGCGTCCGAGCGTTATCGCTACAGCGTCGACGCCGGCATGCCGGCCGGTGAAGTGTGGCGCTATATGCAGGCACGTTACCCGGCGCTGTTCAGCCTGGTGGTGTTCTTTGGCGTCCTCGCGGGCCTGCTTGCGCACTGGCTGCAAAAGCGCTCCTCGGCGCCCACCCATGAGCTGCAACGGGCGCTGGGGGCCAATGAGTTCATCCCGTACTTCCAGCCGGTGGTGCGCGGTGACACCCGCGAATGGGCCGGCTGCGAAGTGCTGATGCGCTGGCAGCACCCCAAGGAAGGCCTGGTCCGGCCCGATCTGTTTATCCCGCTGGCCGAACATTCCGGCCTGATAGTGCCAATGACCCGTGCCCTGTTGCGCCAGACCGCCACCCAACTGGCGCCCCATGCGACGCAGTTCAGCCCGGGCTTCCATATCGGCGTGAATATCACCGCGCGCCATTGCCACGACCTTGCACTGGTGGAGGATTGCCGTGAATTTCTCGCCGCCTTTGCGCCGGGCCAGGTGACCTTGGTGCTGGAGCTGACCGAGCGCGAGTTGATCGAGCCCACGGATATTACCCGTCGACTGTTCGACGCCTTGCATCAACTGGGCGTGATGATTGCCATCGATGACTTTGGTACCGGTCACTCCAGCCTGGGTTATTTACGTAACTTCAATGTGGACTACTTGAAGATCGACCAGAGTTTTGTCGCCATGATCGGTGCCGATGCACTATCGCGGCATATTCTGGACAGCATCATCGAATTGTCCGGCAAGCTGGACCTGGGCATCGTTGCCGAGGGTGTAGAGACTGCCGAGCAGTGCGAATACCTGGCCGCTCATGGTGTGGATTTCCTGCAGGGTTACCTGTTTGGAAGGCCTTTACCCTGCGATGATTTCATTAAAAACCTGGCCAGCCATTCAATAGGCACGCACTAGCGGCGTTGAAATAATGTTAATACGACAAAAGACGTGATTTACTCGTGGCGGATTAACTACTACAATTTTTCTTGCCTGTGCAGAACTCGCAGGACGACTTCTTCTGTGAGTCGCCTTAACGCTATTGGCTTATAGCTTTGTCTGTAGTTGACATCAGCCAAATACACTATTGGAGTACAGATTTTGTCCAGACTCGCCGAATTTCGCGCAGCAGAAAAAGCCCTTCAAGAGCAGCTCGCCCAGCTGGAGTCCCTGAAGAACGACGCCGGCCTGAAGAAAGAAATCGAATTCGAAGAAAAGCTTCAAGGACTGATGAAAACCTACGGCAAAGGCCTGCGCGACATTATCCTGATCCTTGATCCAAACCCGGGCAAGACCAGCGCTGCCACCGCCAGCGCACCCAAACAGCGCCGTGCGCGCGTGGTCAAGGTTTACCACAACCCGCACACTGGCGAACTGATCGAAACCAAGGGCGGTAACCACCGTGGCCTCAAGGCCTGGAAAGAACAGTATGGCGCGGCCACTGTAGACTCCTGGCTTCGCGGCTGATCGCAGCGCACTAACAAAGAGCCCCGCACATGCGGGGCTTTTTTATTCAAGGGTTCGAAACCGAACTTAAATAACATTTCACCTTGTTGAGAATCGACGGGCGAAACCCACTTAAAGTTTGAGGCTGGCGCGCACCGAACTGACTTCATCCTTGCTGGCTTCGTAGGCATCGGCTTGACCCGCGTATGAAAAAACATACGCTTTATCGGTATCTACAGCCCCCACCAATGTTTGCGAAAGGACGTGCCGTCCATTCTCGGTAATCACACAGGTAGTTTCCACGGCCTCAAGGCGACTCAGTGTTGTCGAGTGCATCTTGCTGCATACACTTTGATAACCGCCCTGGGCAAAATCTTTCTGGATGGACTTGCGCATCTCCAGCAATACGCCCTGGAGATTAACGTTATGCCCGGCCTCGATCGGCGTCCCCGTCAACTCCATCACCATCAATGTGTTGCCATTTTCGTCGTTCTTGATCGCACGCTGCCGCGAGACCGGCTGCCGCGTGGCCGGCGCGTCGCCGTCGGGCACCACCTCTTCTACCTGCCAGCCGCTGGGCCAGTGAATTTCCGGGTCGCCCGCCCACACCCAGGGGCTGGCCAACAGCAAACACAGAGCGCTCAACAGCGGTATACGACATTCGATCATTGCAAAAGACACCCAAGGTTCAAGCGACAAAGTGTGAGCCCCGCCACCGGCCGGTCGCAAGACCTGCGCGCGCTTTTTCATTTGGCGCAGCAAGCGGGCCTTGCGTATCATGGCCCGGCTGCACGGACGCCAGCCGCAAGCCAAGGGAACGCTCCTCTTACCTGGAGCCGCGTTTGCCCCATTTTTTTCTGGAGGGCCCATGAGCCTGCACGAACTGAACACCTTCCCGGGCGTCACCGCCCAACCTGACACCGCCACCTCGAACTTCGTGTTCAACCACACCATGCTGCGGGTCAAGGACATCACCAAGTCCCTGGATTTCTACACCCGCGTCCTGGGTTTTTCCCTGGTTGAAAAGCGCGACTTCCCGGAAGCCGAATTCAGCCTGTACTTCCTGGCCCTGGTGGACAAATCCCAGATCCCGGCCGACGCCGCCGCGCGTACCCAATGGATGAAGTCGATTCCAGGCATCCTGGAACTGACCCACAACCACGGCACCGAAAACGATGCCGACTTCGCCTACCACAACGGCAACACCGATCCACGCGGCTTTGGCCATATCTGCATCTCGGTGCCCGATATTGTTGCCGCGTGCGAACGCTTCGAGGCATTGGGCTGCGATTTCCAGAAGCGCCTGACCGATGGCCGCATGAAAAGCCTGGCGTTCATCAAGGACCCGGATGCGTACTGGGTCGAGATCATCCAGCCAGCGCCGCTGTAAGTTTCAACACACAACAAAAAACCCCATGATCACTCATGGGGTTTTTCGTTTCCTGACCTGGGCTTACGCCGGAGCGGAGGTACGGATCAGGTGATCGAAAGCACTCAGGGAAGCCTTGGCGCCCTCGCCTACTGCAATCACGATCTGCTTGTACGGCACGGTCGTCACGTCACCGGCGGCGAATACCCCTGGCAGTGAAGTTTCGCCACGGGCATCGACAATGATCTCGCCACGGGGGGTCAGTTCCACAGTGCCTTTAAGCCAGTCGGTGTTGGGCAGCAAGCCGATCTGTACAAAGATGCCTTCCAGGTCGAGGGTCTTGAACTCACCGGTATCGCGGTCCTTGTACGCCAGGCCTGTCACTTTCTGGCCATCGCCTTTGACTTCACTGGTCAGCGCGCTGGTGATCACGTCAACGTTAGGCAGGCTGTACAGCTTGCGCTGCAATACCGCATCGGCGCGCAACTTGCTGTCGAACTCCAGCAAGGTCACATGGCTGACGATACCGGCCAGGTCGATGGCCGCTTCAACGCCGGAGTTACCGCCGCCGATCACCGCCACACGCTTGCCCTTGAATAGCGGACCATCGCAGTGCGGGCAGAAGCACACGCCCTTGGCCTTGTATTCCTGCTCGCCCGGTACACCCATTTCGCGCCAGCGGGCGCCGGTGGCCAGGATCACGGTCTTGGACTTGAGGGTCGCACCGCTTTCAAAGCGAATTTCGTGCAGATCACCGGCATTCTTCGCCGGCACCAGGCTGCTGGCGCGCTGCAGGTTCATGATGTCCACGTCGTACTGACGCACGTGGGCTTCCAGGGCGCTGGCCAGTTTCGGCCCTTCGGTTTCCTGTACCGAGATAAAGTTCTCGATGGACATGGTGTCCAGCACCTGGCCACCAAAGCGTTCGGCGGCAACACCGGTGCGGATGCCTTTACGTGCGGCGTAGATGGCGGCTGCGGAACCGGCTGGGCCACCGCCGACGACCAGCACATCAAAGGCCTCCTTGGCGCTGATTTTCTCGGCGGCTTTTTCAATGCCGCTGGTGTCGAGCTTGGCGAGGATTTCTTCCAGGCCCATGCGGCCCTGGCCGAAGTTCACGCCATTCAAGTAGACGCTCGGCACCGCCATGATCTGACGCTCGTCGACTTCAGCCTGGAACAGCGCGCCGTCGATGGCGACGTGGCGGATATTCGGGTTGAGCACGGCCATCAGGTTCAATGCCTGGACCACGTCCGGGCAGTTCTGGCAGGACAGCGAGAAGTAAGTCTCGAAACTGAACTCGCCTTTAAGCGCGCGGATCTGTTCGATGACTTCGACACTGGCCTTCGACGGGTGGCCACCGACTTGCAGCAGGGCCAGCACCAACGAAGTGAATTCATGGCCCATGGGGATGCCGGCGAAACGCAGGCTGATCTCGGCACCCGGGCGGTTGATGGAGAACGATGGCTTACGTGCATCATCACCATCGGTCTTCAGGGTAATCAGCGTGGTGAGGCTGGCTACGTCCTGCAGAAGGGCAAGCATTTCCTGGGATTTCGCGCCGTCGTCGAGGGAGGCGACGATCTCGATCGGCTGGGTGACCCGTTCCAGGTATGACTTCAACTGAGCTTTAAGATTGGCGTCCAACATACGGGCGATTTCCTATTAATTCGGTTTATTGCAGACAAAAAAACGCCCGAGCGACTCTCGCCCGGGCGTTTTGAGGGCGGATGCAGCTTACTTAAGTGCGGAGTTCCGCCCTTGATACGTCTTCACAGACTTAGATCTTGCCGACCAGGTCCAGGGACGGAGCCAGAGTAGCCTCGCCTTCTTTCCACTTGGCTGGGCACACTTCGCCTGGGTGGGCAGCAACGTATTGAGCGGCCTTGATTTTGCGCAGCAGCTCGGAAGCGTCACGGCCAACACCGCCGTCGTTCAGTTCAACGATCTTGATCTGACCTTCCGGGTTGATCACGAAGGTACCGCGGTCAGCCAGGCCAGCTTCTTCGATCAGGACGTCGAAGTTGCGGGAGATGGTCAGGGTCGGGTCGCCGATCATGGTGTACTGGATTTTGCCGATGGCTGGCGAAGTGTTGTGCCAGGCAGCGTGGGCAAAGTGGGTGTCGGTCGAAACGCTGTAGATTTCGACGCCCAATTTCTGGAATTCGGCGTAGTTGTCGGCCAGGTCTTCCAGCTCGGTTGGGCAAACGAAGGTGAAGTCGGCTGGGTAGAAGAACACTACCGACCATTTGCCTTTCAGGTCAGCGTCGGTCACATCTACGAAGTTGCCGTTTTTGTATGCAGTTGCTTTGAACGGTTTTACTTGGCTGTTGATGATAGGCATCGTTGACTCTCCGTCAGGGGTTAAGAAGTTGATGAGGTGAATCCTACCCACTCTCTCGGCAGATGGCTCATTGGCAAACCTGATGCTGACGATTGGTTTTCCCTATCAGGTGACGGTATTAATAGAAGAAATCTCAAAGCAGCGGTTGAGTGGCCAATGTCATGCCGAGAAAGGGCGTCGCTTCAACATAGCGCATGGCGGATTTCATGTCGCTCCAGCCGACGTAACTCATCAACGACTTCAAGTCCCACCCGCTGGAATGGGCCCAGGTGGCAAAGCCCCGACGCAGCGAGTGACTGGTGTACTGCTCGGCGGCGATGCCCGCACGCTCAAGCGCCTGGCGCAGCAGCGGTATCACGCTGTTGGGGTGCAAGCCCTCCTCCCCCAGGTTTCCCCAGCGATCGATACCGCGAAATACCGGACCGCGCACCAGAGCCGAGGCGCTGAGCCATTCGCTGTAGGCCTGCACCGGACAGAGGCGCAGCAGCGCCGGGGTGTGATAGGTCTTGCCGAGGTTGTCGCGGTCACTTTTGCTGCGCGGCAGGTACAGACTGATGCCTGCACCGGGTGTTGCCTGCACGTGTTCGATACTTAATCGGCACAACTCATCGCTACGGAAACCGCGCCAGAAGCCCAGCAGGATGAGCGCAGTGTCACGTTTGGCGCGCAGCAACCGCGGTGGGTCATGCGCCTCACTGGCCTCTCGCGCTTCAGCCTCAAGGGAGGCCGCGACCTGCTCCAGATGCCTGAGTTGCAACGGCTCGGCCTGCTTCTCCTGCGCCGGGTGCACGGCGCGAATCCCCTTGAGCACCTTGCGCACCACCGGCGCTTTCGTCGGATCGGGAAAGCCCTGGCTGGTATGCCATTGCGCCAATGCCGAGAGCCGCAACTTCAAGGTGTTGACTGCCAACACGCCGGCATGCGCCACCAGGTAACGCGCCACGCTGTCGCTGGTGGCCGGCAGAAATCCGCCCCAACTGACTTCGAAGTGTTCGATCGCCGCACGATAGCTGCGGCGCGTGTTATCGCGGGTGGCGGCGTTGAGGTAACGGTCCAGATCGCTCATGGGAGGCCTATTCGTACTGCTGGCAGAGGTATAAGCGCTCCAGTCGCTCATGACACGGGATAATACGCCAATATCCCATCTGTTAAATCATGAATTTTAACGAGTTTTTATTCGTGTTAGAGTATGTATCTACATAATACATACCACAGTACTAAATCGACGGAGACCCCATGGCTCGCGGCGGCATTAATAAAGCAGTAGTTCAAACGGCACGCCTGGCGATCCTTGCCCGTGGCGAGAACCCCAGCATCGACGCGGTACGCATCGAGCTGGGCAATACCGGCTCGAAAACCACGATCCACCGCTATTTGAAGGAGCTGGACGACAGCGAAGCCCGCCTGACTATCACCGAAGCGCCGATCGACGACGAGCTGGGTGAGCTGGTTGCACGGTTGGCGCAGCGCTTGAAGGACAAGGCTCAAGAGCCGATTGACCTGGCCCTTGCGCAGTTCGAACAGCAAAAATCCGCCCTGCTCGCCCAGATCGAGGCGCTTGAAGAAGCTCACGGCGAACTCAAGCAACAATTCGATATTCAGGCGGCTGCACTGGCAGAAGAAAGCGCTGCCCTGCAAACCACCAATACCAGTCTGCAAACCGAGCAAACGCGCAACGCCGGGCTCAGCCAGGCCTGCAGCGATTACGAGCTAAGGATCAACGACAAGGACGAACAGATTCGCTCGCTGGAAGAAAAGCACCTGCACGCCCGCGAGGCGCTGGAACACTACCGCAATGCGATCAAGGAGCAGCGCGAGCAGGAGCAACGGCGCCACGAAGGCCAGCTGCAGCAAGTACAGGCAGAGCTGCGCCAAGCCCAGCAAAGCGCAATGGTTCGCCAGGACGAAATCACCCAGCTGCACCGTGACAACGAGCGCCTGCTGATCGAGCACCGAGTGACGGCAAAGGAACTGGCTGCGCTGCAGGAGCAAACCCGCAAAGACCAGGCCCAGCAACTGAAGCTGAGCGAACACGTGAGCCAGATCGACAGCGAGCGCACTCTCCTTCAGGAGCGCCTGCGGGTGGCCTTGCTTGAAAGTGAGTCACACCAACAAGCGCTGGCTGAGCACGGGCACACCAACAAGCGCCTGGAACTGGAGCTTATGAAGGCCCACGCCACTATCGAAGCCTTGCGCCTGGCCGCCGCCGTTGCAACGGCGCCAGAGGCAACACCGCCAGCCTGATCAGTCGGACACAGGCGTGCGCATGGTGACGAACTCTTCCGCCGCCGTGGGATGCACACCGATGGTTTCATCGAAGTGCTGCTTGGTCGCGCCGGCCTTGAGCGCGATCGCCAGGCCCTGGACGATCTCGCCCGCGTCCGGACCGACCATGTGGCAGCCCAACACCTTGTCGGTGTCCGCGTCGACCACCAGTTTCATCAAGGTTTTTTCCTGGCACTCGGTCAAGGTCAGCTTCATCGGGCGGAACCGGCTTTCGAAGATCTGCACCCTGTGCCCGTTTTTCTTCGCCTCCTCCTCCGTCAGGCCGACCGTACCGATATTCGGCAGGCTGAATACCGCTGTCGGGATCATTGCGTAATCCACCGGGCGGTAATGCTCGGGCTTGAACAAGCGACGCGCTACGGCCATGCCTTCGGCGAGAGCCACCGGCGTCAGCTGCACACGGCCGATCACGTCACCGATCGCCAGGATCGACGCTTCGGTGGTCTCGTACTGGTCGTTCACCTGGACGAAACCGCGTTCATCCAGTTTGACGCTGGTATTTTCCAACCCCAGGTTATCCAGCATCGGACGTCGGCCAGTGGCATAGAACACGCAATCGGCCTCCAGCACGCGACCGTCTTTCAAGGTGGCCTTGAGGCTGCCATCGGCTTGCTTTTCAATGCGCTCGATATCCGCATTGAACTGCAGGTCGAGGCCGCGCTTGGTCAATTCTTCCTTAAGGTGTGTGCGCACTGAATCATCAAAGCCACGCAGGAACAGGTCGCCGCGATACAGCAATGACGTCTGCGCGCCCAGGCCATGGAAAATCCCGGCAAACTCAACCGCGATATAGCCGCCACCTACCACCAGCACGCGCTTGGGCAACTCTTTGAGGAAAAACGCCTCATTGGAGCCTATGGCGTGCTCACGCCCCGGAATATCCGGAATCTGCGGCCAGCCCCCGGTAGCGATCAGGATGTGCCTGGCCGTAAAGCGCTCGCCATTGATTTCCACCTGGTGCGGGTCAACCAGGCGCGCATGCCCCTCATGCAGGGTCACGCCGCTGTTGACCAGCAGGTTGCGGTAGATGCCATTGAGGCGGTTGATCTCGCGATCCTTGTTGGCGATCAGGGTCGGCCAATCAAAATTCGCTTCACCCAGGGACCAGCCAAAGCCACTGGCTTGCTCGAAGTCCTCGGCAAAATGCGCACCGTACACCAGCAGTTTCTTCGGCACGCAGCCAACGTTCACGCAGGTGCCGCCCAGGTAGCGACTTTCCGCCACGGCCACCTTGGCCCCAAAGCCCGCAGCAAAGCGCGCCGCGCGAACACCGCCGGAACCGGCGCCAATTACATACAGGTCAAAATCGTAGGCCATTTCATTCTCCTCGGCAGGACATCAGCATACCGACTTACATGGGGCTGAAAAACGAAAAAGCCACCCGAAGGTGGCTTTTTCAAAGGCAGGCCTGCGTGAATCAGTAAGCCTTGCCAGTCTTGTAGAAGTGCTCGTAGCAGAAGTTGGTGGCTTCGATGTAGCCTTCGGCGCCACCGCAGTCAAAACGACGCCCCTTGAACTTGTAGGCGATCACACAACCGTCTTTGGCCTGCTTCAACAGGGCGTCGGTGATCTGGATCTCGCCACCCTTGCCTGGCTCGGTTTCTTCGATCAGCTTGAAGATATCCGGGGTCAGAATGTAACGACCGATGATCGCCAGGTTCGACGGTGCATCTTCAGGCGCCGGCTTCTCGACCATGTCGCGTACGCGGATCAGGCCATCACCAATGTCGTCACCGGCAATCACGCCGTACTTGTTGGTCTCTTGAGGATCGACCTCTTGAACCGCAACGATGGTGCAGCGGTATTTCTGGTACAGCTTGACCATCTGGGTCAGTACGCCGTCACCTTCCAGGTTTACACACAGGTCATCCGCGAGTACTACGGCGAACGGCTCGTCACCGATCAATGGGCGACCGGTCAGGATGGCGTGGCCGAGGCCTTTCATCTGAGTCTGGCGGGTGTAGGAGAAAGAGCACTCGTCCAGCAGCTTGCGGATACCGACCAGGTATTTTTCCTTGTCGGTGCCCTTGATTTGGTTTTCCAACTCGTAGCTGATGTCGAAATGGTCTTCCAGTGCGCGTTTACCGCGACCGGTGACGATAGAGATTTCGTTCAGACCGGCATCCAATGCCTCTTCGACGCCGTACTGAATCAGTGGCTTGTTTACCACCGGCAGCATCTCTTTGGGCATGGCCTTGGTCGCTGGCAAGAAGCGAGTGCCGTAACCGGCTGCTGGGAACAAGCATTTCTTGATCATATAAGTCCTTACAAAGGGCTGTGCGTACGGAATTCGGCGCAGTCTAATCAGGCCGCAGTCACCTTACAATGGGTCCTGCTGGCGTTGCGATGTCATCTAGAGAAAAAATGTCGGCGTAAGTTCCGCTGATCTTACAAAGAGCGGCTCTGCCGGCACGCTAAAAAAAGCCGCCTGCTCATGCTTAAAGGGGCTGCAACCCTTTTAGCACGCTTTTCAGGCTGGAACACTGACCTGGAATAACTTGCGCGGTCCTGGAACATTTGGCGCTATCATTGCACCCTTGAATCAGACCATGAGATTGTTAATAGATGTCAGAACCAAAAGGCGTGAACGGCTACCTGATCACCAAGCGAGCGGACGGCTGGCACCTGATCAACTTCCACGGAGACAGCGTCGCCGGTGTTTTCGAGACCGAAAGCATGGCAATCGCAGTCGCCGAAGTGTTTGTGGATGAAGCGGGCCACGCGTCGAGCAAAAGGCCGAAGGGCAAGTAAGCCTCCATGCCTATGCAAAAAGCCCCGACTTACGGGGCTTTTTTGGTTTTGCCTGTACCTAGATGGCAGTTCGCTATAATCTTCAAGAAACGCCCCACGACAGTGTCAGCGCCCCTCCCACACCCTCGACGACGAACACACATGAACAAATTTCTGGCACTGACTGCGGTACTGGCACTCGCCGGCTGCACCACCACATCCGATGTCTACCTCAAGAACGGCGAGCAAGGCCTGACCATCGACTGTTCAGGCGAAGCCAACTCCTGGGCCAGTTGCTACGAAAAAGCCGATGCCTCCTGCGCAGGCACCGGCTATCGCATCATCGGCACCGAGGGCACACCCGCGCTGAGCGAAGATGACAAGACTCTGGGCAAGGATGTGGGCAACTACAAAAGTCGCAGTGTGGTGGTGGTCTGCAAGTAACCCCGCGGGTTACAGGTGGATCTCGGCGAATTTGATCCCCAGTTCCCGAAGGATTTCGCTCAGCTCGTCAAGACTGGCAAAGGACTCGACTTCATCCTGATCATCCACCAGAAAAAAGCTGCGACCTCCGCTTTTCTTGAAGAAGACGATCCACTCACCCAGGTCGGCTGGGTTCTGGATGACATGGGTGGCCGAGATTTCACCCTCGGCATGGCGGGCCTTGACGTGTTCACGCTTCATATCGGCTTTCCCCAGCGGCCTCAACCGGAAATGCACTCTTCCCCGGCTTTTTTCACATCACCCGGGCGGATCGGCACGTTGGACATGCTCTCGTAGAGCTTGATGCTGCTACCGCTGGAGCGCTCTTCAATTTCGAAAATAGCCGAAGGATCGGCGGAAAA
Organism: Pseudomonas sp. 8 R 14; assembly: GCF_900005955.1. NCBI lineage: Bacteria > Pseudomonadati > Pseudomonadota > Gammaproteobacteria > Pseudomonadales > Pseudomonadaceae > Pseudomonas > Pseudomonas sp. 8 R 14. The sequence continues at coordinate 84,335 of NZ_CVTH01000087.1, read as the reverse complement.
TTTCTGCGGCACGATAACCTGCACACCATCTTTATGCGGTTCAATCTGCGGCGGCCGACGAGTAGCCGACAGTTTCCTTACCACACACGCGGCATACTCCTGGGGTTTTTTCCCGGAAATGACGGCCAACGTCGGCGGGGTCTGCTTGATATCTGCAACCGAAGCACACCCACCTATCGCCAAGGCCAGAACCAACACACTCCACTTCATACAAAACCTCCAATAAAGACCCTACGACAGCGGAGATGGTAATTTTCTCCCGCCCACGTAGGATTTATCCCTGATAACTCGGTAAATAACTGTTTTAAATTGTCGACGCCGTTGAAGACGGGCCGATAATAAACGCGCTGGGGCTGATAAACTCTATCTTAACCTACGTATCATTCTGATTTTGCAGAAAAAGCCCTTCTGGAGACACCCTCATGAAATTTATCCACCAGCGCGAGCACCTCAACGAGGGAGACATTGTCGTCATCGAATGCTCGCAGACTTGCAATATTCGCCTGATGAGCGACGCGAACTTTCGCAGCTTCAAGAATGGCGGTCGCCACACATACCACGGCGGCGCCTTCGACAAGTTCCCCGCCAAGATCACCGCACCCAGCACCGGGTTCTGGAACATCACCCTGGACGTGGTGACGCGTCGCGCGATCAGCGTCACCCGCAAGCCGGCGCTGTCCCACAAGATTCGCATCGTACGTCGCACCAGCACCAAGCTGAGCTGACTCGAAGACGCCAGAGGAAATCACCGTGACTGCTACCACCAAATACGTGATCAAGTACAAGCTCAACGGCGAACGCCGCTTTGAGTTCGCCCAACTGACGAACAATAGCGTGGAAGAGGCCCTGCAAGCCCTGGCGAAAATCCACGATGCCAGCGATGTCATCAGCGACATCAACGTGAGCAAGGCGCTGTAAGGCAATGCCCGGCCCCACTGATGACCTGTTCGCCGATGACGCCCTGCAACAACCCGCAGCACGTGAGCAGATCGGCGAACAGTCCTACGTGTTAAGGGGCTATGCCCTGCCCTGTATTGAGCGCCTTCTGCCAGAACTGCGCCGTGTGCTGGCGCAATCGCCATTTCGGCAAATGGTTACGCCCGGTGGCTTTACCATGTCGGCGGCCTTGAGCAGTTGCGGCGCGCTGGGCTGGACCAGCGACGCCAGCGGCTACCGCTACACGCCCCTGGACCCTCGCACCCGGCAACCCTGGCCAGCGCTGCCGGACACCTTGCGCCAACTGGCCATAGAAGCCGCGGCAGACGCCGGGTTTGTCGACTTTGCCCCCGACGCCTGCCTGATCAACCGTTATGTTCCGGGCGCGAAAATGTCCTTGCACCAGGACAGGAATGAACGTCGCTACAGCGAGCCCGTCGTGTCGATATCCCTTGGACTGCCGGCAGTTTTCCTGTTCGGTGGCCACGCCCGCAGTGACAAGACCCGCAAGGTCTCGCTGTTCCATGGTGATGTGGTGGTCTGGGGCGGGGTCGATCGGCTGCGCTTTCATGGGGTGATGCCGATCAAGGAAGGCGTGCACCCGATCATGGGCCCGCAACGTATCAACCTCACTTTTCGCACCGCCGGCTGATTTGACCGCAAGCTTCGGAGTGCCAGGCCACTGCAGCACGGCTAATCTGGCCAGGATCCGTCAAGAGTGCCAACCATGACTACCGAACAAGATCCGCGCTGGGCTGCGATTCTTGCCCGCGATCCGAAAGCCGATGGGCTGTTCGTCTACGGCGTGAAAACCACCGGTGTGTATTGCCGCCCGAGCAGCGCCTCGCGATTGCCCCGCCCGGAAAATATCGAGTTTTTCGACACCCCGGCACAGGCCGAGGCCGCCGGTTATCGCGCCAGCAAACGCGCAGCCGGTGACCAGACACAACTGGCTGCGCAGCATGCGCAATTGGTGGCTGACGCGTGCCGGCAGATCGAACACGCCGACACCGCGCCCAGCCTCAGCACGCTGGCGAGCCGGGCCGGCCTGAGCCCGTTCCATTTCCACCGGGTGTTCAAAGGCGTGACCGGCTTGACCCCCAAGGGTTACGCCAGCGCCCATCGCTCACGCAAGGTCCGCGAGGGGCTCAAGGGCCCGCATTCGGTAACCGACGCGCTGTATGAAGCCGGTTTTAATTCCAACAGCCGCTTTTATGAGTCGGCCAACCAACGGCTCGGCATGACGCCCAGCGACTACAAGGCCGGCGGCACCAACAACGATATTCTGTTCGCCGTCGGGCAATGCTCGCTGGGTGCAATCCTGGTGGCGCAGAGCGCCCGTGGCGTGTGTGCGATTCTGCTCGGGGATGACCCGGACAAACTGGTGCGCGACCTGCAGGATCAATTCCCCAGGGCCAACCTGGTGGGGGCCGACCGCCGTTTCGAACAACTGATCGCGCAGGTGGTGGGCTTTATCGAGGCGCCGGCCCTGGGCCTGGACTTGCCACTGGACTTGCGTGGCACCGCGTTCCAGGAACGGGTGTGGCAGGCCCTGCGCGAGATTCCGGTGGGCAGCACGGCCAGCTATGGGCAGATCGCCCAACGCATCGGCGCGCCCAAGGCCTTTCGCGCGGTGGCCCAGGCCTGCGGGGCGAACAGCCTGGCGGTAGCGATCCCCTGTCATCGGGTGGTGCGCAGCAATGGCGATCTATCCGGCTATCGCTGGGGGGTTGAACGCAAGCGGCAGCTGCTGGAGCGGGAAAGAGACCACTGACGCGCACGAAAAGCGTCCCTCGTCCAGTGAATAAAACAGACTGGCCGGGTGCCAAGGGCCCTGTTAAAACAGCGACAAGCCTCACTGATACTGGAGACACGTCCCATGAGCACCTGGCCAGACACCCGTATTCTCGACCTGCTGGGCATCGACGTGCCCATCATCCAGGCACCGATGGCCGGTGCGACCAGCGCCGCCATGGTGATTGCCGCCAACCAGGCCGGTGCGCTGGGTTCGATCCCCGCGGCGATGCTGAGCATCGAGCAACTGCATGAAACCCTGGCCACCGTGCGCCATGCCAGTACCGGGCCTATCAACGTCAATTTCTTCTGCCATCAGCCGCCGGAGCCGGATGAGGAGTGCAATCGCCACTGGAAGGCCTTGCTGGAACCCTACTACCGCGAACTGGGCGCCGATTTTGATGCGCCGACCCCGGTCTCCAATCGCGCCCCGTTCAACGTCGCCAGTTGCGAAGTGGTGGAGCAACACCGCCCCGAGGTCGTGAGCTTTCATTTCGGCCTGCCGGAAAAAAGCCTGCTGGAACGTGTCAAGGCGACCGGGGCCAAGGTGCTGTCCTCGGCCACCACGGTCGAGGAAGCGATCTGGTTGGAGCGGCACGGTTGCGACGCGATTATCGCCATGGGGTATGAGGCCGGCGGGCATCGGGGAATGTTCCTGGCTTCGGACCTGAGCAGCCAGATCGGCACGCTGGCCCTGGTCCCGCAAGTGGTGGACGCAGTGAGCGTCCCGGTAATCGCCGCCGGCGGAATCGGCGATGCGCGCGGTATTGCTGCGGCCTTCGTCCTCGGAGCCTCGGCGGTGCAGATCGGCACCGCGTACCTGTTCACCCCGGAGGCGACGCTCAGCCGGGCCCACCATCTGGCCTTGCTGACGGCCCAGGCCAGTGGCACAGCGCTGACCAACCTGTTCACCGGACGCCCTGCCCGTGGCCTCTTGAATCGCCTGATGCGTGAGCTGGGCCCGGTGAACCCGGCGGCGCCGGCCTTTCCTCTGGCAGGCGGCGCGCTGATGCCATTGAAGGCCAGGGAGGAAGCCGGTTTTGGCTCTCAGTGGGCCGGGCAGGCCGTCGGGCTCAAGCACGCACTGTCGACGCGCGAACTGACCACGCTGCTCGCCGCGCAAGCCCTCAAGACGCTTACCCGCACGCCGGACTAGAGCGGTACAGGTTCCGCAGGTCGTAGCCCGCTCAGGCGGTTTTCGTGGGCCTGGGTCAGTACCATGAAGCGCTTTTGCCGCAGGGCGTGGATACCGTAGATGATGCGGGCGAAGTGCTCGTTACTGTTCTTGTAGGGCTGGCAGGTCATGATCAAGGCGAAGAAGCAATCGGACTGCCGATGGGTGGCCATGGCGTTGATCAACTTCAGCCCGATAGCAAACAGCGCCTGGCCGGTGCTCATGGAGAGTCGTTCGTAGCTGGCCCCCAGTACGTGGTGTATCTGCACTTCGCGATGGGCGGCCAGCGTCTGGTGCAGGTAGTCGAGTTGCGCCCTTGTACACAGGTCCGCACTGGCGCGATCCCCCGTGACATAGCGTTCGATTTCGCTGCGCAGCAAACTGCGCCAGTCGTCGTCTTCCTGGCCGGCCCGCAGTGCGATCCAGTCGACGCAATCGACCAGGGCGTTCTCCGCCGTGGCAATCGGGCTGGCGAGGCCCGATTGCAACTGGTCCAGGTGAGCCAATGCTCCGCGCACCAACTCCGCCTCTTCTGCGATAACGCTGTCCATCAGCTCCACATACTCTTCCAGCGACTCGTGGCGCCAGCTCCGGAAAGCCCCCAGCAGTTGCGCCCTGAGGTTGCCAACCACAGGCACCCCAACGGTACGGCGCAACATATCCTCGGATTCATCGATCAAGCCCCGCAGGTTACTGACCTGCAGCAACAGGCCGGCGTGATCGAACGGCTGCGGCGTATTTTGCAACGCCGTCGTCAGCTGCGACGCGCCCCCTGGCAGCTCCCGGGAAAGCACATCCCATAACCTGGGCAGTTGGCGTTGGATGGCGGTGATAAATCGCTGCGGACACGCGAGGACCGAATAGCTGCCGGTATTGAAGAAACGCCCCCAACTCACTCCCAGCCGGAACACCGTGTTGAGCTCATGGCTGGCCTCGATGACGTTGGCGTAGAGCTTGTAGACCACCAATTTGCCGCTCGACGCCGGTGCTTGCTGCACGCGCTGCTCCCAACCGGCGATGGAATCAAAATAGGCCAGTTGCTGCGCCGAAGGGTCCAGGCGCCCCAACCCCGTGTCCAGCACCGCCGCATCACTTTCATTGCGAACCGACAGGGCGAAATGGCACTGGGGACGCGGGTCGTCCGGTTCGGCGAACAGCAAGACGCCGATAGCCTGTACGCCCCAGGACTGGCTTGACAGGTAGTCCGCACAGCGCTTGGACTCAACGAAGCCGCCTGTACTCGAAGCCTCGGAGTCGCCCGCCAATTCGGCCAGCTTATTGGCGTCGCGATAAAGCTTTTCCAGACGACCGCGCATGCCCAGCAGGTCCGCTGATGTGGGCAGGAATAACGTGGAGGCGCTCGCCTGTTCCAGGGAAACAGGGGGGTCCGGGCGCTCACGGGATCTCAAGGCCGGCAACAGCAACTTCCCGGTCTGGGCCGACCGTTTCAACAGCGTGCGCAGTTGCCCCCTGGCCAGGGTAACGTCGGCAACCAGCTCCACCACGCCCAGCAAGACGCCCAACTTGCACTCATACACATAGGCGGCGTAATCCTCGGGTCGGTCCATGCTGCGGGCCAGTTGGTAGGAGAAGCTTGCGTCCGCGACATTGGCGATCAGGCCGACACCGCCGGACAACAGCAAAGCCCCGACGCCCGAAGCGGGACCGACCGCCGCTATCACCAGGCTGGACACCGCGCGGGTAGCGACCTTGAACAGGCCCCATTTCGCCAGGCGCCGCTCTTCATCGGAGGAAAATACCGCGTAATTCATCATGTGCTTGAGTTCGCCGATACCGATCTCATACAGCGCATCGTTGATGTTCGTCACCTCCCGGAAAGCCACCGGCTGCGGTGGCACGCGGCGGTAGTGATAGCCGTAGCGCTTTTTCTGCGGATAGAAATCCGAGCGCTCCACACTGAGTTTTTCCGGAAATGGCAGGTGGTGCGTGATAAACCGCATCAAGTCGTCACTGGGGTGCCCCGCCACACCGCTGGGCTGCCACACCGCCCAAGTGAGCTCTGCCATGTTCAGTGAGATGAGGAGCGCCTTCTGTGAACTGAGCTTGAGCACCAACGCATTGGGCACCACTTTTTCCCGGAACAGCAGCAGGCGCGGCTTGACTTCCCCTTTGAGAAAACGATGGGCGAGTTCACGCAGGGACACATCCTGCTCAGCATCATCGACCAGGAACTGTGCCGCGCGGACCTTGGCCAAGGCCTCGCAGGTTTCGCCAAACAGTTGTTTGTAGTCGGTGTTGCGCGCCAGTTCGTCGATATCGGCGACAAAGGTTTCATACAGGATGTCGCGCAAGCGGCCCAGGGTGCGCACTTCCACGCTCGACAGCGGTTCCCCGCTGACATGGATGTTGGCGATGGTTTCCTGGAAATACGCCGTGCGCTGCGGCTCGCCCGTCAGCACCTGCAAGAAAGAAAAATGCTTGTAGCGCGGTGGCGCATAGGCGGTCATGCCCGCCGAATAGACCGGGTAGCCCACCTGGTATTTATAGCGAAACCGTTTTTCGTCCCTGAACCGATCCTGCGTCCGTTGCGGCAGCCCGGACTTGTTCAGGCAGCGCTCGATAAGGTTCTGGATATAGTCCTTGGAGAGTTCGGCGTTCCACACACTGCTCAGCAGGTTGTCCCATTTTTGCCAGGCCTTGGGGGGCGTAACCGGCTGTATCGACGTCGGCACGCCCTCCAGCCACTGCGCCAGGTCCCCAGGCAATATCTGTATCGAAAAAGACGCCTGGGAGGCGTCGCTGCGCACGAACCAGACATTCTGCTGGTCACTTTGTGCGCGGATCACGCCCTCTTCATCCATCACCCCGCAGTTCACCCAAGGACAACGGTGATTCAAATAGACCGCAAGATAATATTGCCAGCGTCCTGACGCTCGATATTCCTGGGCGACGGTGATCGAGTATTCCAGCGCTGGCGCACCGCCTGGAAGATTGCCAAGGGTCACCTTGAGCAATTGATTGGGCTCTATGTGAGTGTCTGGCAGCTGCACGTCCTTGAGTGTCCACCGCGCAAGGATACTCAAGATCGCAACCCCCACCGGCTCTTCGAAGGGTTTGAGCCACAGCCGGTTCTGGCTCGTATCGGCTGAATACTCGAAGCGGCTGCCCGACTGCACACCCATGCGCATGCCCGGCCACTCCAGGCTGATCGCCTTGGGCCATTGGTTGGCCCCCCGGGATGTGGGAGGCAGGTCGAACCAGATTTCCGCCATCATTTCGGCGTGGGTGTTCCACACCGATAGCACCACCACCTCGGTCTTGAGTACCGCCTGGTAAGGCATCATCAACTCATGCTGCACCCAAAAGCCCGCGTGGATCTGCCCACCGACGCGGATGCGACCGAGGAAAAATCGCGTGAAATTCAGCTCCCGTGCCACCTCACCGTAGAAATACGGCATCAGGACTTTGGTTTGTACGCTGTCGGTGTTTTGCTGCTTGCCGGCATATGCCTGCCAGGGAAACCGATCGTTGAGGATGTGCCACAGCGGCAACGACTCGTTCTCGACAATGATCGGCTGTCGCTGGCTGTCATCGGTATCGAATACCGAGAATTCGACGGGGATCAGGGCGTCCGCCCGGATCAGTGCCTTGGCCTGAGGTTCCAGCGTGGATTGAGCCAATACCCGCTCTATCCATGCTTGCGTGTAAGCCTCGCTGCTCTCGGTGTTTGTCGCGCCCACGTCGATGTAAGCGTATTCCTTGCCCATGATGTGCTTCCGTTTCAGATCAATACGCCGCTCACTATCGCGTTGCGACCAGCGCCCGGCTGTCAGCCATGGGGGTGTCGACGGGAGGAAATCTCGACCGCACGCCGACATCGATTCCAAGGATGGATTTCCCTTGCCATTTTTACGCTATATACCTATACATACAGCGCCTGGCAGCGCCCGTCCCTTATACTCGGCACCAGGTTCTGCACCTTCTCAAACGGAGCCGTTCATGACTTTCAATACCCCTCGCTTTGTACCCACGTGCCTGGCGGCATTGGTTGCGTTGCTCGCGACCGCAGCGGCCCACGCCGATGAAGTCCAGGTGGCCGTAGCGGCCAACTTCACCGCACCGATCCAGGCGATTGCCGCCGACTTTGAAAAAGACACCGGCCACAAACTGGTCGCAGCCTACGGCGCCACCGGGCAGTTCTACACGCAGATCAAGAACGGCGCGCCGTTCGAAGTGTTCCTGAGTGCCGACGACACCACCCCGCAAAAGCTCGAAAGCGAAGGCGACACGGTCAAGGGCTCGCGCTTCACCTACGCCGTGGGCACCCTGGCGCTGTGGTCGGCCAAGGAAGGTTATGCAGACGCCAAGGGCGAGGTGTTGAAAAGGAATGAATTCAAGCACCTGTCCATCGCCAACCCGAAAGCCGCGCCTTACGGCCTCGCCGCCACCCAGGTATTGGCCAAGGAAGGGTTGACCGAGCAGGTCAAGGACAAGCTCGTCGAAGGCCAGAACATCACCCAGGCCTTTCAGTTCGTTTCCACCGGCAACGCTGAGTTGGGTTTTGTGGCCTTGTCGCAGATCTATAAAGACGGCAAAGTCACCAGCGGCTCGGCCTGGATCGTCCCGGCCGCCCTGCACGACCCGATCAAACAGGACGCGGTGATCCTCAACAAGGGCAAGGACAGCGCTGCAGCCAAGGCACTGGTCGACTACCTCAAAGGGCCGAAAGCCGCCGCCGTCATCCAGTCCTACGGTTATGAACTGAGCAAGTAAATGCCCCTGTCGAGTGCCGATTTTTCCGCAATCTGGTTGACCCTCAAACTGGCGTCACTGACCACCGTGATCCTGCTGGTCATCGGCACTCCGATTGCCCTGTGGCTGTCGCGCACCCGTTCATGGTGGCGCGGTCCCATTGGCGCGGTGGTGGCCTTGCCATTGGTGCTGCCACCCACCGTCATCGGTTTCTACCTGCTGTTGACCATGGGCCCCCACGGCTACTTCGGCCAGTTCACCCAATGGCTGGGCCTGGGCACCCTCACCTTCAGCTTCGCCGGGTTGGTGATCGGTTCGGTGATCTATTCCATGCCGTTCGTGGTGCAGCCGTTGCAGAACGCCTTTTCCGCCATCGGCACACGCCCATTGGAGGTGGCCGCGACCCTGCGCGCCAATCCGTGGGATACCTTCTTCACGGTGATCCTGCCCCTGGCGCGCCCGGGGTTTATCACCGCGTCCATCCTGGGTTTTGCCCATACCGTCGGAGAATTCGGCGTAGTGCTGATGATCGGCGGCAATATCCCCGACAAGACCCGCGTGGTCTCGGTGCAGATCTACGATCATGTCGAAGCCATGGAGTATGCCCAGGCCCATTGGCTGGCCGGCGCCATGGTGGTGTTCGCGTTCCTCGTGTTGCTGGCGCTCTACTCCAGCCGTAAAACCAGGATGGGCTGGAGTTGATGCCGATGATCAATGTGCGCCTGAACTTGAAGTACACAGGCTTTGCCCTGGACGTGGACCTGCATGTGCCCGGCCGAGGGGTGACTGCGCTGTACGGGCATTCCGGCTCCGGCAAGACCACCTGCCTGCGCTGCATTGCCGGGCTGGAGCGGGCCGAAGATGGGTTTATCCAGATCAACGATGAAGTCTGGCAAGACAGCCGCAACGGCCTGTTCGTGCCCCCGCACAAGCGCGCGCTCGGCTACGTGTTCCAGGAGCCCAGCCTGTTCCCCCATCTATCGGTGCGGGCCAACCTGGAGTTCGGCCTCAAGCGCATCCCGCGCTCGCAACGCCGGGTGGATATGCTCCAGGCCACGGAGTTGCTGGGGATCGGCCATCTGCTGGAGCGTCACCCCCAACACTTGTCCGGCGGTGAACGTCAGCGCATCGGTATCGCCCGGGCCCTGCTCACCAGCCCAAGACTCCTGTTGATGGATGAACCCCTGGCCGCCCTCGACAGCAAGCGTAAAAGCGAAATCCTGCCCTACCTGGAACGCCTGCACGACGAACTGGACATCCCCGTGCTATACGTCAGCCATGCTCAGGATGAGGTGGCGCGCCTGGCCGATCACATCGTGTTGCTCAGCGACGGCAAGGCCCTGGCCAGTGGTCCCATCGGCGACACCCTGGCGCGGCTCGACCTGCCCCTGGCGTTGGGGGACGACGCGGGCGTGGTGATCAACGGCAGCGTCAGCGCCTACGACGATCACTACCATCTGCTCACGCTGCAACTGCCCGACAGTGCCCAGCACCTGCGCGTGGCCCATGCACCGCTGGCGTTGGGCAAGGCATTGCGGGTCAAGGTACAGGCGCGCGACGTCAGCCTCAGCCTGCACGCCGGAGAGCACAGCAGCATCCTCAACCGCCTGCCGGTGACGGTTACCCAGGAGATCGCGGCGGATAACAGCGCCCATGTGCTGGTGCGCCTGGACGCGGATGGCACGCCGTTGCTGGCGCGGATCACGCGGTTCTCCCGCGACCAGTTGCAATTGCACCCCGGCCAGGCGCTGTGGGCGCAGATCAAGGCGGTGGCCGTGCTGGCATAAGAAACCTTTTGGCACGACCGCACACGGCTGCGGTCAATCAGGAATACCGGCCTGATCCGTTGCCAAGGAACCCGCACCATGCCCGACTCCGCGCTGCCCGCCGACCTGCCCCGCGACCTGCATTACGTTGACGACACCCAGCCCGGCATCCGCCGCAAGCGAGTGCGCGGCAAGTTCCAGTACTTCGACGCCAAGGGCGAGCGCATCCGGGATGCCGATGAGATCAAGCGCCTGAACGCCCTCGCCGTCCCTCCGGCGTATACCGATGTGTGGATCTGCGCCGACCCGCGCGGGCACCTGCAAGCCACCGGCCGCGATGCCCGTGGACGCAAGCAATACCGCTATCACGCGCGCTGGCGTGAGGTGCGTGACAGCGACAAGTACGCGCGGCTGCAGGAGTTCGGCAACGCCCTGCCGAAACTGCGCAAACAGCTCGAATCGCAAATCGCCGAACCCGGCTTCACGCGCGAAAAAGTCCTGGCCACGGTGGTGATGCTGCTGGACGCCACGCTGATCCGTGTCGGCAATACCCAATATGCGCGAGACAACAAATCCTACGGGCTGACCACCCTGCGCAACCGCCATGTGGATGTCAAAGGCAGCGAGATCCAGTTCCAGTTTCGCGGCAAGAGTGGCGTGGAGCACCAGGTCAGCGTCAAGGACCGGCGCCTGGCCACGGTGGTCAAGCGCTGCCTGGAGTTACCGGGGCAGAACCTGTTCCAGTATCTGGACGAAGACGGCGAGCGGCACACCGTCAGCTCCCATGACGTCAACGCCTACCTGCACGATCTTACCGGTGCCGACTTCACTGCCAAGGATTACCGCACCTGGGCCGGCACCGCCATGGCGCTGGCGGTGCTGCGGGAGTTGGAATGGCAACCGGAATCCGACGCCAAGCGACATGTGGTGGCGATGGTCAAGGATGTTGCCAGGCAACTGGGCAATACGCCTGCGGTGTGCCGCAAGTGTTATATCCACCCGGCCGTGCTGGAGCATTTCAGCCTGGGCGAATTGTCCAGATTGCCCAAGCCACGGGGGCGCAAAGGCCTGAAGGCCGAGGAAGTCGCCTTGGCGATGTTCCTTGAACAACTGGCCGCCGACTTGCCCGGCAATGCCAAGGAGGGTTAGGCTCTTGGCCCCCCTCTGACTTCCGGGACGACCGCCGACGTGAATCACTAAGCCTTCCAGAATGTACCTGCAACGAGCCGCCTGGCGCGCTTGTTGGCCTGTCCGACATTTTTTGGAGGTGCTGATGACTGACGTCAACCGGCTACCCGTATTGGTTTCCCTGCAACACCTGTGCTTCCAGTTCGCCAATGGCGAGACATTGCTGGACGACCTGAACCTGTCCATCGACCACACGCCCTCCGGGATTGTGGGACGTAATGGACGGGGCAAAAGTATCCTCGCCCAATTGATCGCCGGCGTGTTGTCCCCCTCCTCCGGCTCGCTCAAGCGCTCGGCCAGCGTGGCCTATGTCCCCCAGGACATGGCGGTTGCAGCGGGAGACACCCTCTCTGACCTGACGGGCACCACGCCCGTGCTGGCGGCACTGGCACGCATGGCGGCAGGGACGGCGCAGGTCGATGACCTTGAGTTGATCGACAATCGCTGGGACCTTGCCGAACGCTTGCGCGCCGCACTCGATACGGCAGGTCTTGCGCAGCTGGGTGTCGATACGCCGGCCGATCAACTCAGTGGAGGACAACTGGCGCGGCTCAGGCTGATCGGCGCCGTGCTGGCCGCACCGCAACTGCTGGTGCTCGATGAGCCCACCAACCACCTCGACAGCGCCGGCCGCCGGTGGCTGCTGCACCTGTTGCAGGAATGGCGTGGCGGCCTGGTGGTGGTGAGCCACGACCGAAAAATACTCAACACCCTCGGGCGCATCATTGAACTGTCCCCACTCGGCCCTCACGTCTACGGCGGCAACTATGATGCCTATCGCCTGCAGCGCGACACCGAACAACACGCCGCCGTCGCGGCGCTGGAGCACGCACGCCTTGAACGCAACCGCGAACGCCGGCGCGTGCAGAAAGACCATGACAGCCTGCAACGCCAGGCGGCGCGCTCCCGCAAGCACGCAGAGACAGCCAATGTGGACCGGTTTACCAAGGCGCGCTGGAAAAGCGCCGCCACCGAAGTCGTCGGCACGGTGCGCAGTGCCCATCACGCCTACAAACACGTGCTGGATGAGCAGGTGCGCCAAGCCTACGAGCGCGTGGTGGATGAAACGCCGACCCTGTTGGCCTTGCCGGGGTCGGTCGTGCCCAATGGCCGACAGGTCGTGGCCTTGACGGAGGTCCGGTTGCCCTGGCTGGAGCATCCCGCCCTCACACTCAACCTCACAGGGCCGGTGCGCGTGGCTGTGCAAGGACCGAATGGTTGCGGCAAATCCACCCTGCTCAAGGTACTGGCCGGCCACTGCCAGCCCGCCAGCGGTGAGTGCTCGGTGCCGGTGCCCTGCGCGTATATCGACCAGCACCAGGCGCTGCTGGATGACCGACGCTCCCTCGTCGAACAGCTCAACCTGCTCGACACACCGCTGCCCGAAGCCGAACTGCGTACGCGCCTGGCCTTGCTGCAACTGGATGCCCGGCGGGTCACCCAACCGACCGTGCACCTCAGCGGCGGCGAGCGGTTGAAAGCCGCGATGGCGATTGCCCTGTGGGGTGAAACACCCGCGCAACTGCTGTTGCTTGATGAGCCCACCAACCACCTGGACCTGGAATCGGTGATCGCCTTTGAACAGGCGCTGCTGGGCTTCAGCGGGGCAATGATGGTTGTATCCCATGATGAGGCGTTCATCCAGGCGCTCGGGCCAACCCACCGCTTGCTCTGGCAACCTGAGGGTTGGCGCCTGGAGTGTGTCTGAGGTCATTGCGCGCGCAATCAAAGCGTCCTAGGGTAGTGGCCGGATAATCTCACCGAGGAACCCGGCCCTATGCTGCCTTCGCCCAAAAAGCCTTATGCCAATGCCGCACTGGCCCATCAAAAGCGCTGGCGCGGCCGCGTCGGCCTGATGCTGGTGGCCAGCCTTTCGGTATTGGCGGGCATGACTGACGCCATCGGCTTCATGGCCAGCGGCGACTTTGTTTCGTTCATGAGCGGCAACACCACGCGCCTGGCCGTGGCCATCAGTGTGGGGGATCTCGGCTTGACCGCACGCCTGCTGTTGCTGGTCGCCACATTTGTCGCCGGTAACGCCTTGGGCGTAGTGGTCGGCCGTCTCAGCCGGCGCCATGCCCTGCCCCTATTGCTGTGTATCGCCACCTTGCTCTGCGGCGCAGCCTTGCTGCCCTTCGCCGACACCTTGCCGGCGCTGCTGGCGGCGATCATTGCGATGGGCATGCTCAACGCAGCCGTGGAAGAGGTCAACGGCTTGCCGGTGGGGCTGACCTACGTGACCGGGGCACTGTCACGCTTTGGGCGCGGGCTGGGACGCTGGATGCTGGGGGAACGCCGCAACGGCTGGCGGGTGCAACTGATTCCGTGGGCGGGGATGTTTGTCGGCGCGGTGATTGGCGCGCTGCTGGAGCAGCACATGGGGCTGAGGGCGCTGGTGGTCAGCGGTGTATTCGCGGGCGTGTTGGGGCTGGTGTCGCTGAAGATTCCCCGGCGCTGGCATTTGGGTTTTATGCCGCGATAAAGACTAAAGGTGCCCGCCCGACGGTAAGGCCTCGACGTCCGTGTACTGGTAAAGAGCCATTATGTCGGGCGGGCGGATTGAATCATAAGCGAATGTCCGGCGGCTGTCCCGCCGGGCGTTTCCTGAAATGACTAAGGCAACGTATTACAGACAGGTCGCGAGTGCCGCCAAGCGACGCTTGGCCGGCATCGTGTCTTCAACGGCGTAGTACTTGACGGACGAACCGGCACCGGCGCTTTGCACGTCGACGAAGTAATCGCCACCGGTGGTGTAGACGGTGAAACCACCGGCCCCGTTCGGCTCTTTGAAGCCACCGGCGTCGACGCCAAACACGCTTTCATCCTGCCAGCCAAACTGGATGCACTCGGCAACCACCAGCGTGGCCTTGTCCGATGCCATGGCCTTGTAGGGAGCCCCCAGGCGCGCCTCGTTCATCTTCGAGCCCGCGCAACCGGCCAGTGCCGTCAATACCAATGCGCCCATTACCACCTTGTGCATGCCATTGCCTCGTTGGAAAAAACGCGACTGTACCATTGCCGCAAGGCTGACTGACGCCCCCATGAATTTTGTTTCACTGTGGAGGGAGAATATGCCGCCTATAGTGGCCTGGCTCATTTTTAGAAGTGTCCTTCTGCCCGCCCTCCCGCGGGCTTTTTTTCGCCTGCGCTTCAGAGCCACCCGCGAAACAGGTAGAACAACCCCATGCTCAGCAGCACGGTCATCAATACGTTACGCGTCCAGAACATCAGCGCCACGGCGCAGATACCGGCCAGCAAATACGGATTGGCCGGGCTCAGGTTGAGCTGGTGATCAGCCAGGAAAATAATCGGCCCGCAGATCGCCGTGAGCATGCCCGGCACCGCAAACCCGAGAAACTCCCGTGCCCCACGGTTGAGGCGCACCGGCAGGCGCGGCTCGATAAACAGATAACGGTTGAAAAAAACCACCAGGCCCATGGCCACAATCATCAGGTAAATCATCGCTGCCCAACCCCCAGGCGTTTACAGAAAAACCCTGCGCTCATGCCGAGCACACCCGACACCACCACGGCCGACTCCCAGTGCAGGAAGCTCAACCATACGGAAAACAACAACGACACCGCCACGCAGACCACCGTCGGCACATCGCGCACCACCGGGGTGATCAGCGCGATAAAGGTGGCGGCGATGGAGAACTCCAGGCCCAACTGATCAAGGCCTGGGATGCTTTTGCCAAGCACGATGCCGGCCAGGGTGAACAGGTTCCAGGCGATGTAAAACGTCAGGCCAACGCCCAGGGCGTACCAGCGATTGAAGGTTTCACGGTCATAGTGGTTGACCAGAGCAAAGAACTCATCGGTCAGCAGAAAGCCCAGGCTCATGCGCCAGCGGGTCTTGAGCGGCGAAAGAATCGGGCGCAGGTGCATGCCATACAGCAGGTGCTGGGAGGTCAGCAGCAAGGTGGTCAACACGATGGAAATCAGGCTGGCACCGCTCTTGACCATGCCAATGGCGACCAACTGCGCAGCGCCGGCAAACACAATGGCGGACAAGCCCTGGGCTTGCAGTGGCGTGAATTGCGCATCGATGGCCATGGAACCGGCCAGCAGCCCCCAGGGTGCACAGGCCAGGGACAGGGGAATGACGGCGATTGCACCGCGAGCGAAGGCGTAATGAGGTAAGGCAGCAGGCATGGAAACGGCTCATCGACAGACAGTCCACAAGCATGCCAGCGCAAGATGGAGCTTGTCTTGAACGATCTTGCTCAGGCGAGCCTGACCGACACCTGCTCCACCGAATCCCGCGCTTCACGCAGTTCGTGAGCGTCCTGGTTGAGCCGGTGAATGGTGTTGAGCAAGCGCTGGCGCAGGACTTCATCGCCGAGTTTTTCAACGGCACGCATCAGGTCGAATGCCGCGGTTTCGTTATTTTCCGCGACGGAATCCAGGGTTTTGCGCAGGTTGCGAGTGGCACGGGTCACGCGGGTCTTCCTTCATCAGCAATGGGGAGGCACTTTAGGACATTCGTGTTTCATTTTAATTTCAATCACTTGTGGCAGTTTTCCCGAGGTTTGATCCATATCAATTGAAACAGGATTTGACCGAAACATATGGACATACGTATATTCGAATTTCCATATGTATATAGGCAATGGTCATGTCGGATCCCCTTACACCGCCCACCCTGTTCAAATGCCTGGCCGACGCCACTCGGGCGCGCCTGACGCTATTGATTCAGCGTGAAGGCGAACTTTGCGTCTGCGAACTGATCCATGCCTTGGACGACAGCCAGCCAAAAATCTCCCGCCACCTGGCGCAACTGCGCAGTTGCGGTGTGCTGCTGGATCGTCGCCAGGGCCAATGGATCTACTACCGCGTCAACCCGGCACTGCCCGATTGGGTGAACCAGGTGCTGGACATCACCCTGCAAGCCAACCAGCCATGGTTGCACAGCGACGCACAGCGTCTGGATGCAATGGGCGACAGACCACAACGAGCCAGCACCTGCTGCTGAGCCACCGGAGCGTTAATTCATGCTTGTCGCAGTCGCCATTTTTATTTTCACCATCGTCTTGGTCATCTGGCAGCCCAAGGGGCTCGGAGTGGGCTGGAGCGCCACGATGGGCGCGATCCTGGCCCTGGCCTGTGGCGTGATCAGCCTGGCGGATATCCCGGCGGTCTGGCACATCATCTGGAATGCCACCGGGACGTTTGTCGCACTGATCATCATCAGCCTGCTGCTGGACGAAGCCGGGTTCTTTGCCTGGACGGCACTGCATGTGGCGCGCTGGGGGCGCGGGCGTGGCCGGCGCTTGTTTGCCTATATGGTGCTGCTCGGCGCCCTGGTGTCGGCGCTGTTTGCCAACGACGGCGCGGCGCTGATCCTCACCCCCATCGTGATGTCGATGCTGCTGGCACTGCGCTTTTCGCCGGCGGCGACCCTGGCGTTTGTGATGGGCGCGGGATTTATCGCCGACACAGCGAGCCTGCCCCTGGTGGTGTCGAACCTGGTGAATATCGTCTCGGCGGACTATTTCAAGATCGGCTTCAACGAATATGCCGCGGTCATGGTGCCGGTCAACGTCGTCAGTGTCGCCGCCACCCTGGCGGTGCTGCTGTGGTTCTTCCGCCGCGATATTCCCCAGGCCTACGACCCCGCCGACCTGGCAGACCCCGCCAGCGCGATCCACGACCGCGCCACCTTCCGCGCCGGCTGGTGGGTGCTGGGCATCCTGTTGATCGGCTGCTTTGCCCTGGAACCCCTGGGCATTCCCATCAGCGCGATTTCCGCGGTGTGCGCCGTACTCCTGCTGGTGATCGCCGCCAAGGGCCACAAGATCTCCACGCGCAAGGTGCTGAAGGAAGCCCCGTGGCAGATCGTGATCTTTTCCCTGGGGATGTACCTGGTGGTCTACGGCTTGCGTAACGCCGGCCTCACCACCTACCTGGCGACCTGGCTCGATACCTTTGCCACTTACGGCGTGTGGGGTGCGGCCATGGGCACTGGCGTGCTGACGGCCTTGTTGTCCTCGGCGATGAACAACCTGCCGACGGTATTGATCGGTGCGCTGTCCATCGAATCCAGCCATGCCGTGGGCGTGGTCAAGGACGCGATGATCTACGCCAACGTGATCGGCAGCGACCTGGGCCCGAAAATCACCCCCATCGGCAGCCTGGCCACCCTGTTGTGGCTGCATATCCTGGCGCGCAAAGGCATCACCATCACCTGGGGCTACTACTTCAAGGTCGGGATTGTGCTGACCTTGCCGGTGCTGCTGATCACCCTCGCCGCCCTCGCGTTGCGCCTGAGCATCTAACGGAGAAACCGCAATGAAAGTCCTGTTCATGTGCACCGCCAACAGCTGTCGCAGCATCTTGTCCGAAGCGATGTTCAACCACCTGGCCCCGCAGGGTTTTGCCGCGGTCAGCTCCGGCAGTTTCCCTAAGGGCCAGGTCCTGCCGCGCAGCCTGAGCACCTTGCAGGCGGCGGGTATCCGCACCGAAGGCTTGTACAGCAAGGGCAATGACGCATTTGAAGACAGCCCGCCGGATGTGGTCATCACCGTCTGCGACAAGGCGGCGGGCGAAGCCTGCCCGGTGTATTTCGGGCCGGCGGTGAAGGCGCATTGGGGCTTGGCAGATCCCTCGGAGGTTCAAGGTGACCAGGCCAGCATCCAGGCGGCATTCGATGCCACGCTGGAGACCATCGCCAGCCGTTGCCGGGCGTTTTTCGCCCTGCCCTTTGCCCGCCTCAGCCCTGGCGCGCTGAAGGTCGAACTCGAGCGCATAGCGCTGCTGGAAATGGCCACCTCCTGACGGCTGGATGAATCCGCTGCGGCGATATGGATTCCCATCCCTCTGCCAGCGTATGCTCTCGCACTTTCCTGAAAGGACGCGGGCATGCTGACGATCTTTTTTTACGCACTGGTATTCGGCTTTGTGTTTTGCCTCTCCCCCGGTGCGGTGCTGGCGGAGACGTTGCGCCGTGGCTTGCTCCACGGTTTCACACCCGCCTTGCTGGTGCAGTTTGGCTCGCTGGTAGGCGATGCCGTGTGGGCAGTGATCGGCCTCACCGGCATCGCACTGCTGATCCAGCATGACGCCGTGCGCGTGCCGCTGACGATCATCTGCGCGCTGTACCTGGCGTGGCTGGGCGTACGCAGCCTGATCGACGCCTGGCACTTGCCCGAAGCCGATGATGCACCGGCCAGCACCCGACAAAATGCGCTGGCCGTGGGCGCGGCGATTTCCCTGGCCAACCCGAAAAACATCGTCTACTGGGGGGCGCTGGGCAGCGCGCTGTCAGGCATCGTCGGCGCTACGCCCAGCCATGGGCAGACGCTGATGTTTTTCGCCGGCTTCATGCTGGCTTCGGTGCTGTCATGCTTTCTGATCGCCGCACTGGTGAACCTGCTGCGCAAGAATGCATCGCCCATGTGGCAACGCATCAGTTATGGCGCCTGCGGTTTAGTGCTGATCTATCTGGCCGTTCTCGCCGCACAGGGCGTATGAAGTTATATATCGGGTAACTTTCGAGTGCCTCTTGTCTGAATGAACTCTGAACACCGGGCTATTTAATTAATCATGCGTTGACATTTTGTAACTGCCTGAGTAGATTGCCCCTGCCCGCAACTGGGGCCTTTTTTAACCCTCACAAAAGAAGCCAATGGACACAGTATCCAGTCGCTGTCCGAGCACCGCCCTGGCGGGCGTCGGGCGCCCAATCCAGAACATGACAGGACTCGCCTCCCCGGTCCGGTAAGCTGCGCTGGAGCTTGATGCTCCGCCGTAACTGCCTCGCCGGTCGCCCGTCCGGTCCCGAGGTGTGTTATGACCTTCCAAACCCTTGCTTTGCCCGATGTACCCACACTGGCCGCAGCCTTGCGAGCCAAGCGTTGCCATGCCCGCGTGTTTTTTCTGCCACGACGCACGCCCTGCGTTGCCCCCTCCCCCAAAGACCCGCAGAGACCGCCGCTTTTCAGCCTGGGATAGTGCTGAGCGCCCGCGCCGTTCAATCCCGCTGAAACAATAACTTCCTGATTAAGTCCCTGGAGTTCTTTATGAAACTTTCCAGTTGTAGTTCGCTGCGCGCCTTATAACTAACGCGCCTGTAGAAGTTATCCAAGCACCTTATTTAAACCGATCGCGAAGTCAGCGACTCGGCATGCTTTCGCTCGCCTGTATTCAGGTAAGTACCGGGTATGTTTTGTCGAGAATTGGCGACAGGAGCACAGACAATGAGCGCCGTAAAAAACACGCCACTGCAGAAGAAAACCGGCACCGCCAGCGACACCAAACTGTCGATGCGTGCCGCCCGCGAAGCCCACAACGGCCTGTCGGCCACCCTGGCCAACGTACGCGCCACCCAGGATGGCCTGACTGAACTGGACGCCACTGCCCGTCTGCAACGGGAAGGCCACAACGAAGTGGCCCATGACAAACCGCCTCACGCCATCGTGCAATTCCTGCAGGCCCTGAACAACCCGTTCATCTACGTGTTGCTGACCCTGGGCGGCATCAGCTTTTTCACCGACTGCTGGCTGCCGATGCAGGACGGTGAAGAAGCCGATCCCACCAAGGTCGTCATCATCATGACCATGGTCCTGCTCAGCAGCCTGCTGCGCTTCTGGCAGGAGCACCGTTCGACCAAGTCCGCCGAAGCCTTGAAAGCCATGGTCCGCACCACTGCCACGGTGCTGCGCCGTGAGCAAGTGGGCAGCCAGCCCACCCTGCGCGAAGTGCCGATGCGCGAGTTGGTGGCCGGCGATATCGTGCAGTTGTCTGCCGGTGACATGATCCCTGCCGACATCCGCCTGATCGAGTCCCGGGACCTGTTTATCAGCCAGGCGGTGCTCACCGGCGAAGCCTTGCCGGTGGAGAAGTACGACACCCTCGGCGACGTCACGCAAAAATCCGCCGGGCCGGTCGCCGCCGACCAGGGCAACCTGCTGGACCTGCCGAACATCTGCTTCATGGGCACCAATGTGGTCAGCGGCCGCGCCAAAGCTGTGGTGGTGGCGACCGGGCCGCGCACCTACTTTGGCTCCCTGGCCAAGGCGATTGTCGGCTCCCGGGTACAGACCGCATTCGATCGCGGGGTGAACAGCGTCAGCTGGCTGCTGATCCGCTTCATGCTGGTGATGGTACCGATCGTGTTCTTCCTCAACGGCTTCTCCAAGGGTGACTGGGGCGATGCGTTCCTGTTCGCCCTGGCGGTTGCCGTGGGCCTGACCCCGGAAATGCTGCCGATGATCGTCAGCGCCAACCTGGCCAAGGGCGCCACGGCGATGGCCAAGCGCAAAGTAGTGGTCAAGCGCCTCAACGCGATCCAGAACTTCGGCTCGATGGACGTGCTGTGCACCGACAAGACCGGCACCCTGACCCAGGACAAGATCATCCTCGAGCATCACGTCAACGCCTTCGGCCAGCGCGATGATGCGGTGCTGTCCCTGGCCTGGCTCAACAGCTACCACCAGAGCGGCATGAAAAACCTGATGGACCAGGCCGTGGTGCAGTTCTCGGAGCAGAACCCGAGGTTCCAGCTGCCGTTTGCCTACAGCAAGGTCGATGAATTGCCGTTCGACTTTGTGCGCCGTCGCCTCTCCATCGTGGTCAAGGACGCTGTCCACGACCATCTGCTGGTGTGCAAAGGCGCCGTCGAGGAGATGCTGGACATTGCCACCCACGTGATGGAGGCCGGCAGTGCAGTGCCTCTGGATGAGCACCGCCGCGAGGAGTTGCTGGCGATCGCCAATGACTACAACGAAGACGGCTTCCGCGTGCTGGTGGTGGCCACGCGCAACATTCCAAAGGCCCTGGCCCGCCAGCAGTACACCACCGCCGATGAGCGCAACCTGGTGATCCAGGGCTTCCTGACCTTCCTCGATCCGCCCAAGGAAACCGCCGGCCCGGCGATTGCAGCCCTGCAGCAGATCGGCGTGACGGTCAAAGTCCTCACCGGCGACAACGCCGTGGTCACCAGCAAGATCTGCCGCCAGGTCGGCCTCGAACCAGGCCGGCCGCTGTTGGGGGTGGAGATCGAGCTTATGGACGACGCCACCCTGGCGCGCCATGTGGAGGAGCGCACGGTATTTGCCAAGCTCACGCCGCTGCAGAAATCCCGGGTGCTCAAGGCCCTGCAAGCCAACGGCCACACCGTCGGCTTCCTCGGCGACGGCATCAACGACGCACCGGCATTGCGGGATGCCGACGTGGGTATCTCGGTGGACAGCGGCACGGACATCGCCAAGGAATCGGCCGACATCATCCTGCTCGAAAAGAGCCTGATGGTGCTGGAAGAAGGCGTGCTCAAAGGCCGCGAAACCTTCGGCAATATCATGAAGTACCTGAACATGACCGCCAGTTCCAACTTCGGCAACGTGTTTTCGGTGCTGGTGGCCAGTGCATTCATCCCGTTCCTGCCGATGCTGTCGATTCACCTGCTGCTGCAGAACCTGATGTACGACATCTCCCAGCTGGCCCTGTCGTGGGACAAGATGGACAAGGAGTACCTGGCCAAACCGCGCAAGTGGGACGCCAGGAACGTCGGTCGCTTCATGATCTGGATCGGGCCGACCTCGTCGATCTTCGACATCACCACCTTTGCCCTGATGTGGTACGTGTTCGCCGCCAACAGCGTGGAAATGCAGACCCTGTTCCAGTCCGGCTGGTTTATCGAGGGCCTGCTCTCGCAAACCCTGGTGGTGCACATGCTGCGCACCCGCAAGATTCCGTTCTTCCAGAGCACGGCGGCATGGCCGGTGCTGATGATGACCGGCGTGGTGATTGCGCTGGGCATCTACGTACCGTTCTCGCCCCTGGGCACCCTGGTGGGCCTGCAACCGCTACCGCTGGCGTACTTCCCGTGGCTGGTCGGCACGCTGCTCAGCTATTGCTGCGTGGCCCAACTGATGAAAACCCTCTACATCCGCCGCTTCAAGCAGTGGTACTGAGTTCCCCCGCCGTTTAAACGGTGGCGGTCGCCCGGCCGCCACCGTGCATTACAAGGAATAGGATCATGCGCGTCTTGATCTGTGCCGGTCGTCATTACGCCGACTGCAAAAAGTCCCGCCAAGTGCTGGACGCTTACCACCGCCTGCGCCCCGTGCAGGTGCTGATTCACGGCGGCAACCAGTTCCTCGGCAGCGCCATCGAGGACTGGGCGCGGGAACTCGGCATCGACGTGGTGCGCTACCCGCCCAACTGGCAACGCCACGGCAAGCAGGCGGAGCGCCAGCGCAACCATTTCATGCTGACCGACAGCCGCGCGGATGTGGTCATCGCGCTGCCAGGTGGTGACGACACGTCGGAGCTGGTCTGCCAGGCCAGGGCCAGCGGCATTTCGGTGCTGACCGTAGAGAACTGACATTCAAGCGAGGTGCATCATGCACAACAAACACACCCCGAAGCGCCCGGACGGGTTTGCCAAATACCGTGCGCGGCACTATCGCGGCGCGCGCCAGACCCTGCTGCTGTTGCCGCCGGCAAAACAGCGGGCGCTGCGGCGCAACCTGCTGTTTATCGGTATCACCCTGGGTTCGATCCTGTTAATTGCCCTGGTGTCCAAGGCCCATGCCGCCGGTGGCGCCTATGTGGTCGATGACGGCGCAATCAACGCACCGGGTGCCTGCAATCTCGACGCCTGGTACAGCGCCGACCGGCACGCCGGCAACACGCACACGGCAACGCTGTCTCCCGCGTGCACGTTCAGCGTACTGCCTTCGGTGCAGTGGGGCGCGGCGCTGTCACGGGCCGACAGCGCAGGCCGGGGCGAGACCCAGGTGAGTCCGCAACTCAAGGCGCAGGTGCTGTCACGGCAAGACCTGGGGCTGGAAATGGCGATCTCCGCCGGGGCGCATCTTGCCCTTGATCGACGACACGGGTTCGACGGCGCCGACTTCACCCTCCCCTTGACCTGGCAACCGCTGGCGCCCGTGCGCTTGAACCTGAATGCCGGCTGGGCCCATGCCTACAACGACGGCGAGCAAACCCAGCGCCTGAGCTGGGGCACCGGCGTCGAGTATCAACTGATGGATGCCCTCACGTTGATCGCTGAACGTTACGGCCAGGAAGGCGGTGACCAGGCCTGGCAAGCAGGGCCGCGCCTGCACTTCGGGGAGTTTGTCGACGTAGACCTGGTGCTCGGGCGCGACCTGGGCGGTGAACGCAATCAATGGCTGACCACCGGTGCGACGCTCAGGTTTTAGGCCTGGCCTGCTGCTCCCGGTGCAGTTGCCGTGGCGGGTCGTCCAGGTAATTACCTTATGATGGCGGCACCATTGCCAACGAGGGGTAGAGCACGTGGACCGTATCGAACAAATGACGCTGCTGGCGACCTACAACCAGTGGATGAACCGCAAGGTCTATGACGCGGCTGCCAGGCTTACGGACGATGAGTTGCGCGTGGACCGCCAAGCGTTTTTCGGCTCGGTCTTCGGCACGCTCAACCATCTCACGTTGGGCGACACCGTCTGGCTCAAACGCTTTGCCCTGCACCCCGCCGGCTACGCGACGCTGGCGCCGCTGAACAGCATCGCCGCGCCGTCGGACCTCAAGCAACTGGCGTTCGCCGACCTGGGTGAACTCGCCGCCCGGCGGCGTTGGCTGGACCAATTGATCATCGATTGGGTGCACACCCTGCGCGAACCCGACCTCGACCATCGCCTGCACTACCACAACATGCGCGGCGCGGCGGCCAGCAAGACATTCGGCGCCCTGCTGGTGCATTTTTTCAATCACCAGACCCACCATCGAGGCCAGGTCACCACGCTGCTGACCCAGGCCGGGCAGGACGTGGGCGATACGGACCTGCTCGCCTTGATTGACTGAACTCAGCGAGCGCTGAATTCGGCATAGGCCTGCAGCAACCGTGCAAAGTCCTCGGGTTGCGGCAACTGCTCGAAGCTTTCGACTGCCGGCGTGGTAGCCCAGGCCAGTTTTTCGCGGGTCCAGGTTTCCATAAAGGGCACGTACTCCGCAGCATTATCCAACAGCGTCGCACGCACGTTGACGAACTCATCGATGCCATGGGGGCGGGTAAACAGCCAGCTCATGCAGTGCGGGCAGCAATAGTGACGATCGACCCCGTGCAGGCCGCCGACCACCGGGCAGCCCTGGGTCACCGTGAACGCGCTGGCGGGAATCAGTGCACTGAGGGAGAACGCACTGGCGGTCATCTTCTGGCAGCCGGTGCAGTGGCACGCCATGGTAATCACCGGCGCCTGGCTCACGCTGAAGCGCACCCGGTTACAACGGCAACTGCCTTCCAGGGGCAGGGTCTCGACGCTCATCACACACTCCTTTTCATGATCAGTGGCATGGCAGGGTAGCGCCGAGGCGGGGGTGTTGAACAGGTCCAGGGGCAAAACCGAACGCTGCTGCGCCCATGGGGGTCGTAACCTCAGGTAAGTGCCGCACCTGCCGCAACACCGATGCCTACAAGGAAGCGCGCCGCAACCAGCGCAACGCCGCACGCCGTGCTTCGCGCCAGGCCAAGACCCACACCAGCACCGACTGGCGCAGTGCCTGGACGCAGCGCCTGACCGATCTGCCAGGGCGACAGCGCCTGCCCCGCGGCTTCGGCGCACAGCCTTTCGTATAAGCAGAAACGCAGAAGCCCCGGACAAACCGGGGCTTCGTTTTCAATCAATCATCATTGGACACCGGCCTGTTGCGTGCCTGGTAACCCGGCAACGTGGCGGCATACGCCAGTGCCTGTTCACGGGAATTGAAGGACGCCAGCCGATCCTGGGGCGTACACACCCGCCATGGCCCGAAATTGACCTGCACGATGTCGTACCCATTCAGATGCAGCTTCTTCAGCAGTGGAGCGCTCATAGTCACCTCGCTTTCCTGAGATTTCCCAGCGTTGCACGCCCTACCTTACACCCGCATCCAGGCTCATGACCGACCGCATGTCGCATGCGGCCAGGCTACTTGACCTTGCTGCTCAAGGTATCCACGCTGCGCTTGAGATCATCCAGGCTGCGCTTCAAACCTTCGATATCGCTTTTCTGCCGTTCGATCGTGCTGTTCTGATCCTCGACCGTGCGCTTGAGGCTCGCCAACTGGCTGTCACTGGAACTGGCGCTCGAACCGTCCCTGCGCTTGAACTCATCGAACGCGCGGTCCTGCCCCTCCAGCTTGCCTTTCAGGCCTTGCACCTCACTCTCGGTACGTTTCTGCGCAGCCTGCAGCTGTTCAATATCCCCCACCGAAATGCTCGACGCCTTCAACACATACTGATTGCCCGCCTCCAGCGAAGTCCCCGTCAACCGATCACCGCCTGACGCGCTGAAATCCCCCCACTTCACCGCACTCCCAGCCTGTGCCGTACCGGCCAACAGTCCCACGACACCTGCAATAACCATCCAATAGCGCCTGCGAACACTGAGCATCAACCGATTCCTTTCCAGACTGCCGAGATGGCATATTGCTATGACTGTCATTTATACCGCTTGTTCCCGTACTGTAGGAATCCTCCGGTTCGCCTGTTAAAGCCGATGTAGATCACTGATCTGCCAAGCTTTTTCAGGCGCCGTCCATGCAAGAAAGCGGCAGACCGACCTTGCGTCGAAGCGCCTGGATCTATATATTCCCAACCCTGTAACAACGCGCTACCGCCCGAATGGCGAAACTGGTAGACGCATGGGACTTAAAATCCCCCGCTCGTAAGGGCGTCCCGGTTCGATTCCGGGTTCGGGCACCATCATTACGTTCCACGACCTCCCAAGAAGTCGCTGAAACCCACATAGAACCTGCCTTGTGCAGGTTTTTTGTTGCCAACATTTGTCCCTCACACTCACTTCACCCCAACATTTTTCTAGTACATCCTGAGTTCGATTTTGGGTGATGTACTAGATGGCACTCCCTGATACCGCCGCCAGGCAAGCAAAACCCAAAGCTTGCGCCTACACCCTGTGAGATCGAATACATAAAAGACAGGACATGACCATTTGTGGATGAAGGCTTGGCAAACAGGTGAGACCATTTACGTATTTGCGAGTACCCATCCAATCTGGTCACCAGAACAGCATCCTCAATGCCAACGCGACCACGACTAGATTGAAAACTGCCTCCATCCACTGGTCGCCCTTCTTCAAGGCAAACTTCGCGCCGGCATTTGCACCCAATAGCGTGCCAATAATCAAACAACATCCGTACTGCCAGTCAATGATGCCGCTGACGCCGAAAATCAGTAATGATCCGGCGGAGAGAACCAGCCCACCGACTTTGCGGGTCCCCACCGATTCGCTGATGGTTTTTCTGAAAAAGATAATGAACAAATACGTCGAGAGTTTGGCTTGCCCACCAAATAGCCCGCCGATCATTCCTACGGGTATAAAGAGGATATAACCAAACAGACGTCTGATCGCTGAGGGAGGTGTTTCGCCGCTACTAGGTTTTTTTATAAAGGACAGTGCGACGAGCAGCAATGTCAGCCCGCCAATTACCTTGTGCAGCAGCGCGGGATCTATTTGAAGAAGCAGGCTCGCGCCTGCCAGAGCCCCAACCAACCCCAGTACCGCAGCTGGAAAGGCCAGCGCATAATCGACCTTTCCCTGGTTATGGAAGTGCCGCAGGCCGGCAAACATGGTGCCTACCGAGGCCAGGCGCGCAGTGGCGATCGACGACTGAGGTGCAATCCCCAGCCAGATCATCACCGGAACGGTCAAAAAAACACTCCCACCGGTGTTGGTCCCGACGAATCCCGTTATTATTCCGAGGAAAATCAGACCGACGCCTGTCAACCACTCATGACCCATCATGTTGAGGTGCTCGCATAAGATTCATGGCACGGCTTACTCGCTCAAGTAAACCGGGTCTATCCAGTGATAGCAGTTTCTATTTCGGGAGCTGGCGGTCACATGAAGTTTTGCGGTATGTACGAAGCTGTACTCGCCGATAATCGGGCGGCGTAGCGAACTTTCAGGCCCAGTGATTTTGCATACAGCACACGTCGTTTAATGAGATCTTGTATCTGTGCTTTTGATTTTCTAATTCGATATTTCTGTGACGTTTCATTGATACCAGCAAATATGCCTATCCAGTGTGCTCCTGTCGCCGCAACCGCATCAATATCATCTTGATATGCGCAGGAATAGGATAACTTCCTGTTGGTGAGCATTGATACTGGAAATTAAATGAAATGTACTTGAAGGGTTGCAGCAATATCAAGCATCGCAAATCAGGGTTCCTCAGCCACCCATATGAATAAAACTTCATGATTTCGCATATTGACTTTCTTAAATTACTGACTGCCTGTTCTCGCCCATTGAATCAAAAGAAATTTTATTTATGACGCTTTTTCGCACAAGGCAGCTTAGTGCCTGACCTTTTAACCCTTTTATAACTTCCAACTGACTTGCACTCGGCAAGCTATATATATTTAATCTAACAGAGGACCTGAGATAGATGACACTGATTAAAAGCCGTCCAGCAGATTTTACTGAATCGATTTTCGACCGCAGACAGCAGCCTGGAGCGTAGATGGTAGACAAAGGTCGCGAAAACCACAGGCCGCAGATAGCGCGATAGAGGCCGGCGAAACCCGCTCGAAAGACTTAAACCATAGAATGAGTGATCGGAATGTACTTTTGCGCAGAATTAAGTCATTTAGGGACCTACCTGGCTCAGCCCTCAGCACTTTAAAGTACGCCAATCATTCAACTATCGGCGTCTGTATGAATCTCTGGTTTCGACTTCTCCTCATGCTGCTTCGCCGACCTTGGCGCAAACCGGCAAAAGCGCTGGATTCGACCGTTATCCGAATGCGCGTCTGGCCACTGGACCTCGACTTCAATCGACATGTCACCAACGGCCGATATTTCACCCTGGCCGATGTCGGACGCATGGATTTCGTTTTGCGCAGTGGCGCCTATCGAGTAGCTATTAGAGCAAAGGCGCTGCCCATCGTCGGAGATACTTGGGGTAAATTTCGTCGCGAGCTTAGACTGTTTGAAGCGTTTGAAATCCACACAAGGATGCTTGGCTGGGACGACAAGTGGAGCTTCATGGAGCATCGATTTGTGAGTAAAGGCAGAGTGATCGGCGTTGTCGTAATGCGAGGTCTATTCCGTTCAGCGAAAGGTATTGTTCCGCCAAGCGAGTTTGTTCGAGAACTGGGACTGCCCAAACGGTCGCCAGAGATGCCGGAATGGCTGACCTCGTGGGCGCAGAGCTGCGATGCCATGAGTCGGCAACTCAGGGATGAAGAAAGCACCAATGATTGACTTGACGTGCAGTCAGCCCATGACCAGTGCGCTATTGGGACCGTTGATTGCTCCGCCGTTGGCGTGTGCGGCGTAACTTCGCCAGCCCGTGTAATTCGTCAATAACGGGCTGTATGTGCTTTTCTCCGAGCAGGTGCTGGTATACCTCGAAGTGGCCCTATCGCCAAGCGCACTTGCTTCTTTATTTCCTCTATGGCCAGGCACGCCTCATGCACGAAGCGTTCGTCGAATACGCCATGCAACTCAAGCTCCATCCCACTTTTGTCATGGTGTATTTGCACATGGCAGTATCGACCACCATATTGGCCGCTGCTGCAAAATAACACCAGATTAAAACCATGACCGAGGAGCTTACGTAATTGATCCTGAAGACTGTCTTGGTGCAAGCCAGATATTTCCAGCTGCCGAGACGCACACGGGCCATTGGCGAATTGTTTACTCAACATAACCATCTCCACTTTTATCGGTTACGCAGTGCCAGCACTACTGCGCACTATCACGAACAAGCTTACGACGTAGCCAGCCTGAAAAATGTCAGAAGTCGGTAAGGTAATGGTAAATACCACGAGCACTCCGAGTTACTTCCCACTCTGTTATTTACCCACCTTAACCATAAATTAACGCTACCAAACAGAGCAACCTATTAAGCTTGGCTGATGCGCCTCTCCTGCCCCCGGCCACTCATGAGGTGATGGCGCACCATCAAGCCTGCCGGCCCAGTCGAAAACGACGCACTACCGATATATCATTCTGGAGTGTTTGACTAATGCCTGACGACAACGCTCATTCGGCAAAACATGCCTCGTACAGTATCGCCCTGGTTAATTATAAAACGCTGCACATGACACGCCTTTGCTTAGGATTGCTACGCGACTACGCTATATACCATCAAGTTCCGGTCTGGGTAGTGGATAACGGTTCCGCCGATGAAAGCACCCACTACCTGCGGACACTTGACTGGATCAACTTGGTAGAGCGGATTCCCCACCCTCGAGAGGCCGGATACATCGCGCATGGTAAAGCCCTTGATCTGATTTTGGGATACGTTGAAACTCCGTACTTATTCCTGCTTCATACGGACACATTTGTATTTGATACCGATGTGTTCAGCATGATGATGAGCCAAAGTACTGCAACGCCGCGTACAGTGGCAGTCGGTTGTACAGAACAGATCAATCGCGGTTTTTTAAGAACTGCCTGGCGGTTCGGTACTCGACTGATGAAGTACCACTACCGAACGCTCATGCGTTACGTGGGGCTACCCTCTAAAAACCCCAAGCCTTTCAGAGAAACCCACTTGAAAAGTTTTTGCACCTTATGGAACTGCGATGTAATTAAACAACATAACTTGCGCTTCATGATGGATAACCGGGTACCGGGATACGCTCTACAAGACAAGATGGTCAAGCTGGGTTATGCGATCAGCTTTCTGTCAGCACGAAGATTGTTCAGTTATCTGGACCATATTCAAGCCGGCACTGTCGCCGCTAACGGCGGCTATGACACGGACCATCGTCGAAGAAAAACGTATCACGATACCCTGCTGCGCTTTCAAAAAGAGGCGTCAAATGACGCGAAAACGACCAGCACGGAAAAATGACGGTTGCTGATAAGACCGGCCCCCGAGATTCGAACTGAGTGGGAGCGCACAGCTGGCTTGAAAATCGAACCTGATAGGGCTTTATCCACGGCCCAGCCCATAGGGCGCTTGTTCGATACTCATCGCTTACTCTGCTGCGCATCAAGAGGGATCTCGAGGATGAAGGTTGCGCCCTGCCCTTCCCCGTCGCTGTGCACGGTCAAGCTGCCACCCATTTCCTGTGCAGCGAGCGCGCAGCTGTGCAGGCCGAAACCGTGACCGTCTTTGCGAGTCGTGAAGCCATGGGAAAAGATACGCGTCAGGTGCTCTGGCGTAATCCCGTTGCCATTGTCGGCCACCGTGATACGCAAGACTGCTCCGTCACCGATAAGGGAGGCGCTGAACGTGATGCACGGGCTGCGATCGACCACGCCGTCCAACGCCTGCCTGGCGTTTTTGATCAGGTTTACCAGAATCAGCAGCACCCGGTGCCGGTCCAGCGACAGCAGGGGCAAGTCGGCAATGTCCTTGACCACCGTCACCTCCTGATTCATCCGTGAGCCGGCACTCATGCGCCAGGCATCATCGATTAATTCCGAGACCGGTATTGTCTCGACGACACTGACGGCAACGGCATAGGACTGCTGGGCAGCGACAATGGTCTTGATGTGGTCAATGCCTTTGGTGAGTTGCTCGAGCTCTTCGATGATGCCCTGCTGCTCTGCCGCCACCGCCTGCGCCAGCTTGAGCAGGTAGTCGGGCAGCATCTTTCCCCTCTGGTCCTGGGTGAGAAAATCGCTCAGCTCATGGATGTGTTCGTTCATCATCTGCGCCACCTTGCCCAGGCCCTGGGCCTTGGAGGTGCGCATCTGGCTGCTGACCAACTCGGCCGAAACGTTCACGCTGTTGAGGACGTTGCCGACATTGTGCAGCACCGTCGTGGCGATCTCGGCCATGCCCGCCTGACGGGATTTCGCATTCAGTTCGGATTGCACCTGGCTCATGCGTAGCGCCGCGCGTACGCGAGCCTTGAGCTCCAATGGCGAGAAAGGTTTGGCGATATAGTCATCGGCGCCACTCTCCAGCCCGGAGATGCAAGCCTCGCTGCCGCCGCGGGCGGTCAACAGGATGACGGGCAGATGGGCAAAACCGGCGCTCGCCTTGATTCTGGCGGTCAGGCCAAAGCCGTCAAGCTCCGGCATCATCACATCCGAGAGAACGACATTGATCGGTTGACGCTGCAGCATGGCCCAGGCCTGCTCTCCATCAGCGGCGGTGACGACGCTGTAGTCGTCGCGCAAAAGCTCGCTGAGGTAGCCAAGCATTTCCGGGCTGTCATCGACCACCAGGACCCTGGACTGCGAGGTGCGTTCCGGGTGCTGCTCGTTGTCTGCATCGCCCATGGACGCCTGGTCGTTGCTACTGCCACGGCGGCCGTCGTCGAACAGCAAGTGGCGCTGCTCGGTTGTGATCATTGCGGTGGATGACGATCCCTCATGCAGATGACCGGCTTCGGTCGGCACCGTGTTTTGCTCGGTTCCTCGAGGAAATCGAACAAGGAAGCACGACCCCTTTCCAGGCTCACTGTTGACGCTGACTTCGCCCCCCATCAGTTCGACCAGATCCTTGACCAGGGCCAGGCCGATGCCTGTACCGCTGTAATGCCGCGTGGCGGAATTGTCGATCTGGGAAAAACGCTGGAACAGCAGGGGTAATTTGTCAGGCGCGATGCCAATGCCCGAGTCTTGCACCGCGAGCTCAAATCGGTCGTCATCAAGCGCAGTGACTGCCAGATGCACCGTACCGCCAGCAGAGGTGAACTTGATGGCATTACTCACCAGGTTGAGCAGAATCTTCTCAAAGTGTCGGGGGTCCAGGAACACGGTGCCGAGGGCAGGATCGATGCTGCAGGTCAACGTGCAGCCTTTGCCCTTGGCCACCATGGCGGCGTCCTCGGCCAGCACACCCACCGCCTTGTTCAAATCAACGGGCGCCGGACACAGCTCAAACTTGCCTGCTTCGGCCTTGGAGAAGTCAAGGATATCGTTCACGCGGTTCATCAGGCGCAGTGCGTTTCGTTGTGCGCGCTCGATTTGCACGCGCCAGTCCGCCGGCGGCGTGATCGCCACCGAGAGCTGCTCCAACGGGGCGAGAATAAGGGTCAAAGGGGTGCGCAGTTCGTGGCTGACCGTGGCGACGAAATCACTCTTTGCCTGGTTGGCCGTCTCGGCCTGGTTGCGCGCCTGAATAAGTGCAACCGCCTGCGCCTCCAGCACCTCGGTCTGTCGGTGAAGCGTGTCGGTCCGCTCGGCGACCATTCTCTCCAGAGAGGCCTGTACCTGCTGTCTTTCGGCTTCGGCCTCGGCCTCCAGCACCCGGATGCGCAAGGCATTCTCCTGGAACACCCGGACGGCGCGAGTCATGATCCCAATCTCATCGCCGCGTCCAGCACTGGCGATTTCGGCGGTCAAGTCACCGGCAGCCAGCCGGCGCATGACCGAAGCCAGGGCGACGATGGGCTGCGCGACAAACCGCGAGGTGCTCCAGGCGATGGCTCCGGCCAGCAGGATGGCGACGGCGCCAGCGACTATTGTCGCCAGCATGCCGCGATCCTTGTGGACCAAGGCGTCTGAACGCGCTTCGCCTGCGAAGCGCGCAACCAACAGGCCAGCGCTGCGTGCCTCGATACGAACCTGGTCGCGCGCGTCGCCCAAGGCGTTGCTCGCCTGATGGAACCCGGCAAATGCCGCCCGGTAGCCAGCAATCTGATCGCTGACCGTCAGGGGCGTAGCGCTGGCCTGCTGCCCCACAGACGAAGGCAGAACCCGGGCGAGACGGGAGAGTTCATCGAGGATGACGCCTACAGAACTGGCGACCTCGGCCGACGGCGCCAGGCGAAACGACAAGGTCTGCGCCTCCAGGGTGGCAACACGTTCGGCGAAACGCTTGGACAACGCGGCGGCGTTTTGCAGCAAACCGATGGCGGCCTGAATGTCACTGGCGTCATGGGCAATGTGCTCGTCCACTTCAGCCAACATGACTTCAAGGCGCTCTGCCACGCCTCCAACAGCCCCCAGATGCCGCAAAGCCTCGCCGCCCCGGAGCCTGGGAGACTCGCCAAGCTGCTCGAGCGCCAGGCTGGCTGCTGCCACCGCCGTCGCCAACTGTTCCAGGGTCTCCACCTGTTGCGGCGCCCCCATTAACTCACGCAATTGCTCGACCACAGGCGGCAGCGCCGCACAGGCGTTGCGCGCCGCAGTGGCGGCCGCACCATCACCCGTCACCAGCACCTGGGCCACATTGGCGGTAATGATACGTTCGCCGTTGCGCAGGATATCCAGGATGCGATGGGCGCTCTGGGCGTTGCTCACCCGCGCCTGGTGGTCGGCGGCGCGGGAGTCCAGGCCCTTCAGCCCAGCGGCGATGCCCTGTTCAACGAGGGCCGTCGCCTCTCGCATCCGAGCGTAATGGGCGGTCATATTCTCGGTTTCGCCATCCATGGTCAGCGTCGCCACCCGCAAGGACGCGATCGCCGCAGCGAGCCTATCCAGGCTGCCCTTGAGCGATTGCGCCTCTGCCGCCGGGATGGCGTTAAGGCCGTTGATAGCCGTCGCGACCAAGCCTTCGGCCTGGGACACGCTGTCCTGGTCGCGGGTGGCAATGAAGTTTTCCACCCGCCCGGTAGCCCCGTTGACCGAGGCCAGAATTTCCGCGGAATGGCTGGCGGAATCCACCGCACGAACCATGCCTCGCAGGCCGTAGAGGTTCACGAGCGATACCGCCAGCATCAGCAACACCAGTGCGGCAACCGCCAGGCCGATCCTGACGGCAATAGGCCTGGCCGTGGCTGATTTGAATGTCAACATGGGGCCTCGCCTCCTAGCCCGCCGCTACTGTTTCGTCACCTCCGGCAAAGGCGCCGGCGGCGCCGTATGGTTGATGGCCGCATCGATCATCGCCGCAACGGAAGCCTGGCCGTAGAACGGATTGGCGGCACCGCCCACCGGCATAGTGGCAAGCCAGGCGTCCAGGTCTTTGGCATCAATACGTACCAGCGGCACTTCGACGAACTTCGGCACCTGCTTGCCCGCCAGTATCTGCTGGGCCACCCAGAACCCCATCTGGGAGACGCTCGGGGAGGCAGAGACAGAGACGGTCTCGTAGCCATTGGCATCGCGTTCCTGTTTCCACAGGGCAAGTTCGTCCTGACGGTTCCCCATCACGATGATCGGTAAAGGGCGACCCGCCGCCTTGAACGCCATGGCCGCACCATATCCGTCGCCACCCTGGGTAGCCACGGCATCAATGGTGGGCAGCGACGGCAGCGCCAGCGTGACTTCCCTGCGGGCGACAGAAGCCGTCCAGTTCCCGTATACGGTCTTGACGAATTTCAGGCCCGGATAGTCGCTGGCGGCCTTGC
Organism: Pseudomonas sp. 8 R 14; assembly: GCF_900005955.1. NCBI lineage: Bacteria > Pseudomonadati > Pseudomonadota > Gammaproteobacteria > Pseudomonadales > Pseudomonadaceae > Pseudomonas > Pseudomonas sp. 8 R 14. The sequence goes on along the minus strand of NZ_CVTH01000087.1, from coordinate 49,574 downwards.
GAATGCCATCGCTGATGTTTTTATCCGTGGCATCGCCAGCGATGCCGCGGATCTCCAGTAATGTCCCGTTGCCCTTCAGGCGCTCGGCGATGTAGTCCATTTCCACACGGCCCATGGCGGACCAGTTGTAATCCACGGTATAGACACAGGGCTCGGTGACCAGGCTGGCCATGACGACCACCACGATGCCGGCGTTGCAGGCATCGCGGATCACCCCGTTGAGGGCCGTGTCGGAGGCAGCGAGGATCACGATGGCATCGACGCCCTTGACGATCATGTCCTGGATATGAGCCGCCTGTTCCGAAGCCGAGTTATTGGCGCTGACGACGGGAGCCTCACGGATCAAGCCCTCCTTTTGCGCCTGGAGCGCAATTTCCTGCCAGTTGCGCACCATCACCTTGCGAAAATCGCTACCTGCGTAGGAATTGCTGAAGGCAATGCTGTAGCTCGCGGTAGGGCCGCTGGCGATGCCGTCGGCGGCAGCCTGGGCCGGATTGGCGGCAACTATCGCCAGCCCCGCCACGCAGCCGGCGAAGCGCCCCAAGGTCTTGTGGATCGACTGGGTGTTCATGCTGTTCTCCATCGTGCTTGGCATTTACCAACAGTCATCCACCCGTACCGGCTTACAGCCTGGATCGACGGCGTGTTCTGGTTGGAGCCGTTGGCCCCTACATTGGAGATTTTCGAGCAGGTGAGGTTTGAGGCAGGCATTGAACGTTTCCCTGTATGCCGCGTGCGGGTTGTTGCGTGAGCCGTTGAAAACGCCTGAAGCCCGCCCACCGGCTGTCTTGCCGATACAAGGCTGCTGGCCAACGTCAATGATTTTGCCAGGGTCGGTGCCCTTGGCGGCCGAACATTGAAACCCGTAGATGGCTCGCATTGGCAATGAGCATAGTATCAAAGTGCCCGCTTTGCTCGCGGTCTGTGAACGGATGCGGCGTTCCGAGCCATAGTTTTGTGTTTGACTGCCGCCCCACTCAACCCTGCCTGCTGTTCTACGCTTGTTGCTCGACCCACTTATCGGAGACCCGACATGAACCCACACACCACCGCCCTGGTCCTGATCGAATACCAGAACGATTTCACCACCCAAGGCGGCGTGTTCCATGACGCCGTCAAAGACGTCATGCACACGTCCAATATGCTCGCGAACACCGCCACCACGGTTGAACAGGCGCGCGCGCTCGGCGTGAAGATCATCCACCTGCCGATCCAGTTCGCCGAGGGCTACCCGGAGCTGACCACCCGCGACTACGGGATTCTCAAGGGCGTTGCCGATGGCAGCGCCTTTCGCACCGGCAGTTGGGGTGCCGACATCAGCGAGGCGATTACCCGGGAAGACGGCGACATCCTCGTGGAGGGCAAGCGCGGGCTGGACGGTTTCGCCACCACGGGCCTGGACCTGGTGCTGCGCAACAACGGCATCCAGACCCTGGTGGTGGCGGGCTTCCTGACCAATTGCTGTGTCGAAGGCACGGTACGATCAGGTTATGAGAAGGGCTATAACGTGGTGACCCTGATCGATTGCACCGCGACCTTCACCGACGAACAACAACAGGCCGCAGAACGCTTCACGCTGCCGATGTTTTCCAGGACGTTGCAACACACCGAGTTTCTCGACGGGCTGAACGCCCGGTAGCCATCGCCCAGAAGGCGGCTTTACAGCCGCCTTCGGATTCCCAGCCACCTGCGACACCCCGGCCGGGTTCGTTGATCTGAAACACCTCAGTTGTCAGGGTGCTCGCTCGCCACTGAATCGGCAGCGTCCACATCAGACATATCCTCCTCAAGGGGTGCATCGTCGTCCGGCGGCAGCGGGATCTTATCCTCATCACGCTTCGGGTCGTGCCCTGTCTCGTTGTCCGTGCCGCGCGTAACAGCCTGCTGTGAAATGTTGCCCGGGGCATTCTCATTGATTTCCATGCTGGCTCTCCGTTCTTGGGCTCGGGATATCCGTGCTTAAGGTTGAGAAACACCATGCCCCCCAGAGTGCCGGGCAACAGACGAATGGACGCGCCCAAACTGGCACAAGGTGACACTGCCGGTGCGTGTTTCGATCCATTCGACGCCGTGGGTATTTGCTGGATGGCGCTGACGGCGGGGCGATTATCGATGCGATTGAAAGGTGATAGTGCTCGGAGGTGCTTCGTTCATTTGTCCAGATTCATTGGTTCATGCATACGTTCGCCTATTATTGCGCGCAGCCATGCGGCATGAAATTCCATGTCTTCCAGAGAAGTCCCCTCAGCCAATCGATATTCGAACTCCTTGCCCCTCGGCCCTTGATACACGACGCTGAAATGTCCATGGCGGTCATAACTGGCGAGCAGGTAAGGGCTGATACAAATGATATCGCTAAAGGGCACCTGCACTTCGGCGGGTTTACGGCCGCGACGGGTGACGGTGAGAGTAAGCAGTTGCCGGTTTTCGTCAAAGGTGAAGGCCAGCACTCTGGACGCAGAGAACATCCACGCGAAAACCAGCCCCATGAGCACAACAAAACCAAGCATGAACAGGATGAGAGGCGACGTGGTGAGACTCGCCCCATCGCTGGACGATGCGCCTTGCATCGCTTCTAGGCCGAAAAAGATCAGCACCATCACCCCTATGACCAGCAGGAACATAAGCAGCACAACGCAGAAACCCAAAATGGCCGCCCCAGTGCTGCCGAGGGTGGGTAAGTCCGGATTGCCATGCCACATAGGTGGGTGAACGCGCGGTTTTTCAGTGCTTGACCCGGCTGCAGGCGTTGCGATGGGGTGAACTGAAGTTTGATGAGTCATCCAGCAGGCTCCGGGGGTGCTGCGTAGACAGTAGCACTATCGCCAGACAGTCTGGTCCGGTACCCACCGATAAACGTCACATGGCTCGCACTGCCGGCCGGCAGACTGGGGAAAGCCCTCCCGCAAATGCTCAAATCGCTGCCCGCAACTCACGGGGTGACAGGCCATAGTGTGAGCGAAAGCGCACGGCAAAACGTGAGGCCGAGGCGTAGCCGCAGGCGCCGGCAATTTCACCGATCGGGCGAGACGTTGTTTGCAGCCGTTGTAATGCTGTCGCCAGTCGAACGCCCTCCAGAATATTCCTGAAACTATTCCCTTCGTTCGCCAGTTGGCGACGCAAGGTCGACTCCCCCAGGTTCATGTGCTGTGCGATGCTCGCAACCGTCCAGTCTCTCTCCGGGCTGGCCATTACCAGCTGCTGCACCCGCTCGCACAATGGATCGTTGCGCCCCATCAGCAGAGGTCCGGCCTGGCCGCCAAGGCTTAGGCTCAGCAGCACCGCTTCCCCATAATGTGTGCAGAGTGCCTGCGGGGCGTTTGCATGGATGGCGACCAGCAACTGCTCCCATGCCTGGGTGGTGTGCCTGTCCAGGGGAACGCATAGATCGCTCTTCAGTGCACCGCGACCACTCTTGATCTGCTGGCTATATCGGCTGCTGAATTGACGCAATGTCGAGACGGGAAAGGTCACCGCATCGGCGATGTAGTGACCCTGAGGGCCGGGTAAGTTTGAGATACCCAGCTCGCGCCCGGCCGGCATCAGAATCAGATGCCGAGGCCCTGCGCGCATTTCCCGGTCATCCCATTGCAACAGTTTTTCCCCCTGCCGCACTCGACACAAGGTGGTCACGAACACCGGCACCCTGGGCAAGGTAAGGGCATGTCGCGCCCGTATGACACAGGCATCGATAATATTTTCCCGGTGCTGTATGCCGTCACAAGGGCGCATGCTTCTTAACGTCCGTAAGTTGAAGTAATGGTCGCTTTGGCCAGGACGTTGGCGTTGAGCATGTAACCGACCAAGGCTCCGCTGGCCTGGTTGTCGAGCGGTAGCTTATCGACTTTCAAGGCCCACACGGTGAATTGATAGCGATGGGGTTTATCGCCGACAGGAGGGCAAGCGCCACCGAACCCCGGCTGGCCATAATCGGTTCGCCCTTGTACTGCACCCGCAGGCAGGTTCGCCCCCACGCCGCTGGGCAAACTATGGGTGGAGGCTGGCAGGTTGACCACCGTCCAATGCCACCAACCGCTGCCGGTGGGGGCATCGGGATCGTAAACGGTGATCGCGTAGCTTTTAGTCCCTGCGGGGGCGTTTTTCCACGAAAGCTCAGGAGACGTGTTGCCACCTTCGCAACCGAAGCCCTGGAACACTTCGCGACGGGTCAGCGGGCGGTTGTCAGCAATATCCCGGCTGGTCAGTGAGAAATCCGCAGCGTAGCCACTGAGTGTGACGGCCATGGAGAGTGCAGGCAGGATTAATCTGATGTTCATTGCGGCTCCAGCTGAGTCTTGAAGTGAAGCTCGAGTCTAGGTTGAACAAAACCGGGAGACTGTGCCGAAATGCTCGATAACAGTGCCGAAATGCTCGATTGTCCGGACGAACGATGGTTCTCGACGTGCCCGACAGCCTTCAGATGCTCAAGAGCTCGCTGACGGGGAGTCGATGAGTGGTCTTCATCTCTCGCAGGGAGAGGTTCGAGCGAATACTTGAAACCCCAGGGAGCTTCCTCAGCACTGTTTCGACAAAGCGGCTATAGCTGTCCAGGTCCCGTGCAACCACCTCAAGTAGAAAGTCCGCCTCCCCCGTTGTGTTATGGCAACTCAATACCTGCGGGGCCGCCTGGATAATCTTTTCAAACGTTGCCGTGGCTTCTTCGCTGTGATCCGTGCAGGAGATCTGGACAAACGCCTTCAGGCCCAGCCCGAGTTTCTTTCGATTGAGAATGGCTTGGTATCCCTCGATCACCCCGCATTCTTCCAGCCGTCTTTGCTTGCGCCAACAGGACGCTTCGCTGAGGGACAGCTGCTCGGCCAGCTTGACATTCGACAGCTTGCCGTCCCGCTGCAAACGCTCCGATATTGCAATGTCCGCTTTATCGAGCTGCTCAACCATGAAATAACCCCTCAAATTCAGGCTTAAAAATGAAGGTTAATTTCAATTCTTGCGCTCGGTCAATTGCAACTTGAAAGGTAATTTCAAGGCGCTCATTCATAATGGCAATGCCTGAATCGCCCCTCCAAGCCGAGGTAATTTGAATGAAAGCAGTCGTCTACGAAGCCTTTTCCAAACCGCCGCGCCTGATGAACGTGGCCGATCCATCCCCGGAACGTCATGGCGTGGTGATCCAGGTGCTTGGCACCGGGGTGTGCCGCAGCGACTGGCATGGCTGGAAAGGTCATGACCCCGACATTGAACTGCCCCATGTACCGGGTCATGAGCTGGCGGGCATCGTGGCCGAGGTGGGCCACGACGTCACGCGGTGGAAGGTCGGCGACCGGGTGACCGTGCCGTTCGTGGGTGGCTGTGGTGCCTGTGCGCAGTGCAACAGCGGCAATCAGCAGGTGTGCCACACGCAATTCCAGCCGGGCTTCACTCATTGGGGGTCTTTTGCCGAGTACGTCGGCATCCACCAGGCCGATCTGAACCTGGTCGCGCTGCCTGAGAGCATGGACTTCGCTACCGCCGCAAGCCTGGGTTGTCGCTTCGCCACCTCGTTCCGTGCAGTCGTCGACCAAGGCAACGTCAGCGCCGGTCAGTGGGTCGCGGTTCACGGCTGCGGAGGTGTAGGCCTGTCTGCGGTGATGATCGCCCAGGCCATTGGCGCGAACGTGATCGCCATCGATATTTCCCAGGAAAAACTCGATCTGGCGCGCGCCCTCGGCGCTGTCGCCACCATTAATGCCCAGTACGTCGCAGACGTCACCGAAGCCGTGCTGGAAATCACCCAGGGCGGTGCCCACGTCTCGCTGGACGCCTTGGGCCACCCAACCACCTGTTTCAACTCCATCAACAACCTGCGCCGTCGCGGCAAGCACGTCCAGGTCGGGCTGATGCTCGCTGATCACGCCACGCCGGCCATCCCCATGAGCAAGGTTATCGCCCATGAACTTGAGATCTACGGTAGCCACGGCATGCAGGCGCATCGCTATGGCGCCATGATCGAGATGATCACCTCAGGCAAGCTGGCGCCTGAAAAACTCGTGGGTAAAACCATCAGCCTGGAACAGTCCATCGACGCGTTGACGAACATGGACCGCTTCGAGACGGCAGGGGTAACCGTCATAACCGAGTTTTGACCCATGACGCCACCCTGAGCCGCACTGAACAATAGTTTAGAAATCTCTGAACTATCTATTTGCACTTCCCTATTCTTTCCGCCAAGCGCCCCTCCCTACTATTGGCGGCAACAAAGGAGCCTTTCCACAGAGATGGGGCCCGAAGATTGCCTTTTCTGATTGTCACTGCCGTTTTTTGTGCGTTTCGGTCCACGCCGAAACGCCGCTGTGTCAATCATGCGAAGGCACCTTTGGAGCAGATCGATGAAATTGGAAGTATTCCGAACGTTGTGGGGCTACACCGCAAGCAAGGCACAAGCGCTCGAAGAGTTGCTTGAGGCCGGGTTCGATGGCATGGAAGCCCGCCTGCCCATGACCGCCAGCGAACGCGCCGAGTTCGCAGCCTTTCTACGCGCCAACCATGTCAGCTATATCAGTACCGTCTTCAGCGCCTACGATGTTCTGCCGCAACAATCGGCGAGCGTCGACGAACACCTTCTGGACCTCGATAAAAAACTCGCTTGGGCGGCTGAGTTGTCGCCGCGCTTCATCAACCTGCTGGCTGGCAACGACCGCTGGCCACTGGCACAGCAAGTCGACTTCTTTGGCCGCGCGATGGACGTCGCGCGCAAGCACGGCCAGGTGTGCGCCTTTGAAACCCATCGTGCGCGCTCGTTGTTCAACCCCTGGGTCACCCTCGAGCTGATCCGTCAACTGCCGGACCTGCGCTTCACCAGCGACATCAGTCATTGGGTCGTCACCTGCGAGCGTCTGCTCAACGATCCGGAAGATGACCTCAGCGCTTTCGTCGAGCGCGTTCACCACATTCAAGCCCGGGTCGGTTATGACCAAGGGCCCCAGGTTCCCCACCCCGCCGCTCCCGAGTACACCCAAGCGCTGGCCTTCCATCAGCAGCATTGGGAGGCCATCTGGCGATCCCAGGAAAGTCGCGGCTATCAGGTCAGCACGCTGACACCGGAGTTCGGTGCCGACGGCTACCTGCATCACCTGCCCTTCACCAATGTGCCGGTGGCCGACCTGTGGTCGCTGAATGTGTGGATGGCAAATACCGAGCGCGAGCATTTCCGGCGTTTCAGCGGCGCCTCAACCCGATAAGGAGCGTTACTTCATGCCTGACCAAACGCCAAAGGCCGCCAACTTCAATCGCATTCCGCTGGTGGACATCGCCGGGCTGTACAGCGACGACATCACACAGCGCCAGGCAGTGGCCGAAGAACTCGGTAACGCCGCCCGCGCAGTGGGTTTTCTGTACATCAAGAACCACGGCATCGAGTCGTCGTTGATCGACGGCGTGCGTCACGCGGCGAAGGACCTGTTTGCGCAATCCCTTGCGTACAAGATGCAGCATTACATCGGCACCTCCCGCAGCCACAAGGGGTTTGTGCCTGAAGGCGAAGAGGTCTATGCCAAAGGCAAGCCGGACCACAAGGAGGCGTTCGATATCGGTTTTGAAGTGGGCGAAGACGATCCGCTGGTCAGGGCCGGGACCCCCTTGATCGGGGCCAATGAATGGCCGGACCTGCCGGGTTTCCGTCCCGCCGTCGAAGCGTACTACGCTGCGGTGTTTGCGCTGGGGCGTCGCCTGTTCAAGGGCTTCGCGCTCGCATTAGGCCTGGAAGAGGACTATTTCGAGGCACTGGTTACCCGCCCACCGTCGAAACTGCGCCTGATTCACTACCCCTTTGACCTGGCCGCCCAAGACGCACCCGGCATTGGTGCGCATACCGACTACGAGTGCTTCACCATTTTGCTTGCAGACAAGCCAGGTCTCGAGGTGATGAACGATCAAGGGCAATGGATTGATGCGCCACCCGTGGACGGTGCCTTTGTGGTCAACATCGGCGACATGCTGGAGGTCATGACCGCGGGTACGTTCGTCGCTACGGCTCACCGAGTGCGAACCGTCAGCGAAGAGCGCTACGCCTTCCCACTCTTCTACGCGTGCGACTTTCATACGCAGATCAAGCCACTGCCACAGTTTCTTGAAGGCGCTTTTCTTGAAGGCGCTAGGGATTACCAGGAAATCACCATCGGTGAGCACATGTTCGGCCAAGCGTTGCAGACCTATCAGTACCTGCGCCGCAAAGTCGAACAGGGCGAACTCACGCTGTACGAGAAAGCGCGCAAGCCATCGAGTTTCGGTCACTTGAAGAGCCAGGCGCAGGACGCGTCCTGATGCAACCCTCAGCCTGGTCACACCGCCCTGTTTAACCACCCGCCCAACCCTACTTTACCGACGTGGAGTCATCGATGATGCGCAATCCAATCAATCATGCTGTCCGCTTGACCCTGCTGGCCGTCGCACTCCTTGGTGCGGCCGGCGCCCATGCAGCAACGACGGTGACGCCCGGCGTACTCAAGATCGGCATGGAAATCACCTATCCGCCCTTTGAGTCATACGACGAACATAAAAACGTCGTCGGTTCCGACCCCGAGCTGGCACACCTGCTCGCCAAACACCTGGACCTCAAGGCCGACTTCGTCGACACCAAGTTTTCCAACCTGATCCTCAGCCTGAACGCCGGCCACTACGACGCGATCATCTCCGGCATGTACATCACGCCCCAGCGGCAGACGCAAGCGCAAACCATCCCCTACGCCAAGACCGGCGCAGCGATCATGGTGCTGAAGGACAACCCGCTGAAACCGAAAGTACCGGAAGACCTCTGCGGCCTGAAAGTCGGCCTGGAAAAAGGCACCACGTGGGTGACGCAGTTCAACACGCTCTCGACCGACTACTGCACCCCGAATAACAAGGGCGCGATTATGGTCAGCGAGTTCCCGTCCGCACCGGAGGTAACCCAGGCGCTGCTCTCCGGCAATGTGCAGGCTCAGGTTGAGATCGACGGCGCCGCCGGCATGATCGCAGAACGCACCAAGGGCCGCGTCGTGGTGAGCACCGAGCACTCGATCTATCAGCAGACGCTGGGTATTTACGTCAAGAAAGGCAACGACGCGCTCTATCAGGCACTGCTCAAGGCCTTTGAGGCGAGCAAGGTTTCCGGTGAATACACCGCCCTGTTGAAGAAATACAACCTCGAAGAACCGACTAACTGACCCGGTGCAGCCCTGTGGGAGCGCTGCCGCTCCCACAGTCGGCGGCTTTCGCTTGACTGCCCGGCCCAGGTAAAGCCTGTGTCGACGCCAGCAGTTGGAGAGACACATGCAATTTGAATGGCCTTACTTTTTTTCTCTGTTTTCGCTCTCGGACTTCTGGAAAGCCTGCATTACGGTGGTGGAGCTCAGCACGCTGGCCTGGTTCATCGGCATGCTGCTGGGCTTCCTGCTGGCTTCGGCCAAGCTTTCGGCCGCGCGCTGGATCAGCGTGCCGGCGTCGATTTATATCTGGTTCTTTCGCAGCGTGCCGCTGCTGGTATTGGTGGTGTTCGTCTATAACCTGCCGCAGATGTTCCCGGTCACCCGTGGCGTCCTGTCCAACCCGTTCTATTCCGGCCTGTTGGCCCTGGTGGTCACCGAAGCGGCCTATATGGCGGAAATCCACCGTGGTGGCTTGATATCCGTGGCCAAAGGTCAAAAAGAGGCCGGCCGCGCGCTGGGCATCGGCCTGATCGGTTTGCAGCGCCTGATCGTGATCCCCCAGGCGTTCCGCATTTCCCTGCCGACGCTGATCAACGAATACATCACCGTGGTGAAACTGACCTCGCTGGTCTCGGTGATTTCCTTGACCGAACTGTTGACCGTGGGCCAGCGCCTTTACGCGCAAAACTTCCTGGTGATGGAAACCCTCTCGGCTGTGGCGGTGTATTACGTGCTGATCGTGACCGTGCTCGGCTGGTTGTTTCATTGGCTGGAGCACCACCTGGAACTCAACAACCGCATACCCCAGACGCTGGATGACACCAGCATGGGGCGCCTACGCGCATCACAACCCGCCCCTCCTTCGGCAAGCGCTCGGAAAACCTCCGGGCCTGGCTCGGCACCCGCCCTGCAACTGGTCGACATTCACAAGCGCTACGGCCAGCACGCTGTGCTCAAGGGCATCAACCTTGATGTAAATGTGGGTCAGGTGATTTCCATCATCGGCCCGTCGGGCTCGGGAAAAACCTCGCTGATCCGCACCGTCAACGCCCTGGAAAGCATCGACCAAGGCGAGATCATTCTGTTCGGAGAAAGCTATATCCACGCCGGTGATAACACCAACACGCAACAAGTACGCCGTGGGGTACAGCACATCGGCATGGTGTTCCAGGGCTTCAACCTGTTTCCCCATCGCACCATTCTCGACAACGTCACCCTCGCGCCGCGCTATCACGGCCGCGACAAGCTCATCAGCGAGCAGCGCGCCTACGCCCTGCTGGACAAGGTCGGACTGCTGGCTCACGCGCACAAGTATCCGCATCAGTTGTCTGGGGGGCAGCAACAACGCGTGGCAATCGCCCGCGCATTGGCCATGGATCCACATATCATGCTGTTTGATGAGCCGACGTCAGCCCTTGACCCGGAACTGGTGGGCGACGTGCTCAAGGTCATCGGCGACCTGGCCAAAGAAGGCATGACCATGCTGATCGTGACTCACGAGATGGACTTCGCCCTGTCCATTTCCGACCGGGTGATTTTCATGGAGGACGGCCTGGTTGCGCTGGATGCGGCGCCTGGGATGATTCGTGCCGATCAGTGCGGCGAGAGAATCAAGGCGTTCATGCGGGTTTGAAGCCAGCGTGAGTGGGGCCTGAAATTCGAAACGCAAGCGTCGCTGATCAGCGCCACTCACCTTACTCTCAGCGCCTGGCCTTGAGCCGGACACTGGCAAAGGTAGATTCCCCCCGCGCCTGCTCCAGGGCACTCATTGGCATCGTCACCGGTACGGCGCGAATCATCGGCCTCAACATGCCGGCTTGCTCGCCCGCCGTCACCAGGCGCTCGTCGCTGGGCGGCACGCCAAAGTACTCGCGGTAGCATTTGGAGAAGTGCGGCGTGGACACAAACCCGCAGAGCAAGGCCAACTCCACGATCGAAATGGGGGTTTGCTTGAGCAACTGGCGCGCGCGGATCAGCCGCAACCGCAGGTAGTAGCGCGAGGGCGAACAGTGCAGGTACTTCTGGAACATGCGCTCAAGCTGCCGGCGTGACAGGGCCACGTACTTGGCCAATTCATCCAGGTCGATCGGTTCTTCCAGGTTGGCCTCCATCAGCGCGACGATTTCCTGCAGCTTCGGTTGCTGGGTGCCGAGCATATGCTTGAGCGGCACGCGCTGATGGTCCTGCTCGTTGCGCATGCGCTCGTACACGAACATGTCCGAAATCGCCGCCGACAACTCATGCCCATGCTCACGGCCGATCAGGTGCAGCATCATGTCCATGGGCGCGGTGCCGCCCGAGCTGGTCAGGCGATCGCGGTCGAGGGTGAACACGCTGGCGCTGAGGCTCACCCGTGGAAAGGCTTCCTGCATAGCCGCCAGCCACTCCCAATGCACGCTGCATTCAAACCCGTCGAGCAGCCCCGCCCGGGCCAATACCCAACTGCCGGTACAAATACCACCCAGGCGCTTGGAATAACGCGCCTGGGTCCGCAGCCACTTCATCAGCTCGTCGCTCAGGGTGTGTTGAATACCCGTGCCGCCGCACACCACGACGATATCCGCAGAGGGCGCAGCGGCTATGGAACAGTCCGGCGTGATGGGCATGCCGTCGCTGGCCCACACAGGATGACCGTCGACACTGGCGGTGTGCCAACGATACAACTCCTGGCCTGCCAGTTGGTTGGCCATGCGCAGCGGCTCTACCGCCGACGCCAACGAGATCAGGGTGAACTGATCCAGCAGCACGAATACCAAACCGGTGACCGGCCGGGGGTTCATGGGCGCGAAGCCAGGGGGATCGATTTTTGGGTGCGGTCGGGCTGCCGCGCCGTGATCACGCCGACCAGGGAAATCAGCAGGGCCAGGCCGATGGTCGACGACACCTCGAAACGGTGCTCGGGCGTCAGCAGCATCACCGCCAATGCGCAACAGATGAAGACGATGACCACCCAGGTCAGCCAGGGAAACAGCCACATCTTGAACGTCAGGGTGACATTGCGGCGTTGCAGGACCTTGCGCATGCGCAGTTGCGACACGGCGATCACCAGGTACACCAGCAAGGCGATGGCGCCCGAGCTGGCCAGCAGAAACTGGAACAATCCGGCCGGCATGAAGTAACTGAGCAAGGTCACGCCAGCCCCGAGGATCGTGCTGGCGATCACGGCGGCCCTCGGCACACTCGCGGCGGAGGTCTTTTTCATCAGCGAGGGTGCATCCCCGCGCTTGCCCAGGGAATACAGCATGCGTGAAGCAATGTAGATGGACGAGTTCATGCAGCTCGCCACGGCAATCAACACCACCACGTCCACCAGTAACTTGGCATGGGGAATGTTCATCAGCTCCAGGGCGCGCTGATAAGAGCCTACCGATGCCAACAGCGGGTCATTCCACGGCACCACGGAAATCACCACGAAGATCGACAACACGTAGAACACGCCGATGCGCCACATCACCGAGCGCGTGGCCCGGGCGATATTTTGCGCCGGGTTATTGGACTCGGCAGCCGCGATGGTGACGGCTTCCGTGCCGATAAAGCTGAACATGATGGTGATGAATGCCCCGACCACCGCCGACAGGCCGTTAGGCGCGAAACCACCGTGTTCTTCCATCAGGCGACTCAAGCCGCTGGCCTCCCGCTCGGGAATCCAGCCCATCAGCACCGCGCCTCCCAGGCCGATAAAGCCGATGATCGCCACCACCTTGGCCATGGCAAACCAGAACTCGAATTCACCGTACTTGGAGACGCTGAACAAATTGGTGACCACCAACAAAAAGATCGACAACAAGGCGAACAGCCAAGCGTCGATCTGCGGGAACCACTGGTTGAGGATATGCCCGGCGGCCAGGGCTTCGATGGGAATCACCAGCACCCAGAACCACCAGTACAGCCAGCCGATCGTAAACCCGGCCCAGCGGCCGATGGCCTGGTCGGCGTAGGTCGAGAATGAGCCGGTGTCGGGGTTGGCCACCGCCATCTCCCCCAGCATGCGCATGACCAGCACCACCAACAGGCCGGAAAACAGATACGCCAGCATCACGGCCGGCCCCGCCGCCGCGATAGCGTGCCCGGAGCCGACAAACAGCCCCGCGCCGATAATGCCTGCAATGGAGAGCATGGTGACATGACGCGGCTTGAAGCCCTGCGCCAGCTGGCCGTTGGAATCCGTGGAAATCAGGCTATTCATCGTTGTTTTTTATTCTCTGTGATCGACGTTAAGACGTACTGACTGGAAGGTCAGGCGATCATCATTTCTTAATGACGGGTCACAGTACGCGGCCTGCGCGCCGCAAAAATAGCCTCATAGCGGCACGCCGGTGCCTGATATCGACATTGGCGGGCAGCCGCCGCTCATTGCCTCGGCGGGTCAAGGTTCGCCAGAAAGCCTGCAATCAGCGCGTTGAACACCGCGCCCTGATCGTCGTGCACATAGTGGCTCGCGTCGGCGACCTCCACCGTCCGCACATGGGGGTTGCTGGCCCTCATCGCCTGCAGCGTCGTCGGCGGCAGGAAGTCCGAGCGACCACCGCGAATGAACAGGCTGGGGCAATCCAGCGCACGCACCGCTGGCCACAGGTCCGTCGGCTCGATACTCAGGCGGGCCTGGGCAATCCCCTGCTGATCATGGCGCCAGCCAATCACACCGTCGCGTTCCTGCATCGAATGCGCCAGCCTCGACGCCAGGCCCTGCTCCGACAACCCCGGGCGCGAAGCCCTCCAGAACCCACGGGCTGCGTCCCAATTGTCGAACTGCAACGGCGTCTGGCCCATCTCGCGGCGGATACGTGCGGCGCCATCGCCCTGGGTTGAAGAGCCGGGGCCGATGTCCTCGATCAGCAACCCCAGCAAGCGTCCCGGATGTTGCCGCGCATACTCGAGGGCGTTGGCGCCGCCCAATGAATGCCCGAGCAGGACAAAACGCTGCAGGCCGACATGGGCGATCAGATCCTCAAGGTCCTCGACATAGGATTGGGTGTGATACGTGGAGGGCTCGGCCCAGTCGCTCAACCCACGACCACGCTGGTCGAGGGCATAGATGCAGTAGCCCTCCCCCAGGGATTGCACCAGCGACTCCCAGGTCTGGGCATAGGCGCGCAGGCCGTGCAACAGCACCAGGGGCACGCCACTCGATGCGCCCCAGCGCAAATAGTGCAGGCGCAGGCCCGAACGGTTGGTGAAGAAACAGCTGTCTGCAGGCATGGGCTTGCTCCTTTAGAAACGGTCGAAGCGATAAGGGCTTGGGTCAATGATCGGCGCATGCCCACTGACCAGGTCCGCGGCGAGATGACCCGCCGCCGGCGATGTACCGAAGCCGTGCCCCGAGAAACCGGTGGCCACGGTCAGCCCCGGAATCTGCGCGACCGGGCCGATGACCGGGTTGGAATCGGGTGTCACGTCGATAGTGCCGGCCCAGGCCTGGGCGATCCGTGCCTGTTCAAACACCGGCCAGGCCGCCATCAGGTTGTTCATCGCGTCGCTATTGAGGCGCGGGTTGGCCGCCGGATCCTGCACCCTGACGCGCTCGAACGGGCTGACGCTGTCGGCGCGCCAACGCCGCGCCAGGGCCAGGTCATTGATGAACGGCTTGCCCAGCGACACGTTCAGCACACTGCGTTGCGCACGGAACTGCGGCATGTATTGCTTGGCGAGCAGCAGATGGTCGAGGGTCAGGAACGCATCCAACTTACCCCGTTGGGTAATGATGAAACCGCCGTCCTGGTGCTTGCGAAACGAAAAGTCCGGCGCACCGACCGCGATCTGCGTCGGCCCCTCCATGGGGTGGGTACGCAGCACCGAGCAGGTCAGGGGCAAGGTCGGCAACGCCACACCGAGGTTGCCCAGAAAGCGCCTTGACCACATGCCCCCCGCCAGCAGCACATGATCACAACGGATTTCGCCCTTTTCCGTGACCACACCGCTGACCGTGCCGCCGGACATCTGCAGCGTACGCACCGCGCACTGCTCGATGATCACCACGCCCCTGTCCATGGCGGCCCTGGCAATCGCGCTGCTGGCCAGCGTCGGTTCGGCACGCGCATCGGAAGGGGTAAAGATGCCACCGGCCCAGTCACCCGTGCCGCCTGGCACCAGCGCGTCGATCTCACGCTTGCTGAGCAGGCGTGAATCCAGCGACAAATGCTCCACCGACTTGAGCCAGCCCTCGTGCATTGCCATTTGCGCCGGGGTGCGCCCGACAAACATGATGCCTTCCTGGCGATACCCCACATCCGCCCCTACCCGCTCGGGCATCTGCGCCCACAAGCGGTCGGCGGCCAGGGCCAGCGGGATGTCGGCCGCGTGGCGGCTGGTCTTGCGCACCCAACCCAGGTTGCGGGACGACTGTTCGGCGGCGATCCGGCCTTTTTCCAGGACCACCACGGCGATATTGCGCTCAGCCAAGGTCAGCGCAGCCGTGAGGCCGATGATCCCGCCGCCAATGATGACGACGGCGGTCGCGCTGGGAAACACGGTGGAGGTTGTCACGGGCGCTATTGTCGGTGCCATGGTCAGGACTCGGTAAACGAATAAGGGCGGCCAGGCCTGTGCATGGCCGCGTGACGATTATTGCGACAGGCGAATGAGGTCGACCTGCGCCTTCGACGCGTTGCGATACGCCGTCACTTCCAGCTCTACCTTGTAGACCGTCGAGCCCAGTGGCGGGCAGGTCACGGTGCTGGCCGGGTCGACGCCGCGAAACTTCTCGCCGATCAGGCCCATCACCGCCGGCACGTCCTTGGGGTCCTGGATGAACACCCGCGAACACACCACGTCGGCCAGGCTCGAATCGACAGCCTTGAGGGCCGATTCGATGTTGGCGAACACCTGGTGCGCCTGTTCCAGGACATCCTCCGGGATCAGCTTGGTCTGGGGGTTGCGGCCGGCGGTGTTGGACACGTAGATCCAGTTGTCCACGCACACCAGACGCGAATAGCTGGCCTGGTCTTCGAACGGTGAACCGGTCTTGAGCTTGGTGATTTTTGTCATGTCGAATGCCTCGTCAAAGTGAATGAAGCTACGGCTCAGCGCAGCTCCGGGGTTTCCCACAGGTTCAAGGTCACGCCGATGCCGTGCTTGACGGCGTTGCGGTACACCACCGTGCCCCAGGCCACGTCTTCGACGGGCATGCCGCCCACCGACATGATGATGATTTCCTCATCGTTCCTGCGGCCAGGCGCGGCCCCGGCGATGATCTTGCCGATGTCTTCGACGTCATCGAGCTGCATCTTGCCTTCGGCAATCATGTCCATGAAGCGCACGCCAATGACCGGCACGTTGTGATGCGCAGGCTTGGGCAACTCCTCGAACCAGGCCTGGTACAGACCGGTGTTGTCGAGCACCTTGCGTACGTCGGGCTGCTCCATTCCCGCGTCGAGGGAGCAAGACGCCGGCATCGCGAGGAAGGCACCTGGCTTGACCCACTCACGCCGCACAATTGGGTAGATCGAGGGGTCGCCCGTGGCACCGGAGCTACAATAAGTAACAAGGTCCGAGTCGCGGACCACCGCTTCGAGGGTGTCGACCACGTCTATCGTGGTGATCTGCGGATACGTCTGTTCGACCCACGCGATAAAGTTGTCGAGGCTCTGCTGGCCACGGCCCTTGATCTTCAGGGTGTCGATATGCGGGCACACCGCGATGAAGGCCGCCAGGGTGGTCTTGCCCATCACGCCAGGGCCAAGCAGGCCGACGACTTTCGAGTCCTTGCGCGCCAGGTGGCGTGCGCCCACGCCGGGGATCGCACCGGTGCGGTACGCCGACAGCAGGTTGGCCGACATATGGGCCAACGGCGCGCCGGTGTCGGGGTCGTTCAGGGTGAACATCAGGATCGAACGCGGCAGGCCTTTTTCGCGGTTGGCGATATTGGAGCCGTACCATTTCACCCCGGCGGTGCAGAAGCTGCCGCCCAGGTAGGCCGGCATGGCCATCATGCGCCGATCCGCCGTGGGCTTGGGCATGTTCGGGAACGGCGAATCCTGCGGGAAAATCACCATCGCGCCATGGGAATCATTGTTCGGGCCGGCCATGCGGTAGTCACCGGCATACAGCAGGCCGAACATTTCCTCCATGGTGTTCACGCAGGCCAGCATGTCGGTCACACCCGCGCGGATCATGTCCTGCTCGGAGAGGTAGATAAAATCGATTTTTGTAGTTGTAGACATAGTTATTCTCGGGCTGAAGGTGATATCGCTGCGGTAGGCGCAGCTCCACACTGTCGAGATCGAGTATCGGGCGGGGGATGGCGGCGGTATTGTAAATTTCGGACATGCCGCCCAGTCGGGTATGACGATAGTTGGCGCGATTAATGCGTTGATTTTCCCCTGACGCTGCCTGCCCAAGGAGCAACCATGATCAAACCGAGTGTGCCGACTCCCCGGCTCCACACCGCGAACGAACAACCCTGGTTCGTGCTCAACTCTTCACGCTATTCAGTGATGCCGTCCGCGCACCCGGCGATCTCGCATTTCTATGCCTTCGATGTGGCGCAATCGACCAACCTGCTGGCCGTGCCGGATGGCTGCGTGGATATCCTGTTCGACTGTGATGCGACGCGGCCGACTGCGCGCATCTGCGGCACCCCGCTGGTGGCCCAGGCGGTCGAGCTGCACCAGCACCACCACTATTTCGGCGTGCGCTTTTCGCCGGGTGTGATCCCCGGCTTCGTCAATGTACTGGCCGAAGAGTTGACCGAGCGGGAGCTCGATCTGCTGGAAGTCTCCGAGTTCGCCCAACGCCTCTTCGAAAGCATCGTCCAGGCACCGCTGCTGGGCGACCAGATGCGGCTGTTCAACGACTACCTGACCCCGCGCCTGATGGGCAAGACGTCACGACTCACCGCCATGATCATCCAGCAGGCGCTGCACCATCGCGGCGATATCCGCATCCAGCAACTCGAAGACCTCAGCGGCTACACCAGCCGGACCCTGCACCGCCAGTTCAACCAGGATACCGGCATGTCACCCAAGGCGTTTTGCCGGATCATCCGCTGCCAGGCGGCCCTGGACACCCTCAATACCCAGCACGATGTATCGTTTTCGCAGTTGGCCCTCGACCTGGGGTTTTCCGACCAATCCCACTTCCTGCGCGACTTCAAGAAACTGGTCAGCACCACCCCCTGCGACTACCAGCGCACCATGACGCAAAACGCCTACAGCGACAGGATCAGCTACGCCTGATCACGCTGTTTGCGAATAAACCCGCGTCTCCATCGTTTCTCCATAAAACCTCCCATGAAAGCGCATGCTCGTGGTGCACAGTAGCCTTCGTCGCCCCATGGTAATTCGCCATACTGCGATGACCGAACAGCACGACCGAGCCGACCATGACTGAATCACACCCTGTATCGACACCGACGGACCTCGCGGCCCCACGCCAGGCGTTGGTACTGATCGCCGAAGACGAGCCGGAAATCGCCGACATCCTCGCGGCCTATCTCAAGCGCAGCGGCTTCCAGACCGCCCATGCCCTGGATGGGCGCCGCGCCCTTGAACTGCATCAATCGCTCAAGCCCGACCTGGTACTGCTGGACGTGCTGATGCCGAAGCTGGATGGCTGGATGGTCCTGGCCGAGATCCGCCACCGAGGCACCACACCGGTGATCATGCTGACCGCCCAGGACCAGGACATGGACAAACTCATGGGCCTGCGCATCGGTGCCGACGACTACATCGTCAAGCCGTTCAACCCCGCCGAGGTCGTCGCCAGGACCCAGGCGGTGCTGCGTCGCTCCCTCGATCATGGCTACGGCGCCCACCAGCGCGTGCTGCGGGTGAATGCCTTTGAAATCGACATCGACAGCCATGAAGTCAGCGTGCAGGTCGGTGCCCACACGCACAGGCTCAACCTGACGGTGACCGAGTTCAGATTGTTGGCGCAACTGGCCAAGGCCCCCAAGCGCGTATTCAGTCGCGCCGAGTTGCTGGCCCTGTGTTCGCCCGAGAGCGACAGCCTGGAGCGCACCGTCGACAGCCATATCAGCAAGTTGCGGCGCAAAATCGAAGACCTCGGCCTCCAGGGCGTACCGGCCAGCATCCGTGGGGTCGGCTACCGGTTCGGGAGCCAGCCATGAAGACCGCCAACAGTTTGAGCCGGCAGATCATCGTGTCGATGTCCGCCGTGGTGCTCTGCGTGATAGCCCTGGCCGTGGTCGGCTCCTACGTGTTTTATGCGTTGCTCTGGACGTTCTGGCCGCCGTCGGATCTGGACGTGGACGAATGGCTGCCCACCGGCATGGAGTGGGCCTGGATGGCGCTGATCACCTGCATCAGCCTGGCGGTGGGCGCCGTGGTGGCGATCAAACTGTCCCGGCGCATTCTGATGCCCTTGAACTCGGTCGCGGCCAGCCTTCGCCGGCTCGCCGATGGTGACCTCGATGCCCGGGCGACGGCGTCCGACCGCTCACTGGCAGAGGCCACCTTGCTGGTGGATGACTTCAACAGCATGGCCCAACGCTTGAAACGCATGGCGCAAGAGCAGTCGTTCTGGAACGCCGCGATTGCACATGAACTGCGCACCCCGCTGACCATCCTGCGCGGCCGCCTGCAAGGGTTGGCGGAAGGCGTGTTCACCCCGGACCAGGCGCAGTTCTACAGCCTGCTGAGCCAGGTGGAAGGCCTGACGCGCCTGATCGAGGACCTGCGGGTCGTAGGCCTGGCGGACAACGGCTACCTCGAAGTGCAGATCCAGAGTGCCGACCTGGCCGAGGAGATCAAGGCCGACGCCTGCCTGTTCGAACCGGGCCTGCAGGCCTGCGGGTTCGTGCTGCACCTGGACCTGCTCGAACGGCCTGTGCAGTGTGATCCGGCGCGGATTCGCCAAGCCTTGCTGGCCATGCTCGACAACCTGAAACGCCATGCAACCCCCGGCAACGTCACGGTGCGCCTGGGCAACCAGGATGGCCTGAATACCTTGAGTGTCGCGGACGAAGGCCCGGGGATCGCAGAAGCGTTTGCAACGCACATCTTTGAGCCGTTCCAGCGTGGCGAAAGCTCGCGCTCCCGCGCCCAGGGCGGCAGCGGCCTGGGGCTCGCCGTCGTACGCGCGATTGCCCTGTCCCATGGAGGTCGCGCGACCTGCCGGAACCTCGACAACGGCGGCACCTTATTCGAGCTGAGCTGGCCCGACCAGTTGGTCGCCATCTAACCCCCCCCAGGTGAAGGCATGCGCCTCTGTATTTTCAGGGTCAATCGGTACCGCCACTTTGCCTTGCTCGACGCACAAGGACGTTGCATTGCTTTCAAGAGCTGCGAAGGGATTCCACAGAACGGCGAATGGGTGCAAGTCAACGAAGTCAACCTGGCCTGGTTGAATCGCGCGCTGCCTGCGCGCGCCCTGACCAGGCCACACACCCGCCTCTTGTAGTCAGCCTGGAATTGCCTGTATGCCTTTCAACTATCGTGATCGAAACGTGATTGACGTGGCGCTGCTTGAAGACTCGGTAAGGCTCTATAGCGCCAAGCTCAAGCGGTTGCAGCGCTTCTGGATTCCCCTGCAGAAACAGGCGCCACGCCTGGTGTTGTCACTGTGGGTCCTTGGGGTTGTCGCATCGCTGTTCAGCCAGTCCTATTACCACTGGTTATTTACCGCGCCGGCGATTTGCCTGCTGATCACCCTGGAAATCGTGATCGAAGAAGTGCAGATCGACTTGTTACTGATGACCGAGGAAACGCGCTATCTGCTCGACATCACCCGCGGTCTTTATACCGGGACCCTGAGTTCCCGCCCCCCTACTTTGCGTAAACCAGGCGGCCCATGCCCTCCGTCACACCTCCACTACTGATCGAGCAGAGCCGCAAAATCGGTCAACAATCCGCCAGCCAGACACTCAAGGCGATCGCCAAGGCCTACCCCGGCAAATTGTCCGCCACCCTGTCGCTGGTGGCGCTGGAAAACGCGCTGCTGCTGGCCTACCCGTTGTTTGCGGGGTTTGCCGTCGACGCGATTATCCGTGGCGACACCGGCAATGCCCTGCTCTACGCCGCCGTGGTCCTCGGGTTCTGGGTGGTGGGCGCCGCCCGACGGGCCCTGGACACCCGCACCTTTACGCGTATCTACGCCGACCTTGCCGTGCCGGTGATTCTTAACCAGCGCCTGCAACGCCACAGCACCTCAACGTCCGCCGCGCGGGTGGTACTGGCACGGGAGTTCGTCGATTTCTTCGAAAAACACGTGCCCACCATTGCGACGGCGCTGGTCTCGATCATCGGCGCGGCGGCCATGTTGCTGGTGATCGAACCCTGGGTCGGCCTGGCGTGCCTGGTGGCGTTGGGCCTGTGCCTGGTGGTGGTGCCTGGCTTTGCACGGCGCAACCAGCGCTTGCATGAGCGGCTGAACAACCGCCTGGAAAAGGAAATCAGCCTGGTGGAAAAGGTCGGCGCCCCCACGCTGCGCCGCCACTATCAGGTGCTGTCGCGGCTGCGTATCGGGCTGTCGGACCGTGAGGCGGTTGCCTTCCTCACCATCGGCATCCTTGCGGCCCTGCTGTTCGTGGTCGCCATCAGCCAGTTGGCCCTGGCGCCCGCAGTGAAGGCCGGCCATATCTATGCGGTGATGACGTACCTGTGGACGTTCGTCAGTTGCCTGGATGAAGCCCCCAGCGTGGTCGACCAATTGGCCCGGCTCAAGGACATCGGCAAACGCGTGGACCCGGGACTGGATGACACGGCGGCCTGACCCTTCGTCTATTCAGCCGATCGCCCGCTGGGTGTGCGAAGGCGATTCGCCAAACAACTCGCGGTAATGGGCGGCAAAGTGGCTCAGGTGGAAAAAGCCCATCGCCACCGCCACATCACCGACGTTCTGGCTGCAGGCCGGCGTTGCGATCAGGCGTCGACGCACCGCATTCAGGCGCAGGTTGCGCAGGTACTCCAGCGGACGCATGCCGGTCACCGCCTGGAAACTGTTCTGCAGGGTCCGTCGGCTGACCCGCAGGTGTTCGCACAGGTCGAGAATGCTCAGCGGAGTCTCGCCGCTGGCATCGATCAACTCCTGGCAACGCTTGACCAGGTAGGCACTCACGGCGAAGTTGCCGCGCCGGCAACGCACTTCGTCGGTGGCATTGCTGAACAGGTCGAGAAAGGCATTGAGCAACTCGTCTTCGAGCATGTTCTCGGCGGTTGCACTGATGGCCTCGGGTTGTTGCAAAAGGTGACGAAACAGCGGGTAGATACGCTGGCGTATCCGCAGCCGTAACGCGTCATCCACGCACAGCTGGGAGCGGGTGCTCAAGCGCTTGAGCTGGTCGCCGGACAACTCGAAGGCGGCGAGTTTGGCGAAACGCACCGTGTCGACGTTGAAAGCGAAGAAGTGCGTGCCTTCCGGCGCATGCAGCACAAACTCCTCGCAAGCGCGCAACAGCACCACACTGTGGGTGCCCACCTGCTGGCCCTGCACAACGGGCTCGCCGCCCAATGACATGGCCGCGCACAGTCGTCCCTTGGGCGCATGGCCGCGCTGCACCACGCGTTTGTCCAATACTTCCTGGAAGATCTGAAAGCGCTCGGCCGACAACTGGCGCAGCTCACTGGTCAGGCTGCCACGCCCCAGTTGGTCATACACCTGCTGCCAGCCCTGGATGGAACCGGCGTGCAGTTGAGGGTCATTGAAGGTTCGAACTTCGGCAAGCATGGTGGTCGTTCCTCGGGGGCCCCGTTGTTGTCATCGGCCTGAAGGGGACTGGAGTCATCCTTGACGGCAGCTAGGGCTCACACTGCGGCAGTGTCCGCAGTGAAAAGCAAAGCCAGTTCCGTGCCAAACATCTGCAGGCGGTAGGTGGCGGGCTGGATATCCATGGGCGCCAACAACGCACCGGACAGCACCACCTGCCCGGCCTCCACCGGTTGACCATCGGCCAGCAGCCGGCGTATCAGCCAGCACAGATTGGCCAGCGGTGGATCTTCCCGGCCCTGGGTCTCCCCTTCGCCGCAGATCGCGCCTGCGCATTCCAGGCGGAACGTCACGTTGGCATGTTCAACAGGGTCGAAAACGGTTCTGGGTCCCAGGCAATACAAGCCCGCTGCCGCGTTGTCGGCCAGAAAGGCCCCTACCCCGAACGTCCACTCCTGCCAACGGCAGTCGGCAATCTCGAACGCGGGTGCCACCTCGGCAATTGCGGCCAGGATCTCCTCATCGCTGTAGTCACCTGGCGCCAGGCTGCGACCCAGCACAATCGCCACTTCGACTTCCAGCTTGGGCTGGATCAACCGTGAAAGCGCCACCGCCGTGTTCGACGGCACGCGCATCTGATCGGTCAGGCCGCCATACACCGGTTCGTCAATGCCGAAGCGCCGTTGCGCGGCGCTGCCGGCGAAGGCGATTTTCCAACCGCTGAACTGTTCGCCCGCCGCCAGGCGCGCATCCAGCGCCTGGCGTTGCAGTGCGTAGCCGCCGCGCAGGTCCAACGCCTCGGGGGCCAGTGGCGCAATCGCTTGCACCGTACGCGTGGCCTGGTCTAACTGGCTCAATACGCCCGTATCGATGCTCATGACAGTTGCCCCGCTAACTTGCGTAATACCGCGTCAAGCCGCTCCGGCGTGGTGATGGCGGCAACAAACCGGTCAGGACGCACCACGACGATGCAATCGCGCACCCTGGAGAACCATTCGCCGAGGCGGTTATCCACATCCTCCACGCTGATGGCGTTCGTCGCCGTCAAGGGCTGGTGGCGGCCCAGGCCGCTGCGCGAGCGATTGACCTGGATAAAGCGCGTGTCCCAGCGCGCCCAGAACCTTGCCATGTCTTCGCTCAGTGGCTCAAGGGGATTGACCCGGTAACCCAGCACCGCATAGGAATTGCCCAGCACGTCATCCAGGCGCCGACGCTGGCCCTGGGCGTCTTCGATAAACGGCTGCACAAACAGCTGGCCCACCAGGTCGTCTTCACGCAGTTCGGCACGTTCGTGATAGACCAGCCCTTTGGTGAGGGTGGCCTTGGGTTTGAACTTGAACTCCAGCAGGTGCGAACGCAGGTTATCGACGCTGTTCACCGCCTGGAACAACCAGTCACGCACGCCGGCCATCAACGGGTTGGTCAGCCCCAGTACCGTGCCCATATTGTCGGCCAGGGCCACCAGTTCGGTGGCGTGTCCGCGACGTTCCTGGTCGTAGCTGGCAAGGATCCCATGGGCCGCACGCCCCTGGATGATCGCGGCCAGTTTCCAGGCCACGTTGGCCACGTCGCGCAACCCGGAATTAAGGCCCTGCCCGGCCCAGGGTGGCGATATATGCGCGGCATCGCCGACCAGTGCCACACGCCCCTGGACAAACCGCGCCGCCACGCGCGAATGGTGGGTGTAGGCGCGGATACGGATGATATTCAGCGCGTCCACGGCGTCGCCGATATGCCCACGGATCAGGTCGCGAATGGTGTTCTCGTCACACATCTTCGCCTCGTCCTCGCCCTCCATCAGCATGAACTCCCAGCGCCGCTGCTGGTACGGCAGGTAAATGCACACGAAGGGCCGCTGCGGGTCGGCGTGGAGGGCGGTGTAAGGCGCATCCAGGGTGTCATTGGCGGTATCGACCACCACCCATTTGCGCGCATGGGTCAACCCCAGCAGTTCGACGCCCAGCTTTTTGCGTACGGTGGAGCGCCCGCCGTCGGCGCCGATCACGTAATCGGCGCTCAGCTGATACACCTCGCCCTGGGCATCGCGGACCTGCAAGGTCACGCCCTCCCCATCCTGTTCCAGCTCCAGCATTTCATGCCCCTGGCGCAACACCACAGTGCTGCGCTGCCCCAGGGTTTCGCGCAGCGTGCCTTCGAGCAACTGCTGCATGAAGATGTTGCGCATCGGCCAGCCGTACTGCGCGGCACTTGGCTTGACCTCGGCAAAACACACGCCCCGCGCGTTGTAATAACGCAGTGGAACATCGCAGATCATGTCACGCACTGCCAATTCGGCGATGCCGATCGCCTGCAACACGCGTAGCGCTTCATCATCCATGCCCACCGCGCGTGGGTAAGGCAGTATGCAGTCGGCAAGCTCAAGGACGACGCAGTCGATACCGTACATCCCCATATAGTGCGCGGCCGTGATCCCATTGGGCCCGCCCCCGACAATCACAACCTGGGTCTTCTCCTGCTTCATCGCTGTTCACCGCTTTCTTGTTGTGGTTTTAAACCGGCGTTGCCAAGGCCGCACGCGTGTCATCAGTGCAGCCCGTCAACGCCCTGGATGTCTTCGGCACGCAGGCCACCCAGCCGTGCGTGCAGGCGCCCGCGCGTGGCGAAGGCCCAGATCACGATGACTTCGTCCGGCGCGGGGCCGTCGCCGAACATCAGCGACATGCTGTCGTAGTGGGAACGTACGTAGAGCGCATCCTTGTGCGCCAGGGGGACGTCAATGGTCGAACCCGGGCCGCCGCGCTTGCCGGTGGAAGGCACCCACGACTTGCCACCGCCCAGCGCGACGCGAATCGGATCGGCGGCCGGGTTGGTCAGGAACGCGTTGCCGTGCTCGTATTCGCCCGCGCTGCCGACCAGGATCGCCTTACCATAGCTGACAATCTCATGGGCACCGGCCAGTGCCTGTATGCGCCGGCCAAACTCTTCGCCCAGCAACGGCGATGGGTCGACCAGTTCGGCGAGCGACTCGCTGTAGCGACCGGCATAGGGGTTGGCGATCACGGCGGCGATCGCGTACTTGAACAGGGGCTCGCCATCGGCCAGCTGGCCGGTTTCGTTGGCCAGGGTTTCTTCGACAAAGCTGTACCATTTGCGGATGTGATACGTAGCAAAATTCGCGGTTTTCATCAGGGTTGCCTCAAAGTGGGTCGAGTGGATCCAGGTTGAAATGTCGGCTCGGCGCGCCGGCGGCCTTGAACCGGGCCTTGCCGCGCGCATCGTCGTGTTCGGTCTCGAGGAAGAACTCCATGCGATTGCCGTCGGGGTCGTTGAAATACACGCCATGGCCGATCTCGTGATCGGTGATCTTCACCACCTCGACGCCCTTGCCCAGCAACATGCCGTAGAGCTGGCGCAGGGTGGTCATGTCCCCGGCGATTTCCAGGCCGTAGTGCTGCAGGCCCAACCCGCCTTGATGGGCGCCGGGGTCGGCGCGAATCAGGGCGATGTCGTGGTGCTTGCCGCCAAATGCCATCATGACCCAGCTCTCGCCCCGGGCACTTTCGTGCATGCCCAGGATGTCGGCGTACCAGCGTGCCGACACGTCAGGGTCACTGACCCACAGCGATAAGTGAGTCCGCAGGATCTCGATCTTCATGGCGTTATCCCTCAGTGCTTTTTGACGATGGATTGATGCCCGGACTTGATCTGCGCAACCGCAGGCGTCCAGAGCACATCAGCGATCTCGCTGAATTCCCGCCAATGCTTCTGCCAGCCGTCACCGCCATTGTCGGAGGTGAACAAATGCCCGTACTTGGTGCCCGCCACGATCTGTCGCGGGTTGGCCGGGTTGAAGGCAATCGCCCAGACACAGGAGTTGGGCTGCTGTGGCAGCGGCAGCACGTTCCAAGTGAGTGCGGCATCACGGGACACCAGGATCTTGCTGGTGGTGCCGGGGGTGCCATCGGAAATACTCAGGTACAGCTCGTTCTGCGTGCCCAACGGCGCGTTCATGGCGCGGATGTAGTACAGGCCGAAGGCTTCGCGACCGATGATGCCGGTCCAGGTCAGCCCCTCGTCCAGGCTGCGGTACACCGCATTGACGCAGACCACCACAATGACTTTCTCGCCGTGGTTGGGCAGCACCAGGATGTTGTGGACGTCGGAGTTGTAGTCCCACAGCAGCCGGTCGTCGACGCGGGTCCAACTGTCGCCGCCGTCACGGGAATGGAACAGCCCGCCCTCTTCCAGGCCGAACCACAACTGGTTGCGGTCAGTGGGGTCATAGGCGAAGGCCAGCAGGCGTGGGCGGCTGACACCATCGCAGAACTCGGGGATTTCCACCGGCGCGCGATCCCAGCTCAGGCCGGCGTCGAGGCTGCGCCACAACACGGCGCGTGACGGTGCACCGGTGCCGACGAAGATCCGTTTGGCGTCCTGGGGGTCGACGGCGACTTTCCACACCGTCTCGCCGTTGAACGGCGAATCGACCCGCCGCCAATGGCCGCCGGTGTCGTGGCTGACGCACAAGCCCACGTCCGTGCCGGCGTAGATCACCTCGGGCGCGTCGGGGTGCAGGCTCAACGACCGGGTAATGGCATCGAACTCAAGGTCTTGCCCCAGGCCCAGGCGATGCCAGGTACGGCCATCGTCGGCACTGCGGATCACCGCTTGCCCGACGGTGGCGACCAAAAGGGTTCCGTTACTCATCACAGATGCTCCTCAGATATAGATGCCACGGGTCAAGCCACCGTCGATGCCGATGGATTCGCCCGTCACTGCGCCGGCTTTTGGCGATGCCAGGAAGCCGATCAGCCAGCCCATTTCAATCGGTGCGAGGGTGCGGCGAATCGGTGTCGCGTCGATGTAGGCCTGCTCGACCTGCTGCGCGGTCTTGCCTTGCTTGACGGCTTCGCGGTCGTACAGCTCCTGGATATGCGGGGTGTCCACCACGCCCGGGTGGATCAGGTTGACCGTGATCCCCGACGGGCCGAGCTGGTCGGACAGGGTCTTGGTCATGTGTGCGATCGCCAGGTTGCGCATGCCCGAAAGCACCTTGCTGCTGCGCCCGGTGAGGCCGCCTATGTTGATGATGCGTCCGAAGCCGGCCGCCTTCATGTGCGGGGTCACGGCCTTGGCGCAGCGGAAGTAGCCGATTACCTTGGTGTTGAGGTCCGACAGCAGCTCATCGTCGCCGGCGTGTTCGATGTCATTGCGCACCACACCGGACGGCGCCGCAGCACCGTTGACCAGGATGTCGATGCGGCCGAAATGCTTGTGCGCCGCCTCGACCATCTCCGACACGGCCTTCATGTCATTGGTGTCGCAGAACAGCGGCAGCACTTCATTGCCGGTCTGTGCACTGATCTCTTCGGCCGCCAGCTGCAGGAACGCCATGCGCCGTGCGCAGATCACTACCTTGCAGCCTTCCTCGGAGAGAAAACGTGCGACTTCCTTGCCGATGCCCATACCGCCACCGGTGACAATGGCCACGCGGCCTTTCAATTCCAGATCCATAGCAATTACCTCGTGTGATTATTCAGTTCAGGCCAGATCGACAAACACGCTTTTGGTCTCGGTGTAGGCATCGATCACGTTCTTGCCCATTTCCCGGCCCCAGCCGGATTGTTTGTAGCCACCGAACGGTGAAGAGGGATCGACCACGTTCCAACAGTTGATCCATACCGAGCCGGCCTTGAGCTGTGCCGCCACGCGGTGCGCCGAGCGCAGGTCGCGGGTCCACAGGCCGGCTGCGAGGCCATACGGCGAATCGTTGGCGCGCAGCACCAGGTCGTCGATGTCGGTCCAGCTCATGACGGTCAGTACCGGGCCGAAGATTTCTTCGCGGGCCACGCAGGCGCGCTCGGCACGGTCGAGAAACACGCTCGGTTGAATGAAGTGCCCATGCTCCAGGTGTTCGGGACGGCCGCCGCCGCAGATCAGTTCGGCGCCCTCTTCCTGGCCCCGCTGCAGGTAACCCTTGACGGTGTTCAACTGCCGCGCGGACACCAGCGGCCCCATGCTGTTGGCCGGGTCCAGGCCATTACCCAGCACATAGGCGGCGGCATGGCGCTGCAATTCTTCGAGCACCTGGTCGAGCACACTGGCGTGCACATACAGGCGCGAGCCAGCCGTGCACACCTGGCCCTGGTTGTAGAAAATCCCATCGGCAGCCCCCTTGGCGGCGCGCACGATGTCGGCGTCGGGCAGGATGATGTTCGGCGACTTGCCGCCCAGTTCCAGCGAGACCTTTTTCATGTTGCCGGTGGCCGCCTGGGCGATCAGCCGCCCAACCTGGGTCGAGCCGGTAAAGGCGATCTTGTCCACGTCGGGGTGCTGTGCCAGCGGTGCACCCGTGTCGGCACCCAGGCCGGTGATCAGGTTGACGACGCCGGCGGGGAAACCTGCGGCCTCGATCAGTTGCACCAGGCGGATCGCGACCAGCGGGGTCTGCTCGGCGGGCTTGAGCACCGCCACGCAACCGGTGGCCAACGCCGGGCCGAGCTTCCACACGCACATGGTCAACGGGAAGTTCCACGGCACGATCAGCGCGCAGACCCCCACCGGTTCGCGCAACGTGTAGTTGAGCATTGGCGCGCCGCTGGCCGGGGATACGGGCAGCGTGCTGCCTTCGATCTTGGTGGGCCAGCCGGCGAAGTAGCGAATGATGTTTGCCGCGCTGGCCGCTTCACCGCGCGCGTTGGCGATAGGCTTGCCGTTCTCCAGGGTGATCAGCTGCGCCAGCTCCTCGCGGTGCTGGTCCAACAGATCGGCCAGGCGAAACAGCAACAGGCCGCGCTGCGCCGGTGACTGCAAGGCCCACGTGCCGGTAAAGGCTGCGCGGGCGGCCGCGACGGCCGCATTCACATCGCGTTCATCGCCTTGGGCGACTTCGGTCAGGGTCTGTTCAGTGGCCGGGTTTTCCACGGCGAAACGGCGACCGCTGGCGGCGTCCTGCCAGATACCGCCGATGAACAGACGACCGGGCTGCGCCAGGAACGCCTGGACGGCAGGTAATAATTCGAGCGGATGCATAGTCGACTCCTTCACAGCGCCATTTCGATCAGGCAAGGGCCACGGTCGGCCTTGGCATTGGCCAGGGCCCGTTGCAGTTCGGCATTGGTCTGGACCGTGCAGGCCGGTACTCCGTAGCCTTTGGCCAGGGCCTTCCAGTCGATACGCGGGTTGTCGAGCACGGTCAGGCGCAGGGCCTGGGGGTCCATTTCGGTCATGCCGAAACGGCGCAGTTCGTTCTGCAAAATCGCGTAACGATGGTTGGCGGCAATCAGGATCACCACCGGCAACTGCTCGCGGGCGATGCTCCACAGGGTCTGGATGGTGTACTGGGCACTGCCGTCGGATTGCAGGCAAAACACGCTATTGCCGCGTTCCGCCAAAGCGGCGCCGAAGCCCACCGGAATCCCCTGGCCGATCGCGCCACCGGTATTGGTCAATACCCGATGCCGCGCGGCGTTGGCGGAGGCGGTAAAGAAGGGGTAGCCGCAGGTGCCGCCCTCGACCGAGACAATGCTGTCGTGGGGCAGTGACGCGGCCAGCACTTGGCCAATGGACTGCGGTGTCAGTTCGGCATGGCCGGGCGGCAGTTCGATGCCCTCCGGCGTCGGCACGTAGGCCGGTGCAGCCAGGGCATCGGCCAGCGCCGTCAACGCGCCGGCGACATCGTCACCGACCTCGGCCAGGCTCAGCAGGCGCTCACGCTCGGCGAGGCGCGACGGGATGCCTTCGTAGCCAAAATAACTGATGGGCTCCGGCACGCCCGCACAGATGACCAGGTCGTACTGCTCAAGGATTTCAATCGCCACTTCAGGGAAATACGGCAGGCGATCCAGGTCGGGCAAGCCACCGCCACGGTAGCTCAGGCGCGGAAAGGTCTCGGCAAACAGGCGCACACCGGGCAGTTGCGCCAGGCGTCCCGCCGCTTCCAGGCCGGCGACCGACAAGCCCTCATCGCCGACGATAAACACCAGCCGCTTGCCGTCACGCAATGCCTGCGCCACGGTTTCGACCCGGTCACCGGCAAACCGACGAACCGGCGCGCGCAGAGGTGCGAATACACCGTTATGGGTCACTGCGTGGGCCTGCAGGTCCATGGGCAGGATCAGGCTGGCGATCTGGCCTTTGGCCTGCCAGGCCGCACGCACGGCTTCCTGCAGATCCTCACCGATACCGGCAGCGGTGCGCGAGGTGCGCACCCAGCCAGAGACGGTGCCGGCCAGGGCCTGGATGTCGCTGGCCAAGGGCGGATCGTAGTTGACATGCCAGGAGGCGTGATCGCCGATGACGTTGACGATCGGCGTATTGGCCCGACGCGCGTTGTGCAGGTTGGCGATGCCATTGGCAAAGCCCGGCCCCAGGTGGGTCAGGGTCATGGCCGGCTTGCCGGCGATCCGGCCATAGCCGTCCGCAGCCCCCGTGCAGACCCCTTCGAACAGCGACAACACCGGCTTGAGAGCAGGTGCGCTGGCCATGGCAGCCACCAGGGGAATCTCGGTGGTCCCGGGGTTGGCGAAGCAGTACTCGATACCGCTTGCCGCTGCCGCATTCACTATCAGTTGCGCACCATTCATTTTCAGCCCTCTTGCTTGAGCATTTGCAGTGCTGAGATTTATCACATACAAATCCGCAACCAACAAGCATTTTATTAGTGTTTTTCTCATTTAATGAGATTAATGAGATTTTAATAGCCTCAAAAGCTAACCCGCGATTGCGTTTTTCTCTCACTGCGGTAGTGTTGCGCCAGCGCTTGGGCAACCGGCTCCCCGTGGGGCCGCCACAAGCGCCCTTCCCTTTCTTTTAGGAACACAATGAGCAGCCTGAGCAAATTGCTGAGCATCCTCGACCTGTTCGGTCCGCAAATGCTGAAGATCGACCCCGACACCATTGCCGAGCGCATGGGCCTGTCACGGGCGACCGTGTACCGCTACGTCAAGGATTTGTGTGACGCCGGCCTGCTGACCCGCGTGGACGCCGGCAGCTACGGCCTGGGCCCGCGGGTCATCGAGCTGGACTGGATGATGCGCCAGTACGACCCGATCCTTCTCGCCGGGCGCGAGCTGATGCACGAGCTGTCGGCGCAAACGGGCCTGGCGGTGTTCGCCAGCGTGTTTTACGACGGTCGCATCATCAACACCTACATCGCCGAACCCACCGACACCTATCACTTCGCGTTCGGGCGCGGGCAACCGTTGCCGTTTTTCCGCGGGGCACAATCGAAGGTCTTGATCGCCTTCCAGAAAGGACGCCGCCTGCAACGCCTGTTCGACGAGCACATGGCCAACGACCCGGACAGCCCGTATGACTGGGCGGGCTTCTCCAGGGCCGCGAAAAAAATCCGCAAGGACGGCTACTGCCTGACCCACGACGAACTCAACCTGGGCCTGACCGGTATCGCTGCGCCGATCATCCAGGCGGACCTCGACGAGGTGGTCGGCAGCCTGTCGGCCGTCGGCACCACCCAGAACTTCAAGCTGCTGCGCCAGGAAACCGTGATCGAAATGGTCATGGACACCACCCGGCGGATTGCCGAAAACATGCGCAACCCGCCGAGCCACGCCGCCCCCTAGGCGTCATGCTCAGAACGGCACGGCCACCGTCAACTGGCTGTACAGGTTGGTGCCGTTGCCGCCGACCTGGTTGCCCCCGGTGGTCGCGTCCTGCCTGGGTGTGTACAGCCCCACCAGCGGGGTGATGATCAAGTGCGGGTTGACCGCCCACTCGGCATACACATCCAACTCACGGCCATCGAGGTTCAACGCGTTGCTTTTGCGCACGGTGGCGTAGTCGAAATACAGCGCGCCCAGGCTCAGGTTTTCCAGTGGGGTTGCCTTCAGCCCGACATGGTGGATGCGGGTATTGGTGTTGAACGGCCCGGCGTAGTTGCCGGCCACTTCGCCCTGGAACCAGGTGCCGTAGCCCGTGCTCTGGCCGGTGAACAGTGCGTCCCAGTTCTGCGAATAGCGGGTGTAGCGATACGTCACCTTGGGCGCCCAGGCGATATCGGCGAAGGTGTAGCCCGCTTCGCCGTACCAGGCTTTTTCTGGCCCCGCGTCCTTGTCCTGCCAGGCGTACTCGAAGGCCAGGCTGACGTTGGGGATGCCCGCATCGCCCTCACCGCGCACGCTGTAGACATTCATGCCCTTGCGCTGGCGTTGAAAGTCGCTGGCCCATTGATCGTTCACGTCCAGGCCGTGCACCCAGGTCAAGCCGAGCGTCCCCGGCCGGGCGGTGTAGTCCAGGGTCGCGGCGGCCAGTACGGTTTCGGCCTGGATACGGTTATCGGACTTGAGCCACAGCACACTGCCGTGCAGGCCATCCTGCCCCCCCAGGCGCACCACCGCGGTTTGGTCGAACGCGTGCCGGGCCGCCAGGTAGTAGGCGCCCCCACGGTTCAAGGTGCCATCCGCCGGGCCCTTGCCCGGGTTCAGCCCATCGTCGTTGATCAGGAACCCTCGGCCGACCTTGACCACCTGGCGCCCGCCGGAAATATCCACGCCGTCTTGACCGAGCGCCGGGAACAGATCGCCGGAGCGCCAGCCCAGGTAGGCGTCTTCAATCTTCGTGGTGCGCTCGGTGCCGAGGCTGTTGCCACCCGGATCGCCATCGCCCCACGTGGCGGAGCTGACCAGGGCAAATGCCCCGTAGGCGCGGCCAATGCCGCCGAGTGCCTGGTCGCCACTCAAGCCATACTTGATAAAGCCTTCACGCCAACTGGAGCCGCCCGGCGTGCCATCGTAGTTCTTGCGACTGTTGAACTGACCGAACACCGCGGTCATGTCGGCGTTGAGGTGACGGCTCTCATCGCTGTACAGCTCATAAGCGTGCACCTGACTGATAGCGCCGAGCGCCAGGGTGCACACAAGCGTGCAACCGAATACGGGATGACGGGATAGATAACGCATGGCTCAAACTCCTTCTTCGACAGCCTGCTTGCGCACAAACAACAGTTGCTGCCCCGTGAACTCCAGCAGCCCCTCCAGACCGAACTCGACACCGAACCCCGACATCTTACTGCCGCCAAACGGCGTGTTCGGCTGGATCTGAGCGTGGCAGTTGACCCACGCCACACCACTCTCCAGGCGACTGGCCAAGGCCTGGGCCTGCTCGACATCCGGCCCCCAGACCGAGCCGCCGAGGCCCATGTCACCGGCATTGGCGCGCTTCAGGACATCCTCGACATCCCGGTAGGCAATCAACGGCAACACCGGGCCGAACTGTTCTTCGTCCACCAGGCGATGGCCGTCGGTCACGTCCGCCACCAGGGTGGGCGGATAGAAGAACCCGGGGTGGTCCAGACGCGCACCGCCGCACAACACCCGCGCACCGTTGGCACGTGCGTCATCGACCAGGGCTTCCACCAGTTCCAGTTGCTCAAGGTTCTGCACCGGCCCGAAGGTGACACCGGCGTCCAGGCCGTCGCCCACGACCTGGCGCGCCGCAATATGCGTCAGCGCGTCGGCAAAAGCCTCGTACTGCGACTCATGGATATACAGGCGCTTGAGCGCAGCACAGGTCTGGCCCATGTTGAGAAAGGCCGCCTGGAAGATCGCCTCGGCCACCGCCTCCACCGGCGTGCCGGGCAACACGATGGCGGCGTCGTTACCGCCCAGTTCCAGGGTCAGGCGCTTGAGGTTGCTGGCGGCACCGCGCATCACGCTTTGCCCGGTGGCGGTGGAACCGGTGAACACGATCTTCTGGATCCCCGGGTGCGAGGTGATCGCACTGCCGAAGCCCTGCTCGCCGGTCACGCAGTTGATCACGCCACGGGGCACATGCCGGGCAATGATGTCGGCCAGGCCCAGGGTGCTCAGCGGCGTCAGGCTCGACGGTTTGCTGATCACGCAGTTGCCGGCACGCAGCGCCGGCATGATGTGCCAGACGGCGATCATGAACGGCCAGTTCCAGGGGGTGATCGACGCCACCACGCCCAAGGGTTTGCGGTGCAGCTCAATGCGCTGGGTGGGCGTTTCTTCCACCCGTTCCACCGCAATTTCCTGCCCGGCCGCGTAGCGGGTCCAGGCGGCGGCGCCCATGACCTCGGAAAAGGCCAGCTCCAGCGGCTTGCCCTGTTCCAGCACAATCAGCCGGGCCAGTGATGGGGCCTCCTGCTCGATATCGGCGGCAATCGCCAACAAACGTTCACAGCGATCAGGGTGGCTGCTGTGGCGCCAGCTCTTGAAGGCCAACTGCGCGGCGTTCACCGCCTGGTCGAGTTGCCCCAGGGAACCGGCCGGGCACTGGGCGAACACGGCCCCGGTGGCCGGGTTGATCACATCGAACCGGCCTTCTTCACCGGCCACCTGGATCCCATCGATGAGCATTTTATAGTTGTGCATTTGAAACCTTCCTTTCACACGCTGGCGCGCCATGCCGAGCAACGGCAGGCTGCGATTGTCTGGTTAGTCGAGCGATAAAAACGCGAGGGCCTTAAAGCTTGTGGCTGCCCAAGGCCAGGAAGCGTTGCGGCGAGCTGTTGCGCAGTCGCGCGGCGAGCACGATGCCGATGATCAAGGCCGCCGGAATAATCGCGCAGAGGCTGTAGGACAGCAGTTGGCTGGCACCGGTCAGCACATCGAAATGCACCACCGCCAACACCAGCACCATCACCAGCGCCAGGCACGAAATACCGGGCAGGATCCGTCCACGCAACAGCCCGACCTTCAGCTCGGGATGCCGATGGAAGTAGACGCACACCGACACCGAGGTCAGCGCCATCAACAGGATCACGCACAACGTGGCCAGGTTGGACAGCCAGGCAAACAGTTGCAGGATCGGATCGGCATCCATCGCGGCAAATATCAGCACCACGACCGCAGCGATCAAACTCTGCAACGCCGAGCCCATATGCGGGCTCTGGTGCACGCGATGGGTGGTGCCCAGCAGGCTGTGCAACAGACCGTCGCGGCCGATGGCGTAGAAGTAACGCGCGGCGGCGTTGTGAAAGGCCAACAGCCCGGCATAGATACTGACCATGAACAGCACGCGGATAATCTGGGTGAGTTGCGGGCCGACAAAGTGGTCGGACATGCCATAGATAAACGTGGTTGGGTCCTGCAAGGACTGCAGCAGCGGCACGATCTTGTCCGACCCCACCCCCACCACCATCGACCATACCGACAGCGCGTAGAAACCACCGATCAGCAACACCGAACAGTAGGTCGCAATCGGAATACTGCGCTTGGGATTCCTGGCCTCTTCACCGTAGATGGTCGTTGCCTCGAAGCCGATAAAGGCGGCGAAACAGAACAGCAAGCCGATTGACGGCGTACCACTGAACACATGACGGCTGCTGAACGAGTCCAGGTTGATGCCGCTGTCGCCGCCGGACTTGAGGATGGCGAAGTCCAGGACCAGGATCGCCAGGTACTCGGCGATCACCACCACCGACAGCACCCGTGCCGACAGGTCAATCTTGCGATAGCCCAGGATCGCGATGCTCACCATCGCCATCAGCGAGTAGGCCCACCAGGGCAGCACCAGGCCAAAGGCGGCTTCCATGGTGCCACTGACCACGCCACCGAACATCCCGTACAAGCCGACCTGCAGGATGTTATAGGCGAACATCGCCAGCACCCCGGCGGCACCGCCCGCCAGGCCACCCAGGCCACGGGACGTGAACGCGTAAAAGCCACCGGCATTGGTCACGTGGCGCGACATGGTGGTGTAGCCCACCGAGAACGCCAGCAGCACCAGCAAGGCCAGGATCAGCAAAGCCGGGGTACCGGCACCGTTGCCCAGCATGATGCCGATCGGGAAACCGCCGGCGATCACACTGAGCGGGCTTGCCGCCGATATCACGAAGAAGATGATGAAGCCCACACCCAGGGCACCGCGCTTGAGCTCCGTAGAGCTGTTGACCGGGATAGATACACTCATGTTGTTGACCTTATTGTATGAGGCAGTCGCTTTAGGGTTGGCCCGACCACACCGCATCGGCACCGGTTAGCGTTTTGTTTTAGTTGCGCGCTGAATTTGATCCTATGCCCGCCCTGGAACGGCTCGCTATCCCAAATCGGTAGCATCCAAAGCCCCGCCCCAAAACAGGTCGGGGCCGCCCGATCCCTCCTCGCGCTGTTGCCGATTTGGGATAGCCGCCCGGCCTGTCATGCCCGCACCCTAGCCTCACCCGTGCTATGCGCGGATGCCGCAACAAGAATAAGAACGCGCCCATCACAGCCAACGCCCCCCGTAGGAAGCCCCAGCCATGCGTCCAACCCATCTCACCCTCCAATGGCGTATCACCCTGCTGAGCGGACTTTGCCTGCTGGCAGTCGTGGGCGCGCTGATTGGCGCCAGCGCCTACCAGAATCAAACCAGTGCAAAGCTGCTTAAGGAGCAGAGCAGCGCTTTGCTGACACAGGCCGCGCTGGAACGCTTGCAGGCCCAGGCCGTGGCTCATGGCCAACAGGTGGAGCGTTTTTTCAATGAAACCGCGCTGTATGGCGAAGGGTTCGCCCAGCAGGTTCTGCAACTGCGCGAGCAAACCCTCAATGGACGCCTGACGGTCGTGCAATTGCGTCAAGCCCTGGTCGGCATCGCCCGAGAAGCCCTCAGGCAGCGCGAAAAAGTCCTCGGCCTGTACGTGATCATGCTGCCCGATGCCCTGGCCGGCAGCGACGCCGACTGGCGCGACCAACGCGCCCTGGCCGGCAATGAAACCGGGCGCTTTGCGCTGTACTGGTCCCAGAGCCAGCCGGGGCAACTGGTGCAGGAGGTGTTGAGCGAGACACAAATCGCCGCCAACACTGCGCCCCCCGGCAGCGCACCGGCAAACGCCTGGTACGCCTGCCCTCAGGCGCAACGACAGGTGTGTGTGGTCGAGCCGTACACCATCGAAGTGGAAGGCCACAAAGCCCTGATGAGCAGCATTTCCATCCCCCTGATCGTCGACGGCAACGTGCTCGGCGTGGTGGGCATGGACATCAGCCTCGACACCTTGCAGAAACTGGCCGCCAACCTCAGCCAGGACCTCTACCAGGGCGACAGCCAGGTCACCCTGGTGTCGGCTTCGGGTCAAGTGGCGGGACGCAGCGGCGATGTCGCGGGGGAAACCCTGGACATCCGCCAATCCGTGCAAACGGCAGCGGGCACCCCAGCCTGGCAACTGCAGATCAAGGTCCCGCAGTCGCGGGTGCAGGCGTCCGCCCGGCAGATGCAGAGCGAACTGGACGACAAAAGCCGTGAGTCCAATTGGCTCAACCTTGGCCTGGGCATCCTGGCCAGCAGCCTTGGGATGCTGCTGATCTGGCTGGCGGCCTACGGCGTGACTCGCCCATTGCTGAAGATGGCCGAGCTGCTCGATGCCATTGTCGAAGGCGACGGGGACCTGACCCAGCGCCTGCCCGTCGGGCGACGCGACGAGCTGGGCCGCCTGGCCAATGGTTTCAACCGTTTCCTCGACACCTTGCAGCCGATTATTCGCGCCATCCAGACCGCGTCCCTGGACACCCGCGACAGCGCCGACACCTCGTCCGGCATTGCCCGCGAAGTCAGCGCCGGCATGCAGCGCCAATACCGCGAAGTGGAGCTGGCCGCCACCGCGCTGCACGAAATGAGCGCCAGTGCCCAGGAAGTCGCCCGTCACTCCCACAGCGCCGCCGACGCCGCCACCGCCGCCGAAAACGCGAGCCGCTCAGGCCAGGCGGTGTTCTCCACCGCCGAACGCAGCATCGAGGCCCTCGACCAACGCCTGGAAACCACCCTCCAGCAAGTCAACGCCCTGGCCGACAGCAGCAACCAGATCGGTCAGGTACTGGACGTGATCAGCGCCATCGCGCAACAGACCAACCTGCTGGCGTTGAATGCGGCCATCGAAGCGGCCCGTGCCGGCGAGCAGGGTCGCGGTTTTGCGGTGGTGGCCGATGAAGTCAGGCACCTGGCCAGCAACACCCAGAGTTCGGTCGAACAGGTGCGCACGGTGATCGAAACGTTGCAACAGTTGAGCCAGGCGGTGGTGCACAGTACCCAACTGAGCCGCGAGCAAGCCGGCGGCAGCGTGCTCCAGGTGCAACAGACCCGGGTGGCGCTGGGGCATATTTCCCAGGCCGTGGATGTGATCGAACAGATGAATCAGCAGATCGCCAGTGCGGCCCTGGAGCAGAGCAGCGTGGTGGACGATATCAGCCATCGCGTCAGCGACATCCGCGGTATCAGCGAAACACTCGCCGGGCGCATGCACGAGGCGTCGCAGGCCAGTGACGCATTGCATCAGATGGCCAATCACCAACAACAGCTGGTCGGGCATTTCCGCGTGTAATGGCGTGCCGCCTGACTGAGCTGCGGTGGCCGCCTTTCAACTCTCCAACATTGAGTTCCCCCATGATTTATCCACGCCGCTGGCTGATCCTCGGGATTATTTCCAGCGGGGCCTACTCGGCAGGCGTGGTCATTCCAGCCTGGTTGACCCTTCGACAGCCTTGACCACGCGCTGCTGGTCAGGCTGAGCAGGCAGGCACCACCGCCCACGCCTTAAAGCTTGTGGCTGCCCAAGGCCAGGAACCGCTGTGGCGACGCCTTGCGCAGCCGCGCCGCGAGGAATACACCGCCCAGCAACGCCAGGGGAATGATCGCGCAGAGGCCGTAGGACAGCAGTTGGCTGGCACCGGTCAGCACATCGAAATGCACCACCGCCAGCACCAGCACGGCCACGAGCGCCAGGCACGAGAAACCGGGGAGGATCTGCCCACGCCAGAGCCCGACCTTGAGCTGCGGATGGCGCCGGAAGAACACCAGCACCGCGGCCGAGGTCAGCGCCATCAGCAGTATCACGCACAGTGTGGCCAGGTTGGACAGCCAGGCAAACAGCTGCAGGATCGGATCGGCATCCAGCGCCGCGAAAATCAACACCACCACGGCCGAGATCAGGCTCTGCAAGGCCGAGCCCATATGCGGGCTCTGGTGCACGCGATGGGTGGTGCCCAACTGGCTGTGCAACAAGCCGTCACGGCCGATGGCGTAGAAGTAACGCGCGGCGGCGTTGTGAAAGGCCAGCAGGCCGGCATAGATGCTGACCATAAACAGCACCCGGATAACCTGGGTCAGTTGCGGGCCGACAAAGTGGTCGGACATGCCATAGATAAACGTAGTCGGGTCCTGCAAGGCCTGCAGCATCGGCACGATCTTGTCCGCGCCCACGCCCACCACCATCGACCACACCGACAACGCGTAGAAACCGCCGATCAGCAACACCGAGCAGTAGGTCGCAATCGGAATGGTGCGCTGCGGGTCCCGGGCTTCTTCACCGTAGATGGTGGTGGCCTCGAAGCCGATAAAGGCGGCGAAGCAAAACAGCAGGCCGATTGACGGCGTGCCGCTGAACACATGGCGGCTGCTGAACGAATCCAGGTTGATGCCGCTGTCGCCACCGGACTTGAGAATGGCGAAATCCAGGACCAGGATCGCCAGGTACTCGGCGATCACCATCACCGACAATACCCGCGCGGACAGGTCGATCTTGCGATACCCCAGGATCGCGATACTTGCCATCGCCATCAGCGAATAGGACCACCACGGCAGCACCAGGCCGAAGGCGGCTTCCATGGTGCCGCTGACTACCCCGCCGAACATGCCGTACAAGCCGACCTGCAGGATGTTATAGGCAAACATCGCCAGCACCCCGGCCGCGCCACCGGCCAGGCCGCCCAGCCCACGGGCGGTGAACGCGTAGAAACCGCCGGCATTGGTCAGGTGGCGCGCCATGGTGGTGTAGCCCACCGAGAACGCCAGCAGCACCAGCAAGGCCAGGATCAGCAACGTCGGGGTGCCCGCGCCGTTACCCAGCATGATGCCGATGGGGAAGCCGCCGGCGATCACACTCAGCGGGCTTGCCGCCGATACCACGAAGAAGATGATAAAGCCCACACCCAGGGCGCCACGCTTGAGCTCCGTGGAGCTGTTGATCGAGTTGGATACACTCATGCTGTTGACCTTATTGTATGAGGCAGTCGCTGTAGGATCGGTGCAGCCGGCTGTCGACCGGTACCGAATAGCTTGTCGTTGTTGTTGCACGCTGGCATCGATCCTATGCCTGCCCGACAGCGTGCCGGTATCCCAAATCGGTAACGCAAGCGCCCACGGCGAAACACCTGCACATCCCGAGCGGACGACGCAGGCTGATTCCGATCTTGCTAAAGGCTTGGGTTCAGGCTCGCACGTTGCCGGTAATGGCGGCGCGGGTCGTGTGGGACGGCAACTGCGCGAACAGCTCCTGGTACTCCGCGGCAAAATGGCTCAGGTGATAGAAGCCCCACTGGGCGGCGGCATCCCCAATCGACAGCTCGGATGCCCGGGTAGACATCAAGGTTCGGCGTACGCCGTTGAGCCTCACTGAGCGCAGGTAATTCAGCGGTGTGGTCTCGGCGACCGAGCGGAAGCTGTTCTGCACCGTGCGCCGACTCACCTGGAGACGCTGGCACAAATCGATCACGCTGGGCACGTTGATCATTTCGGTCGTGGCCAGGCGATGACATTTCTCGACGATAAAGCTGCGCGTGGAACTGGGGCTGCGCTGCTGCTTGTCACAGGCCGGGTCGGTCATCAGTTGCAGCAGCTCGCCGAGCATGGCTTGTTCCAGCGCCGACTCACGCTCGCGCGTGTAGTCGAGGTCATCGTTTACCAGGGCCTCGGAGAACAATGCCAGCAATCGACGCCGGGCCTGGGCGAAACGCTGGGGCGACACCTTTATCACCGGTTGGCGCAGCAACCGATTGAGTTCTTTCGCCGACGCCGTCTGTTCCAGCGCCTCTTCGAACAATTCACGCTCAAAGGTAATGGACAAAAGCTCCATGCCCATCGGCATATGGAACATGAACTCCTCGCCACCGTGGAGGAAGAACAGGCTGCTGTCATCCACCTCGCGGCCCTGCATGCGAACCGAGCCGGGCACATTGATCGGCACCGCAAAGCACATCTTGTCGCGAGGCGCCACGCCGTTCTGCACCACACGCTGGTTGATCTGCTCGAGGAACAGGTGGCAACCGGTCGTCGTCAGTTGCATCAGCGAACTCTCGGCCGAACCGGCGGTGAGCTGGCTGTAGTCCTGGCTCCACTGTTGGATGGTGGCTGCGTGGACGTGGATATCGCGGAAATGGCTGATCGTCTGGTTTTTCATTGGGGGGTGTGCCTCTACCAACATTCTTGTTTTTAGATCGCCGATGCCTTTGATACTCGCACATCGGTCACATCCTGCAAATTGTTTATGCGCTGGAATGCCCGCGTCTCATGTGCCGATTCGGGCTACCGGCCGGGAACCCGCGGCGGAGATGATCGGCACACTTAAATCGACATTCCAGAGAGACCGTCATGAGTGAAGCCAACTTTCAAGCCCTGCACTTCGCGGATGCCCCGCACATTGTCTCCGGCACACTGCCCGGCCCCAAGACCCGCGAGGCCCTGGCGCTGTCGGCGCGCACCGAGTCGATGGCACGCGGCGGCGGCCGCATGCCGGTGGCCATGGACCGCGCCTTCGGTGCGACCTTCAAAGACCCCGACGGCAACACCTACATTGACCTGTCCGCCGGCGTCGGTGTCAGCAGCGTCGGCCGCTGCCACCCCAAAGTGGTGCAGGCGATTCGCGAACAGTCCGAAGTGCTGATGCACGCCCTGGAAATCAACAGCACGCGGCGCACCGAATTGGCGGCCAAGCTCTCCGAGATCGCCCCCGATGGCTTGCGTGGCGACTGCGTGACCTTTTTCACCCAGAGCGGCAGCGATGCGCTGGAGGCCGCGATCAAGTTTGCCCGGCGCATTACCGGACGCCACCAGATCATCGCCTTCCATGGCGGCTACCACGGCGTGTGGCATGCCTCGGGCGCGCTGACCACCGGCACCGCCTACCGCAAGGGCTTCGGTGCCCAGATGGGGGGCGTGATCCACGCGCCCTACCCGTACGCCTACCGTTTCCCCTTCGACACCACCCACAAAAGCGCCGAGCAGATCGCCGGCGAGTACATCGACTACCTGTTGAACACCCCCTACACCGCCGCCGATGACGTGGCGGCCGTGATCGTGGAGCCGGTGCAGGGCGAAGGCGGCTACGTGCCACCCTCGCCGGAATTCCTGCAATTGCTGCGCCAGGCCTGCGACCGCAGCGGCACATTGCTGATTGTCGATGAAGTGCAATCCGGCGCAGGACGCACCGGCAAGATGTGGGCGGTCGAACATTCCGGCGTGAAGCCCGACATGCTCACCTTCGGCAAGGGCATCGGCAGCGACCTGCCCATGGCCGGGCTGATCATGCGTTCGGACCTGGCGGCCAAGATTCCCGACGGCTCGATGCCCAACACCTTTGCCGCCAACTCGTTGTCGGCGGCCGTGGCGTTGACCAACATCAGCATCCTGCAGGATCCACAACTCGACCTGCTCAACCGCGCCCACACGTTGGGGCTGGAAGCCCAGGCGCATATTCGCGGCTTCAACAGCCCGCTGGTCGGCGAAGTGCGCGGGCGCGGCCTGATGATCGGTATCGAACTGGTCGAGGATCCGCTCACCAAGGCGCCCCTGGCGGGCGAAAAGATCGGCCAGTTGATGGGCTACCTGCTCAACCATGGCGTGCTGATGATCCCCTGCGGCCGCTACAGCAACGTGATGCGCGTGATGCCCTCGCTGACCATCTCCCGCGAACTGTTCTTCAAGGCCCTGGACATCTTCGGCGACGCCCTGGCGTCCCTCAAGGCGTGAGCCTGCCCACTACTCGAGGACCGCAACATGACTGAGCACTTGAATCATTTCATCGAAGGTACGCCCTGCGAAGCCTTTGACCGTCGCCGTTTCGACCTGGTCAACCCCGTGACCGAGCAGGTGTATGGCAGCTCCGCCCGTGGCACCCGCGAAGACGTGGAACGTGCCGTGGCGGCGGCACGCCACCAACTGGAAAGGGGCGACTGGAGCCAACTCGGCGGCGCCCAGCGTGGCCGACTGTTGGCGAAACTGGCCGACCTGGTCGAGCGCGACAGCGAACGGCTGGCCGATCTGGACGCCAATGCCATCGGCCGCTCGCCCGTCGAACCGCGCCGGATGGACCTGCCCAACGCGATCGCCAACCTGCGCGCCGCCGCCGGCTGGGCCAACCAGCTCGAAGGTCGCACCATTCCCACCGGCGGTTACTTCGGCACCAAAACCCTGTCGTACACGGTGCGCGAGCCCGTCGGCGTAGTCGGTGCCATCGTGCCCTGGAACTCGCCGCTGA
Organism: Pseudomonas sp. 8 R 14; assembly: GCF_900005955.1. Taxonomy (NCBI): domain Bacteria; kingdom Pseudomonadati; phylum Pseudomonadota; class Gammaproteobacteria; order Pseudomonadales; family Pseudomonadaceae; genus Pseudomonas; species Pseudomonas sp. 8 R 14. Next base: position 5,690 of record NZ_CVTH01000087.1, on the reverse strand, counting down.
TGATCACCGTGTGGAAGCTCGCCGCGTTGCTGGCGGCGGGCTGTACCGTGGTGGTCAAGCCTTCGGAGGAAACCCCGCAGTCGGCCCTGCACCTGGCGCTGATGGCGCAGGAAGCCGGCTTCCCGGACGGTGTGATCAACGTGGTCACCGGCTACGGCAACGAAGTCGGTCGCGCCCTGTGCGAGCACCCGGATGTGGCCAAGATCAGCTTCACCGGCAGCCCCGAGGCCGGGCGTGAAATCCAGCGCACGGCCGGCGTGCTGTTCAAGCGCGTGGCCCTGGAACTGGGCGGCAAGAGCCCGCAGATTGTGTTCGACGATGCGTCCTTCGACGATGCCCTGCGCGGCTGTGCACTCGGCCTGTTCGCCAACCAGGGCCAGGTGTGTGCCGCCGGCTCGCGGATCCTGGTGCAGCGCAGCCTCGCCGAGCGTTTCGGCGCCGCGCTGGCCGAGGCCGCACACGCAGTGAACGTCGGCGACCCGCGCGAGCCCGGGGTACAGATGGGCCCGGTGGCCAAGAAAGCCCAGTTCGATCGCGTCAACCGTTACATCCAGCGGGGCATCGACCAGGGGGCAACCCTGCTGGCCGGCGGCGTCTCGACGCCCGAGCAAGGCTGGTTCGTGCGCCCGACGATCTTCGCCAACGCCCGCAACGACATGGACATCGCCCGGGACGAGATTTTCGGGCCGGTCGGCACGCTGATCACGTTCGACAGCGAAGACGAAGCGATCGCCCTCGCCAACGACAGCACCTACGGCCTGGCGGCCACGGTCTGGACCGGCGACCTGGCCAGGGCGCACCGTGTGGCGGCGGCGGTAAAGGCTGGCGCCGTCGGTATCAACTGCTGGAGCCCGCTGGACGCCAACCTGCCTTGGGGCGGCGTCAAGACCAGCGGTATCGGGCGTGAAGGCGGGTTCAGCGGCGCGCTGGCCTACACCGAGGAGAAAGTCATCACCGTGCTGCTGCCGGCCTGAGCACACGCGCTGTCCTGACCGAGCCACCCTCCAACGTCGAGGGTGGCCATTCCACCGTGCATCGCTCCCTGGAGAGCTTGATATGAACCCAATGGATCAACCGACAATCGATCGCTACCCGACGTCCCTGCGCCTGTTGCACTGGCTGCGGGCCGTACTGGTGCTGGGCCTGCTCTGGGCAGGCTGGCATATGACCGGCATGAATGATGAGGTGGCGAGCAAATTCGAGCTCTATTACCCGTGGCACAAGTCCTTCGGGGTGTTGACGTTCCTGGTGGTGCTGACTCAGCTCGCCGTGCGCTTTCGTACCCCCAGGCTGCCGCAGCCGCTGGAAACCCTGGCCGGGTATGAACGCTTCCTGTCACGCCTGACGCAGCGCGTCATGTATGTCCTGCTGGTGATCGTGCCGCTGATGGGTTACTCCATGTCGAGCACCTTTACGATGAGCGACGGGGTGTTCTTTTTCGGGGTCAACCTGCCGGAGCTGTTGCCGAAGAATGACGATTGGTTCGCGGTGTTCCAGTGGCTGCACAAAGTCCTCGCCTACACGCTGCTGGTGCTGATCGTGCTGCATGTCGCAGGCGCCCTCAAGCACCGCTTCTACGACCGCGATCCGCGCAACGACGTGCTGCGCCGGATGCTCTGAATGAATCAGGCGTTGACGCGACACGTCAACGCCTGCGGGACCTGCAACAACCGTCAATGACGACTCAGAACGTCACCCACACAATGAACTGCAGGTACGCGTTGGTCGACGCGCTGCCGCTCTGCCCGCCACCGTTACCGAACCATTTCTCAGGCTTATAGAGGCCGATCAACGGTGACAACGTGACGTTATCCGTGACCATCCAATCCAGGAACAGGTCAACCTCCCGCGCCGCGAAATCCCGCTCATTGCGACGGGACAGCTGGTGGTAGTCGAAAGCCATCGCGTTCAGGGTCAATTTCTCGGTGGGCCGGACAGAGAGCAGCACATCGTTGATCTGCATGTTCGACGTCACCGAGCCGGCGTAGTTGGCTGCGATTTCACCCTGGTAGCGTTTGCGAAAGCCGCCCTGGAACAGGAAATCCCAGCCTTCGGAATAGCGCGAGTAGCGATAACTGACGGTCGGTTGCCATTGCACATCGGCAAAGGTGTAGCCGGCGTCGAAGAACATTGCCCGCTGCGAACCGGAACGTTTTTCCTGGCGAGCCACCTCGAATGCAAAGTCGGCGTTTTCAATCCCGGCGTTGCCCTGCCCGCGAATGCTGTAGACGTTCATGCCCTTGCGTTCGAGCCGATCCGCGAAGGCGTATTTCTCATCCACATCCAGGCCGTGAATATAGGTCGAACCGATCGAGCCAATGGGTGTGGTGTAATCGACAGTGCCTACCGCCAGCTCGGTCTTGGACTGGCCGGGGTTCTCGGATTTCAGCCATATCAGGCTGCCGTGCAGCCCCTCCTTGCCGCCCAGTTTCAGCACCGCCGTGTTGCCGAACGCCAGGCGCTGCCCAAGGTAAAAGGCGCCTCCACGGTCGAACCGACCATCGCGCACGCCCTCGATGGGGCTGAATGCCTTGCCGGGGTTGAAGCCATCGTCGGTGATCAGGAAACCGTCCACCGTGACCAGTTGGCGCCCAAACGAGAAATCCACGCCGTCCGGGCCCAGGGCCGGCAGCAGGTCGCCGGACCTCCAGCCCAGGAAAGCATCTTCCACCGCAGTTCTGCGCTCATTGCCCGCCGTGATCGCCCCCGGGTCCCCGTCCCCCCATGTACCGCTGCTGAGCAGGGCGAAGCCGCCGTATACGGAACCGGCGGTGATCTTGTCGGTGGTGCCGTTGAGGCCATATTTGGCGTAGCCCTCCTGCCAGCGCATGCTGCCGGGCCGTTTCTGCGGGTCGCCGATGTAGTTGCGGGTGCTGCCGAACCAGCCGAAGCCGGCGCCCAGGTCAGCGTTCAAAACGGTTGCACCGTCATCTTCGCTGTAGACCGTATAGGCCTGTGCCTGGGAGCCGGCGGCACAGAGTGCAACCAGCGACAGTAATGGCGCGTAGGGGGGAATGCGCATGACGTCTCTCCTGTTTTTATAGTTGTGAGGCGAGGCAGGAGTGTTCCGGCCAGGGCCGGGCATGCGGTAACCCAAATCAGCATGTGCGCGGGCCGGGGCGCCCACTCGTCGTTGCACACGGTCTCCACCGCACAAAACCGTCCGAGTGCCTTCAATGGTTGCCGTTTTGGGCTACGGCCTCGGAACGCACGCGCCCTATGCTGGGCCCATAAGAACCATAAAAACCCGAGGCACCGTCATGACCCTTTTGTCCCCCTTCCCGCTGCTCCGTCAGGGGCTTTGTCTTCTGACCCTCATCACCTGCAGCGCCTTGCCGCCTGTTGCCAGCGCCCACCATTCATTCGCGCTGTTCGACCAGACCCAGACGCTCACGATCAAGGGTGTGGTCGAGCGCTTCGCCTGGACCAACCCGCACATCACGATCTACGTCGACGTTCCCGGCCCGCCGGCCCAGCGCTTCAAGATCGAGACCGGCAGCGTCAACGCGCTGCAGCGCACGGGCTGGACGGCGGAGTCGATCAAGGCCGGCGAGAACGCCGAGGTGTCCTACAAGCCGTTGAAAAACGGTGAGCCGGGCGGGCTGCTGGTGGAGATCAAGATCGGCGACGTGGTGCTCACGGGCGGCGGCTGAACGCATCCCTCCCCGAGTGCGATAACAACAGAACTGGGCAAACCAGCAACGCGGAGATATTTCAATGAAACCAGCACGCACCGCCAACGCCGCCATGCTCGTCCTGAGTGTGGTCCTCGTGACATTCGCCGGGCTGAGCAACGCCGCCACGGCAGCGAAAACCCAGGCCGACAAGCACAGCGCCGCTACCCGGCCGGACATCAGTGGCACCTGGGAAAGAACCCCGGATGACTGGTTCGGCGAGAACCCCGATGACCCGGTTCACCCCGGCGGGCCGATGGACCTCAAGGCGCCCTACGCCGCCGAGTACGTCGAGCTCAAGAAGAAAGAAGCCGTGGCCGACGCAGCCGGCACGCCAATTGCCACCACCAGTTCCAGGTGCCTGCCCGAGGGCATGCCGACGATGATGGCGGCGCTCTTCCCGATCCAGATCATTCGCGATGACAAGCAAGTGATCATCCTCGGCGAGTATCTCCAGCAAGTGCGGCGGATTCTCCTGGACCAGGCCATGCCGCCAAGCGAAAAGCTCGACCCGTTGTACCAGGGCCATTCCCGCGGCCACTGGGAAGGCGACACGCTCGTAGTCGAAACCCAGCGCGTGCGAACGGACGTGCGTTTCTACGACGTGCCCCACGGGCCGGCGATGAAGATCACCGAACGCATCCGGCTGCGCGGGCCGGATCACCTGGAAAACCAGGTCCTGATCGAAGACCCGCAGGTACTCAATACCCCGTATCGCTTTACGTTTGAGTACAAGCGCTCCAACTACGCCATTCAAGAATACGTGTGCGAGAACAACCAGATCGTGATCGACAGCGAGGGCAAGGCATCTCTGAGCCTTGAGTGACGCCACCCATCCACCCCTGCTGGAGCTTTACCCATGGAACGCCTGATCCCCATCAGTATCAGCGTCGTGCTGTCGCTGCTGATCGCCTCCAACACCTTCGCCGAAGTGCCGCGCATGCCCACGGCCATCGCCGTGCCGCCCTCCGGCAAACCGCCGCTGTCCTCGGCAAAACGCCCGGGCACCGAATACAGCGACCTCGACCGGTACGGCTACGTCGAAGAGGAGTACTACCTGCAAGGCGTTGCCCCGGCCATCAACGCCGCCGGCCAAACCCTGCTGGAAGCGCCTTACACCACGCGTATCCTGATACGCAAACCGGCCGACCCGGCGCGCTTCAATGGCACGGTGGTCATCGAACCGTTCAGTTGGTTCGGCGAGCGTGGCGCGGGCTGGATCCTGACCCGCGACTATCTGCTGCGGCGCGGCTACGCGTACGTCGGCTACACGCTGAATGTGAACGCGCCGGCGGTGGATCCCAAGTTCATCGCCGATACCCCGGCAGCCGAAGCCGAGCAGATCGCCCAGTACGGAAGGATCGTCAACTTCGAGTTCATGCGCCGCTTCGACTTTGCCCGCTATGCGCCCCTGGGCACTTATTACGACCCGGCACACTTCACCCGCGGCGCAGCGCCCGATCCGTTTGCGCCCCAGTCCCAGGGCATCGGCGCACAACTGGCGTTGCTGCTAAAAACCAACGGCGCCCAGAGCCCGCTGGCAGGCCTCGATGTGCAGCGCGTGTATGTGAATAGCTGGGCCGTCACCGCGCAGGTCTGGATGGACTATCTCGACCAGGGCCGCCACCAGCAATGGCGCATGCCCGACGACACCCCGCTGATCGACGCCTATATGACCGGCCGCATGGCCTACGGCGAAGTGGGCGGCGACGTGATCCGAGTGCCACGGCAGATGCCCGAAGGCGTGCCCTTCGTGACGGTCTACAGCCAGTCCGAACTGATGCACGACGTGATCGAAGGCATCCCCCTTCCCCCGGACACCGACACCCCGCAGCTTCGCTACTACGAAGTGACCGGCATGCCCCACCTGCGCCTGGCCGACCTCGGCACCGAGCACACCGAACACCTCGCTGCCGACGTCGGCAAGGGCGACGACCCGCGCTGCCGGACGCTGTATGACGAACCGGTCGAGCTGGTGGTCGCGGCGCTGCTGGATGGCATGGACCAATGGGTACG